>JBAZID010000001.1:600000-967705 GCA_041651995.1 Sulfuricella sp. | reverse complement strand
TCGGCCGCGCTGAGTTGGTAGCAGAAGAGGTCGTAGCGGGCACGGTAGGTGCTGGTGACGGGGCGCTTCGATAGCAATGCGCCGAGCGGGAAGCATTCGCCTTCGTGCAGTTCGAGCCAGGCGCTGTCGTCCTGGGCCTGGACGACGCCTTGTTCGCCTTGTACGACGCCTTGTTTGATGATGTAGAAGGTGGGGGCTTCGCCCTGGTCGGGTGAGAGCACGACTTCGCCTTTGCCGTAGTAGCCGATCGATAGCCGCTCGGAAAGCCATTCCAGTTCCGAACACTCCATCCGGTCGAACGGGGCGAAGCGGCGCAGGTGGTCGGTTGTGGCAGTCAGGGTCAGGGGATTGCGGTCTTGAGCCATGGTTTATAGCGGTCCGGCGTAGTCAATCGTCTTTTCATCCGGCAAGGGGAAAGTGCTCCCGCCTGCCCGTTGCTGCATATTCGATCTGCTCCGGCTGTTGAGTAAAGGCAGGAAGCCACGTAGAATTCGGCTATGCCTGCGGGTGTAGCTCAATGGTAGAGCAGAAGCTTCCCAAGCTTACGACGAGGGTTCGATTCCCTTCACCCGCTCCACTTTCCTTCCTATTCCACCGTAACCGATTTCGCCAGATTGCGTGGCTTGTCTACGTCCGTCCCCTTGCATAGGGCCGCATGGTAGGCCAGGATTTGCATCGGTACGGTATGGATAATCGGGCTCAAGGGTCCGGCATGCGTAGGCAGGCGCAGCAGGCGCAAACCCTCCTGTGGCGTGAAGTTGCTTTCCAGATCGGCGAATACATAGAGTTCGCCGCCGCGCGCACGTACTTCCTGCAGGTTGGATTTGAGCTTCTCCAGCAGGCTGTCGTTCGGCGCCACCGCCACTACCGGCATATCCTTGTCGACCAGGGCTAGCGGGCCGTGTTTCAACTCGCCGGCGGGATAGGCTTCGGCATGTATGTAGGAGATTTCCTTGAGCTTCAGCGCGCCTTCCATGGCAATGGGATAATGCACTCCACGCCCCAGAAACAGCGCATGCTGTTTGTCCGCAAAATGCTCCGCCCACGCCGCGATTTCAGGTTCCAGATTAAGCACCTTCTGCACCAGCCCAGGAAGCTCGCGCAACTGCGTCGTCCAAGCTTTTTCCTGTATTTCGCTTATTTTTCCGCGCAGGCGGCCAAGCACCAAAGTCAGGAGAAACAAGGCAACCAATTGGGTAGTAAACGCCTTGGTTGAAGCCACACCAATTTCAGGTCCGGCACGAGTCAGAAAAACAAGGTCCGAGCTTCGCACCAGCGCGCTTTCCGGAACGTTGCATATTGCCAGCGAATGTTTGTGGCCAAGCGATTTTGCTTGCACCAGCGCATCTATGGTGTCGCGCGTTTCGCCGGACTGGGAGAGGGTGACAATCAGTGTGTCCGGGTCGGCCACGCTGGCGCGATAACGGTATTCGCTGGCAATTTCCGCACGGCATGGCAGGCCGGCCAGGGATTCGATCCAGTATTCCGCCACCTTGGCGGCATGATAGCTGGTACCACAGGCAAGTATGCGAACTCCGTTTACCGTCCCTAATATGGCTTCCGCATCCGGGCCAAAAACGCTTGGCAACACGTGCTCTGCCGTCATCGCAGCCTGCAAGGTGTTGGCAATGGCCCGCGGCTGCTCGTGGATTTCTTTTTGCATGAAGTGGCGATAGTTGCCGAGTTCGACCATATCAGCGGAGAGCTCCGAGATATGCACACTGCGTTCAACCAGCCTGCCGTCAGAATCACTTATCTTCACTTCGAGCAGACCGATGTCGGCGATGTCGCCTTCTTCAAGATAGATAACTTTCTGCGTTACGGGCAGCAAGGCGGACACATCTGATGCGATAAAGTTTTCCTCGATGCCCAGACCAATCAGCAAGGGACTACCGCGGCGTGCTGCCACGAGCTGATGCGGCGATTCTGTGCATACCACCCCGATGGCATATGCGCCATGCAGCTCGGATGTGGCGGTACGTACTGCATACAGAAGATCACGGCTGGCATGATAGTGATGGTGAATCAGATGGACGATAACTTCGGTGTCGGTTTGCGAGGTGAATATATAACCCAAAGCCTTCAATTTCTCGCGCAGGGCCTCGTGGTTCTCGATGATGCCATTGTGAACCACCGCCAGCGTGTCCTGGCTGACATGCGGGTGGGCATTGTCCTCTGTCGGCGCGCCATGCGTTGCCCAGCGCGTATGAGCGATACCGAGGTGGCCATGGGTTTGCTGCTGGCCAACCTGTGCCGTCAGCTCCGCCACGCGGCCTATACTGCGTACGCGTTGCAGGCCTTTGTTCAGGACCACCAGCCCTGCCGAATCATATCCCCGGTATTCGAGCCTGCGCAGTCCTTCCAGCAGAATGGGTACGACATTACGTTGCGCGACGGCACCGACGATTCCGCACATGACTTAGTCCTTGGCTTTCTTCAACGGGCGCTGCCACCCGCTGATAGAGATTTGTTTTGCGCGGGAAAGGGTTAATTCTCCCGCAGGAGTGTCCTTGGTAATAGTGGAGCCAGCGCCAATCGTTGCGCCCTTTCCCACTTTCACTGGTGCAACCAGTTGCGTATCTGAACCGATAAAAGCACCATCCTCAATGACCGTTCTATGCTTATTCGCACCATCGTAGTTGCAGGTAATCGTTCCCGCTCCCACGTTGACCCTGGAACCAACCGTGGCATCGCCAACATAACTGAGATGATTGATCTTGCTATTGAATCCGACTTGACTGTTTTTTACCTCTACAAAATTTCCAATATGCACTTCATCCGCCAACTGGGTTCCGGGCCGAATTCTCGCAAAGGGTCCGATGCGGCAACCCGCGCCCATTGACGCTTTCTCCAGCAGGCTGAATGGCTCGATGTTGCATTCGCGCCCTATATTGACATCACGCAGAACGCAGTTAGCGCCCACTTTCACGCCATCACCAAGTATTACGCTTCCCTCGAAGAGGCAATTGACATCAATAACGACATCCCGGCCACAGACAAGCTCACCACGAATGTCAATCCGTTGTGGGTCGAGCAGGGTGACGCCACTGTCGAGCAACCTGGCGGCATGCTCTTGCTGGTACATGCGCTCCAGTTGGGCCAGCTGACCCTTACTGTTCACACCCAGCACCTCCCTGTGGTGAGCGGGATGCGCCGTTACCACTTCGACGCCCGCGCTGGCGGCAAGAGAAATAACGTCTGTCAGGTAATACTCTCCCTGCGCATTGCTATTCTTCAGGGCCGCCAGCCAAGCGGGGAGAAACCGGTTCGGCAGCACCATGATCCCGGTATTGACCTCTGTAACCCTTCGTTCTTCCGGCGAGGCATCTTTCTCCTCGACGATGCGCTTGACCTTGCCGCCCTCGCGGATGATCCGGCCGTAGCCTTGAGGGTTTTCCATTTCAATGGTGAGCAACGATACTTTGTTGTCCTGTGCAACCCTGATCAGTGGCCGCAGGGTTTCACGGTTAATCAGCGGTACATCGCCGTATAACACCAGGGTAACGTGCTTCTCGCTCAGATGCGGCAGCACCTGCTGAACGGCATGCCCCGTCCCCAGTTGCGGCTCTTGCTTCACCATTTTAATGCTCGAATCAGCTATCGCCTGCGGTACGGCTTCGCCGCCATAACCGTAAACAACACAGATTAGCGCCGGGTCGAGTGCCTTTGCCGTGTCCAGCACGTGCTGCAATAATGCCTTCCCTGCGAGTTCATGCAGCACCTTGGGGCGCTCGGAAAGCATACGAGTCCCCTTGCCGGCAGCCAGAATAATGATATCGAGAGCTTGAGCCATGTCGTTACTGGAGATTAAAACCTGATTATAAATAGAAAAGGCAGCCAAAGCTGCCTTTTCAAAATAACTTCATAACCGTGCTTAGTGGCGTGAAATCTTCCTAAGCTGGTCAATTGCGCGGATCTGCGCTACGGCTTCCGCCAGTTCGGCTTCAGCCTTGGCGTAGTCCATTAACGCAGAACGATCCTTCAGCGCCTCTTCCGCCATGCGTTTGGCTTCGAGCGCCTTGGCTTCGTCCAGATCCTTACCACGCAAGGCGGTGTCCGCCAGAATGGTTACGACCTGTGGCTGAACTTCCAGAATTCCACCCGAAACAAAAAATAGCTCCTCTTCGTCACGGTCCGGTACTTTTACCCGGACCGTTCCCGGCTTCATCCGCGAAATCAGCGGAGCGTGGCGCGGGTAAATGCCGACCTCGCCGCCCTCTGCCGGAGCGGCAACGAACTCTGCCACACCGGAATAAATGGACTGCTCAGCGCTTACTACGTCTACGTGGATCGTCATTGCCATGGCTGGCGTCCTTTACTGGATGGTTTTCGCTTTTTCTACAGCTTCTTCGATGCCGCCCACCATGTAGAACGCTTGTTCCGGCAGGTGATCATATTCGCCGTTTACAATGCCTTTGAAGCCGGCAAGCGTGTCCTTGAGCGAAACGAATTTGCCCGGGCTGCCAGTGAAAACCTCGGCCACGAAGAAGGGCTGGGAAAGAAAGCGCTGGATTTTACGCGCACGGGCCACAGCCAGCTTGTCTTCCGGAGAAAGCTCATCCATACCCAGAATCGCAATAATATCGCGCAGTTCCTTGTAGCGCTGCAGCGTGGACTGAACAGCGCGCGCCACGGTGTAGTGCTCTTCACCCACGACAAGCGGGTCAAGCTGGCGAGAAGTAGAGTCCAGCGGATCGACCGCAGGGTAAATACCCAGCTCGGCCACTTGGCGTGACAGCACCACGGTTGCATCCAGGTGGGCAAAAGTGGTCGCTGGAGAGGGGTCGGTCAAATCGTCCGCAGGTACATATACGGCCTGGATGGAAGTAATGGAACCCTTCTTGGTGGAGGTGATGCGCTCCTGCAGACGGCCCATTTCTTCTGCCAGGGTTGGCTGGTAACCCACGGCGGAGGGCATACGGCCCAGCAGTGCCGAAACTTCGGTTCCGGCCAGGGTATAGCGGTAAATATTGTCAACGAACAGCAGCACGTCGCGGCCTTCGTCGCGGAAGTACTCGGCCATGGTCAAACCGGTCAGCGCCACGCGCAGACGGTTGCCCGGCGGCTCGTTCATCTGGCCGTAAACCAGGGAAACCTTGTCCAGCACGCCACCTTCCTTCATTTCGTGGTAGAAGTCGTTACCTTCACGGGTACGCTCACCCACACCGGCAAACACCGAGTAGCCGCTGTGCTCCACCGCGATGTTGCGGATCAATTCCATCATGTTCACGGTCTTGCCCACGCCGGCGCCACCGAACAAGCCAACTTTACCGCCCTTGGCGAACGGGCAGATCAGATCGATCACCTTGATGCCCGTTTCCAGTAGTTCATTGGAAGCGGCAAGTTCGTCGAAGGCCGGCGCATTGCGGTGAATGCCCCAGCTGGTTTCGTGACCAATTGGACCCATTTCGTCAATTGGGTTCCCCAGCACATCCATGATACGGCCCAAAGTCTTGATGCCGACAGGAACCGAAATTGCAGCACCGGTGCCCGTCACCAGCATGCCACGACTCAAACCGTCCGTGGTGCCCATCGCAATCGAGCGTACAACGCCGTCACCCAACTGCTGCTGAACTTCAAGGGTGAGTCCCGCCTCTTCCATTTTTAAGGCGTCATACACCTTGGGCATGGCATCGCGCGGAAACTGCACGTCGACTACCGGCCCAATAATTTGTACCACTTTACCTTGGCTCATTTTCTATCCTCGATACTATTGATTCTGTGATCCGCTTGATAATTCAAGATCGTTTAAACGGCAGCTGCGCCGGCAACGATTTCGGACAGCTCTTTGGTAATTGCCGCCTGACGGGTTTTGTTGTAGATCAGCTTGAGCTCGTCAATGACGTTGCCGGCATTGTCGGATGCGGCCTTCATCGCCACCATGCGTGAGCTCTGCTCGGATGCCATGTTTTCAGCTACGGCCTGATAAACCAGCGCTTCAATATAGCGGCTCATCAATTCGTCGATAACTGATTTAGCTTCCGGCTCGTAGATGTAATCCCAGTGCCCCTTCGCCGAGCCAAGATCTTCCCCGGACAATGGCAACAGCCTCTCCATCGTCGGTTCCTGTTTCATGGTATTGATGAAGCGGGTGTAGCACAGGTGCAGCTCGTCAATTTTGCCTTCCATGTAGGCGTCAAGCATGACCTTGATGGGACCGATCAACTTTTCCAGGTGAGGAGTATCACCCAGGCCAGTGACATGGGACAGCACGTTGCCGCCCATGCGCTGCAGAAAACCAAAACCCTTGCCACCCAGCGCACAGGAATCCACTTGTTTGCCCGCCGCTTCCCATTCTTTCATCTGTCCCAGCACCATTCGAATTACATTGGTATTGAGACCGCCGCACAAACCTTTATCGGATGTCACCATGATCACGCCGACACGTTTCACAACATCTCGCGTAATCAGGAAGGAATGCTTGTATTCAGTATGGGCATGGCTTAGGTGAGCAGCCACGTTGCGAATTTTTTCGCCGTAGGGCCGGGCAGCACGCATCCTCTCCTGCGCCTTGCGCATTTTGGATGCGGCCACCATTTCCATGGCGCGAGTAATTTTCTGTGTATTCTGGACACTTTTGATCTTGGTCCGAATCTCTTTTCCGCTCGCCATTATTGAGTCCTAAGTCTATGTTTCACGAGGCTTTAGTAAACCGAGCTGGCCTTGAACTCGTCAATTGCGCCCATCAGGGTTTTCTCGCTGTCGGCACTTACATCACGTTCGCTCTCGATGGTGTTCATCAGAGCGCCGTGCTTGCTCTTCATAAACGCCTGCAGGGCTGCTTCAAAAGCCAAAACTTTCTTCACGTCCACATCGTCCATGTAGCCCTTGTTCACGGCGTACAGGGTGATCGCCATTTCAGAGATCGACATCGGGGAGTACTGGTTTTGCTTCATTAATTCCGTTACCAGCTTGCCGCGCTCCAGCTGCTTGCGTGTTGCTTCGTCGAGGTCGGATGCGAATTGTGCAAATGCTGCCAGTTCACGATACTGCGCAAGCGCCAGACGGATACCACCGCCCAGTTTCTTGATTGCCTTGGTCTGCGCTGCGCCACCAACGCGGGACACAGATAAGCCGGCATTGATCGCAGGGCGGATACCAGCATTGAACAGATCGCTTTCCAGAAAGATCTGGCCGTCAGTAATCGAAATCACGTTGGTTGGAACAAAGGCAGACACGTCGCCCGCCTGGGTTTCGATCACGGGCAATGCGGTAAGAGAGCCGGTCTTGCCTTTGACAGCGCCGTTGGTAATCTTTTCAATATGGTCCGCATTAACACGCGCAGCGCGCTCAAGCAGACGAGAGTGCAGGTAGAACACATCGCCCGGATAAGCCTCACGGCCTGGCGGGCGGCGCAGCAGGAGAGAAATTTGACGGTAGGCCCAGGCCTGCTTGGTCAGATCATCGTAAACAATCAACGCATCCTCACCGCGATCACGGAAGTACTCGCCCATGGTGCAACCCGCGTAAGGAGCAATGTATTGCATGGCGGCCGGATCAGATGCCGTAGCGGCAACAATAATCGTATGGCCCATTGCCCCGTGCTCTTCCAGCTTGCGCACTACGTTGGCAACAGAAGAAGCCTTCTGGCCGATAGCGACATAAATACAAATTACGCCGGTACCTTTCTGATTGATGATGGCGTCCACGGCTACAGCGGTCTTGCCCGTCTGGCGATCGCCAATGATCAGCTCACGCTGACCACGGCCAATCGGCACCATTGCGTCAACCGACTTGAGGCCAGTTTGCAGCGGCTGCGATACTGACTGACGGGAAATCACACCCGGCGCCACTTTTTCGATCGGTGAGGTTTCGCTTGTTGCGATTGGACCCTTGCCATCAATCGGCTGGCCCAGTGAGTTCACCACACGACCGATGAGCGCCTCGCCAACGGGCACTTCCAGAATCTTGCCCGTGCACTTGACGGTATCGCCTTCGCTGATGTGCTCATATTCACCCAGAACCACGGCACCGACAGAATCGCGCTCAAGATTGAGCGCCAGGCCAAAGGTGTTCCCCGGGAATTCGAGCATTTCGCCCTGCATCACACCGGAAAGACCGTGAATACGTACGATACCGTCCGTTACAGAAACGACCGTACCCTGATTGCGCGCTTCTGCCGCAGTAGCAAAATTTTCGATCTTGCTCTTGATCAGATCGCTGATTTCTGATGGGTTTAACTGCATTCTTTTCTCTCCTAGCGCTTGAGCGCAAAGGTCATGTTATTGAGCTGGCCGCGCACGGATGCGTCGATCACCACGTCACCGGCATTAATTTTCACGCCGCCAATAAGTTCAGGGTCTACGCTTACCTGAACCGTCACTTTTCGTGAAAAGCGTTTTTCAAGCATGCCAACCATTTCTTTCACCTGCTCATCGGACAGCGGGAAGGCGCTGGCGATATCGGCTTCAATCTGGCCACTCTGCTCCGCCATCAACTTCTCGAACTCTTTAGTGATGACGGGCAACAGTGCAAGTCGACCGTTTTCGATCAACAAACAAATCAGATTTTTGCCTTCCTCGTTCAGCTCCTTGCCCATTACCGAAAGGAAAATCTGTTCCAGATTTGCCCTGGTGAACCTGGGGTTGGAAATGGCATCGCCCATCGTGGCATCGCTCACCACCGCGGATGCGGCCTCGAGCATGCGCGACCATTCAGCCTGTGCGGCTTTCTGGCTTGCCAGGCGATACAGAGCTTCAGCGTAGGGCCTTGCAATCGTAACGATTTCCATAGTTTTGCCGCCTAGATTTCGTTCTTGAGCGCGGTCAGCAACTCGGCGTGGGCCTTGGCATCAACTTCGCGGCGCAGGATTTTCTCGGCACCAGCAACGGCCAGCTCGGCCACCTGCTGCCGCAGAGATTCACGCGCACGATTGACCTCCTGGTCAATTTCCGCTTTCGCTCTAGCCACCAGACGATCGCCCTCTTCCCTGGCGGTATTTTTTGCTTCCTCAACAATCTGGGATGCGCGTTTTTCTGCCTGGGTAATCACTTCCGCTGCTTTTTGCTTGGCGTCATGCATGGACTCGGTCGCCCGGCGCGAAGCCAGCTCCAGTTCATGCTTGCCGCGTTCACCGGCGGCCAGGCCATCGGCGATCAACTTCTTGCGCTCGGTCAGCGCCTGCATGATGGGCGGCCAAACAAATTTCATGCAGAACCAGACGAACATGATGAACATGATCGTTTGTGCGAGAAGGGTTGCATTGATATTCATGCACGAACCTTTTTTGAGTTATTGATTACAGGCAGCTTAGCCGGCCACAGCAAAGAGGACGTACATGGCGATACCAACAGCAATCATCGGCACCGCATCTACCAGACCCATCACCACGAAGAACTGGGTACGCAACATAGGGATCAACTCAGGCTGGCGTGCAGCACCCTCAAGGAAGCGGCCGCCCAGAATACCAATACCCACAGCCGCACCCAGTGCGCCCAAGCCCATCATGATCGCGCCAGCGATAAAAAGCAGTGCATGTTCCATTTGTTTCTCCTGTTAATTTAAAAGTTAAGTTGCTAATTAAAAAATCTTTAATGATGTTCCTGATGCGCCATATCCATGTAAACGATGGTTAGCGTCATGAAAATGAAGGCCTGAAGCGTAACAATCAGAATGTGGAAAATCGCCCAGCCGAGAGAAAGGACAACCTGCGAACCAAACAGCAGCGAGCTGCCGAAAGTTGCGCCAGCCCAGGAAGCGCCCATCAGCGCGATCAGGATGAAGATCATTTCGCCCGCATACATGTTGCCGAACAAGCGCAGCGCCAGCGAAACCGGCTTGGCAATCAGGTTCACACCTTCGAGGAAAATGTTGGCAGGCAAACCGAATTTGCCGAAAGGCTGCAGCGTGAGTTCGCCGACAAAACCACCCAGGCCCTTCATCTTGATGCTGTAGTACACGACCAGCACAAAAACAGCGATGGACATGCCAAATGTGGCATTGGGATCGGTTGTGGGCACAACCTTAAGGAAAGGCAATCCGGCAGCGTGGGCAATTAATGGCAGATAATCAATGGGCATCAGATCCATCAGATTCATCAACAGTACCCAGGCGAAAATAGTGAGTGCGAGCGGAGCCACCATATCGTTTCTGGCAGTAAACGAACCACGCACGCTGTTGTCGACAAAATCGACAACCCACTCGACAAAATTCTGCAGCCCTGTCGGCACCCCGGCAGAGGCCTTCTGCGCCGCCCTGGCGAAGAAAAACAGGAAAATCGATCCCAGCAAAAAAGCGATAATCGTCGTGTCCAGATTGATCGCCCAGAAGCCCATTTCCTTGGCCTGTTCAGCACTATGCGCCAAACCCCAGCTTCCGTCCGGATGTTGTCCATAGGTCAGGTTTTGCAGGTGGTGTTTGATGTATTCTGCGGAGGTTTGTGTTTCGCCAGACATTTATTGTTTCTCTATTCCACTGATTATTGTTGAAACCACCAAGGCTAACTGCCCCAGGGCGAAGCCGGCCAGCAAGGGCAGCGGCATCAATTTCATCCATCCCAGCCCCACCGCCATAAGCAGAGAGACCATAAAAAATCGCTCCATACTGGAACGAACAAGCCCGGCCAACTCGCGGCGCGGATCCTGCGCCGCCTTAGTGGCGCTGCAACGCATACGCCATGCCAGCAACATCGTATTCGAGAGTGCCACAACACCGCCAAACCACGCTGCCCCGGCCGCAGCCTCCCCCAAATAAACGTATGCCAGGGATGCGCCAACCGCTGCTGCTGCAGCCTGATACATCATGATACGATTTGCGTACAAGATGCTTCAGCACCGCGAAAAATCAAGGAATTTTATTATACCCCCGTGAAATCGTCAAATCTTTCTTTATGCTTGAATAAGTTAAGGTTATACATTGGCGGCCTGGGCTGAATGGTTCAGAACCTGGCGATGATGCTGTCAAGCTGCTCCAGGTTGTCGTAGTCAATGACGAGGCGGCCCTTGCCCCCCTTGCGCGCAGACAGGGTCACACGCGCTCCAATCTTTTCTGCAAGCGTTTCCTGCAACTGCATCACGTCACGGTCTGGCTTGTATCTGTGCTCATCAACGGGCTTAAGCAGGCGCTTGGCCAAATTTTCCGCCTCTCGCACCGAAAGCCCCTTGTTGATGATTTCGTGAGCGGCATCGATCTGTTTGACCTGGGTTAGCCCTAACAGCGCCCGTGCGTGCCCCATGTCGAGCAAATTCTGCATCATCATTTCCTGCACGCGCGGGGCAAGATTCAGCAGGCGCAACAAATTGGTCACAGCACTGCGCGAACGGCTTACCGCTTCTGCTGCCGCCTGGTGAGTCAGATTGAATTCGTTGATCAGGCGCTGGATGCCCAGCGCCTCTTCCAGAGGATTAAGGTTTTCCCGCTGGATATTCTCTATCAGAGCCATTGCCAGCGCCGCCTCGTCCGGAATCTCGCGGATCAGTGCGGGAATCTCGCTCAAGCCCGCTAACTGGGAAGCGCGCCAGCGCCGCTCTCCGGCAATAATTTCATAACGTCCGCCCACGATGGGCCGCACCAATACCGGTTGTATCACGCCCTGCGCCCTGATTGAATCCGCCAGTTGCTGCAATGACTCGGGGTCCATGTGGGTGCGCGGCTGGTATTTTCCCGGCTGCAAAGCCGTTACTGCCAATTGTTGCAGGGTTTCCCCCTCCACACCGTCGTCACCCGCAAGTAACGCATCAAGCCCGCGGCCCAATCCTTTGAATTTAACCATCCCTAAATCACCCCTTTAAGTTTGCTGCCGCTCGCTTGTTCTACCGCCTTGTGCTTGCCAATCATTTCACCGGCCAGCGCCAGATATGCCTGGGCACCTTTTGAACCCCGATCGTGATACAGAACAGGCACGCCATAGCTGGGCGCTTCCGCCAAGCGAATGTTGCGCGGAATTATCGTACGGTAGACCTTATCTCCAAAATGTTGCAGAAGCTGGGCAGAAACCTGCTGCGCCAGAGTATTGCGCGGGTCAAACATGGTTCGCAGCAAGCCTTCGATTTCCAGTTGCGGGTTCAGATGTGCGCGCACACGCTTGATGGTTTTAACCAGATCGCTGAGGCCCTCGAGCGCGTAATATTCGCACTGCATCGGAATCATCACGGCACTCGCGGCACACAAGCCATTGACTGTCAGCAGATTAAGTGCTGGCGGACAATCGAGCAGGATGAAGTCATACTCGGAGACCACGCTTTCAAGGGCTTTCTTTAGCCGCCACTCCCGCGCGAGCTCCTGCACCAACTCCACTTCCGCGCCTGCCAGATTACGATTGGCAGGGATCAAGTCATATTTTCCGCTGGTCGACTGTACTCGCACCTCGGCCACACTATTCTGCTCTAGCAGTACATGATAAACCGTGCGCTCCAACCCATCCTTCTCAACCCCGCTGCCCATGGTGGCATTTCCCTGCGGATCGAGGTCCACCAACAATACCTTGCGTTTGGTTGCGGCAAGACTGGCAGCAAGATTGACGGTAGTCGTCGTTTTTCCCACTCCACCCTTTTGATTGGTTACTGCAATTATTCTGGCCATAGTCAAACCTTAAGGATTACCAAATGCCGCTGCGCATCGAGCCCAGGTACACTGAGCGGGACAACTTCATGCCGAAGAAACTGGGTTGGCAATTGAGCCAACTCATCGTGGGGATAGACGCCCTTCATCGCCAGTAATATTCCACCTGGGCGACACAAGCGAGCCGATAGCCGGACAAACTCGCCAAGCTCGGAAAAGGCGCGTGAAATTACCATGTCAAATGCAGGAGCTGGCTGATAGTCATCCACGCGCAGACACTCCACCTTTACATTTTTAAGCCCGAGCTCTATGCAGGCCTGACGCAGAAACGTGGTTTTTTTCTGATTGCTGTCGAGCAAAGTAATGTCCAGTTCCGGTCTTGCGATTGCCAGCACGATGCCGGGCACCCCCCCGCCCGTACCAACATCCAGCAGCCGTCCCGCACCGATATGTGGCAGCACCGCAAGGCTGTCGAGCAGATGCTGATAAAGCATGTTTTCCGGCTCGCGCACGGCGGTCAGGTTGTAGACCTTGTTCCACTTCTGTAATAAAGCAATGTAATCCAGCAACAGGCGCTGCTGCACATCGGTCAGCGCTAGCCCAAGCCGCGTGAGCCCATCGGAAAGATTTCCCGCCAAACTCATGTATTTTTACTCCCCGGCCGGCCTTGCGAGCGCTTGAGGTAGACAAGCAGGAGAGAAATGGCTGCCGGCGTGACGCCGGAAATACGCGCCGCCTGTCCCAGCGTTTCCGGCTTGTATTGCGCCAGCTTCTGCTTCACCTCGATGGAAAGGCCGTGTACCTTGTTGTAATCCATGTCAGGCAACAAACGCAGCGCTTCGTAATGATGGTGCCGCTCGATTTCTTCCTGCTGGCGTTCGATATAGCCTTGATATTTGGCCTGAATTTCTACCTGCGCAGCCACCTCTGGGTCGCTGACTCCCTCACCCGAACCAGGCAGGGTTAACAGGGATTGGTACGTGACCTGGGGGCGACGCAACAGATCCAGCAGCGAATACTCACGCTCCATCGCCTGTCCGAGCACGCGTTCCGCGCTAGCGATATCGACCACACGTGGGTTGACCCAGGTACTCTTGAGCCTTTCCTTTTCCTGCGCAACCGCTTCGCGTTTGGCCGTAAAGCTCCGCCAGCGCTCATCATCAACCACACCGAGTTCGCGCCCGATTTCAGTCAGGCGCAAATCGGCGTTGTCTTCCCTGAGCAGCAACCGGTATTCCGCGCGGCTGGTAAACATGCGGTAGGGCTCCGATACCCCGCGCGTAATCAGATCATCGACCATCACGCCAAGATAGGCCTGATCGCGGCCAGGGCTCCATGCCTCCTTTTCTGCAGCGAACAGGCCGGCATTGATGCCCGCCAGCAGGCCCTGCGCGGCCGCTTCCTCGTACCCGGTGGTCCCGTTTATCTGTCCGGCAAAAAACAATCCCTTGATAGCCTTGGTTTCGAGTGAGCTTTTAAGGCCGCGTGGATCGAAATAATCGTACTCGATCGCATATCCAGGCCGGGTAATGTGAGCATTCTCGAAGCCACGCATCGAACGCACCAGCGCATATTGCACATCAAATGGCAGGCTTGTGGATATACCGTTGGGATAGATTTCATGCGTGGAAAGGCCTTCCGGCTCGACAAAAATCTGGTGTGCGTCCTTGTCGGCAAAACGCGTGATCTTGTCCTCAATGGATGGGCAATAGCGCGGCCCCACGCCTTCGATTACACCTGTATATAGCGGCGAGCGGTCGAGGCCATTGCGAATGATGTCGTGCGTGCGTTCGTTGGTGTAACTGATCCAGCACGAAACCTGCTGCGGATGCCGGCTTGCCGACCCAAGGAATGAAAACAAGGGGGCCGGATCATCCCCCGGCTGCTCCGTCATCACCGAGTAATCCAGGGACCGTCCATCGATACGTGGCGGGGTACCTGTTTTAAGCCGTCCAACCGGTAATTTCAATTCACGCAGGCGATGTGCGAGGCTGATAGAGGGCGGATCGCCTGCGCGTCCAGCTTGATAGCTGGACTGGCCAACATGCACCAGCCCGGCGAGAAAGGTGCCTGCCGTTAGCACCACAGCACGAGCCTCGAAGCGCAAGCCAAGCTGCGTAACCACCCCGGTAATCTGATCGCCGGCAAGCGTAAAATCATCAACCGCCTGCTGGAACAGCCACAGGTTGGGCTGGTTTTCCAGGCGTCCCCTGATGGACTGCTTGTACAACAAACGATCGGCCTGAGCACGCGTTGCCCGCACCGCTGGCCCCTTGCTTGAATTCAAGATGCGAAACTGGATTCCGCCCTCGTCAGTGGCCGCCGCCATGGCGCCGCCCAGAGCATCGACTTCCTTCACCAGATGACCCTTGCCGATCCCGCCGATAGCCGGATTACATGACATTTGCCCAAGTGTTTCGATATTATGGCTAAGCAGCAGGGTTTTGCGTCCCATACGCGCCGCGGCGAGCGCGGCCTCAGTGCCGGCATGGCCGCCACCAACAACAATTACATCAAATTGCGTGGGAAAAATCATGGGGGTCTGGGTGCGGTTTGTGGAGCGGGAATGATACGATAAAACACGGCAGTGCGTCAGCCCACCGGCGTGGTTTCACGTGAAACAAATAATCTGCTTTTAAATACAGCTACTTACCAATACAGAAACGACTGAAGATTTCCCCCAGCAAATCATCCGCACCGAATTCTCCGGTAATGCTGTTTAATGCGTTCTGGGCCAGCTTGAGTTCTTCGGCAAAAAACTCGAGCTGTCGCCAGTTTTCCGCTGCTTTTTCCAGGCAGGCGCGTGCCAGCTCCAGGGCTCGCAAATGTCGCTCCCGCGCCATGAAGGCCCCCTCCCCGGTCTGTTCCCAGCCAGCCATTTGCAACAGGCTTTGGCGAAGCAAATCCAGTCCGTCGCCTCTTTTGGCGGAAACATAAATGCGGCGTACCCCGGCATCCTGCTCGATCCCGGCATCGCGCGGCAGCAGATCGATCTTGTTGAAGACTTGCACCACGGGCAGATTGCGCGGCAAACGCGCAAGGATCGCTTCATCCTGTGGCGTAATAGCTTCCCGGCTATCGATCAAGAGCAGGGCCAGGGTGGCTTTTCCCACTGCGGCCCAGGTTCGCGCGATGCCGATTTGTTCAACTTCACAGGTAGTTTCTCTCAAACCGGCGGTGTCGATGATATGAAAAGGGACCCCCTGGATTTCAATTTCTTCACGCACAGTGTCACGCGTGGTTCCCGCTACGGCAGTAACAATAGCAACCTCGTCTCCAGCAAGCTGGTTGAGCAGGCTGGATTTTCCAACATTGGGCTGGCCCACCAACACCACGTGCGCCCCTTCACGCAGCAAGCTGCCCTGCCTGGCTTTGGCTAGCAGGCACTGTAGTTGCCCCTGAACACTGGTTAGCTTTCCAAGCGCATCCGCAGCCTGAAGGAAGTCAATATCCTCATCGGGAAAGTCAATGCAGGCCTCAACCAGCATGCGCAACGCAATCAGGCGAGCCACAACCTCATGCACCGCATGTGAAAACTCCCCCTGAAGTGAACGCAACGCGCTTTTTGCAGCCTCTTCGCTGGCGGCGTCGATCAGATCGGCAACACTTTCAGCCTGAGCAAGATCGAGTTTATCGTTGAGGAATGCGCGTTTGGTGAATTCGCCTGGCTCGGCCAGGCGCGCGCCCAGCGTGATACAACGTTTCAGAACGCGCTGCATCACCGCGTTTCCGCCGTGGCCTTGCAGTTCTAGCACGTCCTCGCCAGTAAACGAGTTCGGCGCAGGAAAATATAACGCTATGCCTTGATCGATGCTCGACCCATCGTGATCAAGAAAGTTACCCAGCAAAGCAAATCGCGGCCGGGGAAGGTGCCCCAGCAAGGCCACGGCAAAAGCCTCGAGACTATCCCCGGATAGCCGGACAATGCCGATACCTCCACGCCCGGCGGCAGTCGCGACAGCGGCGATGGTATCAGTTTTTGCCATGCCCTTTCGCGGCATGCATCTGTTCCATGCTGCGGGTGATTTGCCATTGCTGGGCAATCGAGAGTACGTTATTTACAACCCAGTAAAGAACCAGGCCCGCGGGAAAGAAGAAAAAGAAGATGCTGAATGCGAATGGCATCACCATCATCACCTTGGCCTGAATCGGGTCGGGTGGCGTTGGGTTAAGCCTGGTCTGGATAATCATGGTGATACCCATAATAATGGGCAACACGTAATATGGGTCTGCCGCAGACAGATCCTGAATCCACAAGCCAAAAGGAGCGTGGCGTATTTCTACACTGGCGAGCAGCACCCAGTAGAGGGCGATGAAGACCGGGATTTGTACCAGCACCGGTAAACACCCCCCCAAAGGATTTACCTTCTCGGTCTTGTATAGATCCATCATTGCCTGGTGCATGCGCTGCCGGTCGTCGCCGTAGAGCTCTTTTAGCTTCTGGAGCTTGGGGCCCAATACCCGCATGTGAGCCATGGAACGATAGCTCTTTGCCGCCAGCGGATAAAACGCCAACTTGATCAACACAGTAAGCAGAATAATGGCGATGCCCCAATTGTTTACCATGCCATGAATTTTGGACAGCACCCAGAACAAGGGTGCAGCAATGATAGTCAGCCAGCCATAATCTACCGCCAAATCCAGGCCCGGGGCCAGTTTGCTCAGGTTTTCCTGCTCCTGAGGGCCCGCATAGAGTGGAACGGATATCTTTCCACTAGCGCCGGGAGCAATAGATCCAATGGGCAAAATGACGCCTGCCGCATAAAGGTTTCCACCCATTGCTTTGGTGTAAAACTCGCGAGCCAAGCCGTTCGAGGGCAACCAGGCCGAAACGAAATAGTGCTGTAGCATGGCTACCCAACCATCGTTACTCTGCTTCTGATGAGTTGTTTTACCTTTTTCAATATCCGAAAAACTTATTTTCTGAAATTTTTGCTGATCAGTATAAATTGCGGGGCCGGCATACGTGCTGATGAACATCGAGTCCCCCTTGGAGGCCGAATCATCCCGAACTAGCTGGTAATAGGCATGCGGGCTGATCGCACTTTCACCACCGTTTCTGATCTGATATTCCACATCGACTACATAACTATCACGATGGAAAGTAAATATTTTATCAACCTGGACCCCGGCGGAAGCGGGTGCGGTTAGTCTGACCTGCAAATCCTGAGCGCCGGATGCGAGAGTAAATTCAGTACCCTGTGCAGAAAACAAGGTCTTGTGCGACGGCAGAATATTGCCAATCAGTCCCGATTGCGCAATATATGTGCTTGATTTTTGGTCGCTGAAAAGGACCAAATCCTTGCTTTTGTCCTCGTCTCCCTTGTGTTTGCGCAAATCAAGGCGGCGAATATCCCCGCCGATCGTATCTATTTCAACATACAGCGCGTCCGTGCGGATCTTGATACGCTCACCGCGCGGCAAAATCTGTGGCATTTCTGGCGTTGCCGCTTGAAGCGAATCTGGTGTGCCAGCACCCACTACCGGGACGCTGTTCTGAGATGCGGTAACTGTTGCAGGTACCGTCTGGGCTGGCTGCGGGTTTTGTTCCTTCTGCCAGGCATCCCATAACATCAGGACCGAGAAGGAAAACACGACAAACATTATGAGTCTTTGAGTATCCATGGACTACCTAAGGTAAAGGATCATAGCCACCATCATGCCAGGGGTGACATCGGCCAACGCGTTTCGTGCTTAACCAGAATCCCTTGATGGCACCATATTTTTTCAGTGCTTGAACTGCATACTCGGAACAGGTGGGAGTAAATCGGCACGAGGGTCCAAGCATTGGGCTAATCAAGTACTGGTAGCTTTTTACCAGAAACAGCAGGATTCGGGTCATAAAGTATTCTGCTTTTCTGGCAGGGTAAATTTCTGACGTACCCTATCGAATTGGGTTTTCAGTTCCTGCTCGATCACGGCATACTCGGCAGGAGAAAAGCTCTTGCGTATGCGAATAACCATATCCAGGCCGTCAAGCCGGGGCTGTTGCAAACGAAACACTTCGCGCGACACGCGCTTGATATAGTTTCTCACAGTTGCATGACGGGCCGTTTTTTTGCTGACGATTACAGCCATGCGGGCAAATTCATATATTCCGGGTTTTGCCAGAACCTGAAAATGCTCGCTGGAAAAACGGCTGTTGAAACTAAAAACGGATGATATTTCATCCGTTTTTACTAATTGCTTGGCCTTTGAAAAGCCAAAACCTACCACTTCGTCTTGGGCCTGATTCAAACGGCCAGACGTACCCTGCCACTGGCGCGACGAGAGTTAATGATAGCGCGGCCTGCGGGTGTTTTCATCCGGGCGCGAAAACCGTGTGTGCGCTTGCGCTTGACCACGGAAGGCTGATATGTGCGTTTCATGATAATTCCTCTTGCTATAACACAGACTGTGAACCCGTAATTAGACTACCTTCATCTATATGCTGTCAACTTAAATTAATATCCCTGCCTGTGGATAAGTCACCACAATCGGGCTACAATGAACGGCTCAATTCACCTGTTCATTCTGCGTTTCATCTTTCAAGGTAATCGGTTGTACATCCTTAGGTAATCAATGGAAACTTTCTGGCAAGCTTGTTTGAGCCGTTTCGAACAAGAGCTTACCCCGCAACAATTCAATAATTGGATTAAACCCTTGCGTTTCGAAGGGGGTACAGACGCTTTGCGCATTGTGGCGCCCAATCGTTTTATCATGCAGTGGGTGCGTGACAAATTTCTCAGTCGTTTCGAGCAGATCGGGCAAGACCATTTTTCTCGCCCGGTTCAGTTGATTCTTTCCGTTGCCGAAAATTTGGAGCAGAAAGAAAGAAAGTTACCGCCAGCAAATCCAATCATCGCTCCCGTTCCGGTTGCCCGGCAAGGTAGAAACGAAAAAAACGGCCTGAACCCCTCTTTTACCTTCGCTAATTTTGTAACTGGCAAGGCCAACCAGTTGGCACGCGCAGCTGCACTACAAGTGGCCGACAATCCTGGTACTGCATATAATCCCCTGTTTGTTTATGGTGGCGTCGGTTTGGGTAAAACCCATCTCATTCAGGCTATTGGCAATTATGTCCTGGAACAAAACAGCAATGCCAAAATCAGCTATCTTCACGCTGAAAGGTACGTTTCGGATGTAGTAAGGGCATACCAACATAAGGCGTTTGATGATTTCAAACGCTATTACCACTCACTTGATCTTTTGTTGATCGACGATATTCAGTTTTTTAGTGGCAAAGCCCGTACACAGGAAGAATTTTTCTATGCTTTCAATGCCTTAATTGAAAGCAAGAAGCAAGTCATTATTACCTGTGATACTTACCCCAAACAAATATCCGGGATGGAAGATCGATTGATTTCTCGCTTTGGCTGGGGTCTGACGGTTGCTATTGAACCTCCAGAACTTGAAATGCGTGTCGCCATCCTGATAAAAAAGGCCGAGGCTGAAAATCTTGAACTGGAAAGCGATGTTGCTTTCTTCATTGCAAAACAAATCCGCTCCAATGTTCGTGAACTGGAAGGCGCATTAAAGAAAGTCATTGCTTATTCTCGTTTTACTGGGCACTCAATCAACCTGGATTTAGCCAAGGAAGCGCTAAAGGATTTACTGGCTGTACAGAACCGGCAGATATCTATTGAAAATATACAAAAGACTGTTGCCGATTACTACAAGATTAAAGTTGCAGAAATGTATTCAAAGAAACGTACCCGTAATGTAGCGCGTCCGCGACAAGTAGCCATGTCTCTAGCCAAGGAATTAACCCATTTGAGTTTTCCTGAAATTGGTGATGCGTTCGGTGGACGCGATCACACCACGGTTATGCACGCGTGCCGTAAAATCGAAGAATTGAAAGTCAGCGAACCTTCCATGACTCGCGACATCAGTGTTTTATTACAGGTATTAAGAAGTTGAACAAAATATGTATGAATTGGGGATAAAGCGGAAAATTGCCTAAGTTTAAAATTCATCCACAAATCATCCACAAGCCATGCAATGAATTATACAGACACTGACATGTAGATTATCTTATTGAAAATTATAGTATTTATTTAGTTATACAAAATTCACGCGCACATTATCTATTAGTATCAAGGTATATATATGTTATTAATGAAAATCAACAAGGAAGAGTTTCTCAGGCCATTGCAGTCCGTAGCGGGCATCGTTGAACGACGTCATACGCTTCCAATATTGTCTAATGTACTGATTCAAATTGGAAATCAGGATATTGCCTTTATCGCTACTGATCTGGAAATTCAAATTACTGCGATGCTCGAAAATAAGCACGAGAATAACGATTCTGCAATTACGGTTTCTGCAAAAAAATTACAGGATATCGTGAGGGCGCTTCCTGAAAATTCTGAAATATCGTTTACCAGCAAAGAAAGCCGGTTGCAATTAAGAGCGGGCAAAAGTCAGTTCAACCTGCAAACTTTACCTGCAGAAGATTTTCCTCACTTAGCCTTGTCGGACGAGTTTGTTTCAGAAATTTCAATATCCCAGTCCATGCTCAAGCAGTTGTTGAATCAGGTGCAATATGCCATGGCACAACAAGATATTCGTTATTACCTAAATGGCTTATTGATGGTATTGGAGCCCGGGTTTGTAAAAGTGGTTGCTACGGACGGGCACAGATTGAGTCTTGCCAGCATGAGTTTGGAAACAGTAAGCCAGACAGCAGAAGCGATTCTTCCGCGCAAGACTGTTACTGAGCTGATCAAATTGCTCGGTGATACGGAAGGTGAAGTAAAAATTAGTCTCGGAAAAAACCTGGTTACTTTCACATTCGGAAATATCAATCTGGTGTCGAAAATAATCGAAGGGAAATTTCCAGACTACAACAAGGTAATCCCTTCACATTATACAAATCATGTTGTACTGGATCGGTTGACGCTGCTTCATGCCATGCAGCGAGCATCTATTCTGTCCAACGAAAAGTTTCGTGGCGTGCGCATGGTGCTAACACAGAATAGTATGCGGGTGATTTGTAATAATACAGAGCAAGAAGAAGCAGAAGAAGAACTGGAAATCGACTATGTCAACGAGCCGTTGGATATTGGGTTTAACGTTACCTATTTGCTGGACGTGCTGAACAATATAAATACCACGGAAGTTGACTGTTCTTTTGGGGATGCAAACAGTAGTTGTCTGATTACGATTCCTGGTGATGACAGGTTCAAATATGTCGTCATGCCGATGCGTATTTAACATGATTCATGTACAAAACGAATTACTGTTTCACGTGAAACCCAAGGGAAAAGAATGAGCGAATATAATTCTGACAGCATCAAGATTCTTAAAGGCCTGGATGCTGTCCGCAAACGCCCGGGCATGTATATTGGCGATACCAGTGATGGTACCGGCCTGCACCACATGGTTTTTGAAGTTGTCGATAATGCCATTGACGAAGCGCTGGCAAATTATTGCGACGATATTCAGATCACTATTCATGCTGACAGTTCGATCAGTGTTGTGGACAATGGCAGGGGAATACCCACCAGCATCAAGGAAGATGATGATTTAAAACGCTCGGCAGCCGAAATTGTGATGACAGAATTACATGCCGGTGGAAAATTTGATGCTAATTCATACAAAGTATCGGGCGGTTTGCATGGCGTTGGCGTTTCAGTCGTCAATGCCTTATCGGAATGGCTGAAACTCAGAATATGGCGTGATGGAAAAGTGCATCAAATGGAATTCCGGCACGGTAATGCTGTATCTCCGTTGAAGCTGACCGGAGAGACAGAACGACGCGGGACGGAAGTTCATTTTATGGCTAGCTTGGAGACTTTTGGAAAAATAGAGTTTCACTACGAAATACTCGCCAAGCGTTTACGTGAATTATCATTTCTGAACAATGGTGTCAAAATCGAGCTATTCGACCAGAGAGATGGAAGAAGCGAAAATTTTGCCTTTAGCGGTGGAGCCAAAGGGTTTGTCGAATATATAAACCGAACGAAAACGGTGCTGCATCCCAAGGTTTTCCATGCGATAGGTGAAAAAGATGGCGTAACTGTTGAAGTTGCGATGCAATGGAATGACTCCTATGCCGAAACGGTCCAGTGTTTTACTAACAATATTCCGCAGCGC
This sequence comes from Sulfuricella sp., assembly GCA_041651995.1. Classification (NCBI taxonomy): domain Bacteria; kingdom Pseudomonadati; phylum Pseudomonadota; class Betaproteobacteria; order Nitrosomonadales; family Sulfuricellaceae; genus Sulfuricella; species Sulfuricella sp. Next base: position 945,130 of record JBAZID010000001.1, on the reverse strand, counting down.
GATGGGGGATCTCATTTAACGGGTTTACGCTCGGCATTAACCCGGACACTGAATAATTATATTGAACAGAATGAAATCGCTAAAAAAGCGAAGGTAGATACTTCCGGTGACGATATGCGGGAAGGACTCACCTGTGTGCTTTCGGTGAAAGTGTTTGAGCCGAAATTTTCATCCCAGACCAAAGATAAACTCGTATCCAGTGAAGTATTGCCGGTAGTTCAGGAAATCGTATCGGCTAAACTGTCGGAATTCCTGCTAGAGAATCCTGCGGATGCGAAGATTATTACTGGAAAAATCGTCGAAGCAGCACGCGCACGTGAGGCAGCTCGAAAAGCTCGCGACATGACACGTCGAAAGGGTGTGCTGGATAGTATGGGTTTGCCGGGAAAGCTGGCTGATTGTCAGGAAAAAGATCCTTCACAATCGGAACTCTACCTGGTAGAGGGCGATTCTGCAGGCGGTTCGGCAAAGCAGGGCAGGGATCGTAAATTTCAGGCCATTCTTCCCCTCAAGGGAAAAATACTCAATGTAGAGAGGGCGCGTTTTGACCGCCTTATTTCATCCCAGGAAATTGCAACCCTGATTACGGCATTGGGAACCAGTATTGGCAAGGATGAGTACAATCCGGACAAGCTTCGTTACCACCGCATTATTATCATGACGGACGCTGATGTGGACGGGTCACATATACGGACGTTGCTGCTGACATTTTTTTACCGGCAGATGCCAGAACTTGTTGAACGCGGACATATTTATATCGCGCAGCCGCCGCTTTACAAAGTCAAGCATGGCAAACAGGAGCGCTATATAAAGGATGAACACGAATTAAAGCAATATCTGCTGCAAAAGGCGATGGAAGATGCAAAGCTGGTGACGGAAGCAGGTAAAGAGCCGCTGAGCAAAGAGGCTTTTGAAGAAATTTCCAAGGAATATTTGCTTGCAGAAGCAGTAATCGATCGTTTATCTAGAGTAATTGATCGTGAAATATTACAGGCACTGCTCAAGAATATTGTACTGGATCTTTCAACGCCGGAGTCCGCAGCTAAAAGCGCGCGCTTGTTGTCCGAGTTAATACCAGGCGCAGAATACCAAGTGACCAGCCAGTACGATGATCGTACGGAAAGTTACCGATTGGTTGTACAGAAACAAGTTCACGGCAATAGGCTCACTAGCCAGATAGACCAGAATTTTGTTGAAAGTGGGGACTATGTTCAGTTGAGAAAAACGGGTCAGGTCTTACACGATTTATTTGGCAAAGGCGCATTTGTTCAGCGAGGAGAACAAAAGCAAGCCGTTACAGAGTTCAAAGAGGCTCTTGACTGGCTTCTGAGCCAAGTCAAGCAGGGTATGTCGGTCCAGCGTTATAAAGGCTTGGGGGAAATGAACCCGGAGCAACTGTGGGAAACGACCATGGATCCAAATGTGCGGCGCTTGCTAAAAGTACAGATAGAAGATGCCATTGGAGCGGACGAGATTTTTACCACGTTAATGGGAGACCAGGTCGAGCCGCGTCGTGCATTTATTGAATCAAACGCACTGATCGCACGAAATATCGATATTTAGAGTGGTCGCAGGAATGGCAAATAATTAAGGCTCCGAAAGGAGCCTTAATTATTCAAGCGGTTATTCTGCAGCAGCGATCTGTTCAACAAAACCACATTCTTTTTGAGGGCACACTTTCTCTGTGCCTCTGCGTTTAGTGATTTTGATGGTCAGGATGGGCCAACCACATTTTGGGCAGGGCTCGTTGACAGGTGGATTCCAGGTGGCGTACTTACATTTCGGATAGCTGTTGCACGAATAGAACAGCTTGCCATAACGGCTCTTGCGCTCGATCAGCGCGCCTTCCTTGCATTCAGGGCAAGAGACACCTGTATCCTTGGGTTTTTCCAGAGGTTCTATAAACTTGCATTTTGGATAACTGGTGCAACCGATGAATTTGCCATAAGGTCCGGCCTTGATGACCAGTTCGCTGCTGCATTGCGGGCACACACGCCCTTCCACGATGACGGGCTGGGTGGATTCCCCGGCGTCACCGTCGATATTGCGGGTGTAATCACATTCCGGATAAGCCGAACAGCCGATGAATTTTCCGCGCTTCCCCAATCGCGCGGTTAATGGCTTGCCACATTTTGGGCAGGCTTCATCGAGTATTTCAACGCCAGGACGATCCACATCTTTTTTCTGTTCAAGTTGCTGGCTGAAGTCCTTCCAGAATGAGTCCAGCACAGGAATCCATTCACGTTTACCGGTGGAAATCAGGTCAAGCTCATCTTCCAGTTGTGCGGTGAAGTCGTAATTTACATAGCGAGTAAAGTGCTCGGTAAGAAACTTATTGACCACTCTGCCCACATCGGTTGGATAAAAACGTTTCTTGTCCAGCAATGCGTATTCCCTGGCCTGCAGGGTGCTGATAATACTGGCATAAGTCGAAGGACGGCCGATGCCATGTTCCTCTAGCGCCTTGACCAGGCTGGCTTCTGAATAACGCGGTGGAGGCTGGGTAAAGTGCTGCTCGCCGGAAATCTGGTCTATTGCAACCTGTTCCCCTTTCTCAAGGGGGGGCAATTTGCTTTCACTCTCTTCTTCACTATCGTCCTGGTCTTCCTGATAGACCGCAATGTAGCCGGGAAAAACCATGGTTTGCCCGGTGGCGCGGAACAGGTTTTCATCGCCGCCAACGGCCAGATCCAGACTGACTGTATCGAATTTTGCTGCACTCATCTGACAGGCAAGAGTACGTTTCCAGATCATTTCATAAAGTTTGATCTGCTCTGCACTGAGGTACTGTCGAACTTCCTGTGGAGAGCGCAGGATAGATGTAGGGCGAATCGCTTCGTGTGCTTCCTGGGCATTTTTGGATTTGTTTTTATAGCTTAGCGCGGTTTTTGGCAGATAGTCGGCGTCAAAATTACTGGAGATATAAGTGCGAATTTCTTCAATAGCCTCTTGTGCCAGGTTGACCGAGTCGGTACGCATATAGGTAATCAGGCCGGTGGTTTCTCCGCCGATATCGATGCCCTCATACAGTTGTTGCGCTACTTTCATGGCGCGGTCAGTGGTAAACCCGAGCTTGCGTACCGCTTCCTGTTGCAGTGTAGAGGTGGTAAAGGGGGCAGCAGCCACGCGTTGTTTGCGTTTCTTCTCGACCTGAGTGACGGTGGCTTTGTCTCCGCCCGCCTGTAGCAATCCCGCAACGATGGCTGCGTGTTGCGCATCGTTGTTGACGCTAAATTGAGTCAGTTTCTCGCCTTGGTACTGAAACAGTTTGGCGTTGAATTTTTGCCGGCCCTTGTGGCTGTCGAGATGAATACTCCAGTATTCCTGCGTCTGAAACTTCTCGATTTCAAGCTCGCGCTCGACAATCAGGCGCAATGCCGGGCTTTGTACCCTGCCTGCAGAGAGGCCACGACGAATCTTGCGCCAGAGCAGTGGGGAGAGATTGAAACCAACCAGATAGTCCAGTGCGCGCCGGGCTTGTTGCGCGTTGACCATGTTCATCTCGATTTCGCGCGGCTCAGCAACGGCAGCCTGCACAGCAGATTGCGTGATTTCATGGAATACCACGCGCTTCAAGGTTTTGTTCTTGAGCAGCTTCTTGGATTTCAGTATTTCTGCCAGATGCCAGGCAATTGCCTCCCCCTCGCGGTCCGGGTCGGTTGCGAGGTAGATGGTGTCGGCTTCCTTAACGGCTTTGGCAATGGCATCCACGTGCTTGCTGTTGCGTGCGATAAGCTCGTATTTCATGGTGAAGTCGTGAGCGGTATCCACGGCGCCCTGCTTGGGCACCAGATCGCGTACGTGCCCATATGAGGCTAGGATTTCAAAATCCTTGCCCAGATATTTCTTCAGGGTTTTGGCTTTGGATGGGGATTCAACAATCAGCAGGGAGGATGGCATAAACGATATTTGGTGGCGCCGAAGATGATTGGCGGCTGGAAAGGGTTGAGTGGATCAGTGCATTTGCGACGAACTATCGCCGAACAGCAAGTCTTCCATGAAGAGATAATCTTCGGCTTGGCCCTGGCTCCACAGAACAATCAAAACGGTCCATTTGACTTGCTCTATATTCACATCACGATCATTCAGCGCAAGAATGCGGTCTATCACCCATTCACGCTGAACCGGATTAATGATGTTGGAGACTTCAAGGAAAGACAGAAAACCACGGCTCTCGGTATCGATTTTTTCGATTTCCAGGTCCGCGTAAATACGTGTAGATGTACTGCTTACAAGGCTTTCTGGATAGGGTGCGTTGGAAAGCTTGTCCAGTCCGTTGAGCCAGTCGAATGCGAGATTGATTTCAGAGCTGTCGAAACCCGCAGCCGACAGTTCCTTCTCCAGCGTTCCCTGGTCAGGATGAAGGTTGGCTTCGAAATAATTTTCGAATAAATAAACGAGGATATCGAACATTATTAATTGGCTTAGCTTTTAAACTTTCCACTGCGCTGGTAAAGACCGCCCGGCAGGCTGGTTACATAACCAGCCAATTCCATGGTTAACAGAATGGCGCAAACGCTATCACTCGTCAAGCCGCTACAGCCGACCAGTGCGTCTATTCCGGTCGGGTCAAAGCCGAGGCACTGCATCAGCAGGGTTTCATTTTTGCTCAGGGATGCGGGAATGGGCATGCTGGTGGAAGCGGAAGCAACAACAGAGGGGTAACCGAGTTCATCCAGAATATCCTGCGCACTTTCAACCAGTTTGGCCCCCTGTTTTATCAGGTGGTGGCAGCCTTTTGCCAGAGGAGAATGAATGGAGCCAGGAATGGCAAAAACCTCCCGTCCCTGTTCTGCTGCCAGCCGTGCAGTGATCAAGGAACCGCTCCGGAGCGCGGCTTCGACCACCAGGCAGCCACGCGAAAGCCCGCTGATCAGGCGGTTGCGACGAGGGAAGTTCTGGGCTTTGGACGGTGTGCCTAGCGGAAACTCTGACACCAGCGCGCCTTTCTGTGCCAGTTCGTGCGCCAGCCCTCGGTGGCGGGCGGGATAAACGATATCCAGTCCTGTGCCGACTACAGCAATGCTGCTTGCCTGGCCCCGCATTCCACCACGGTGGGCTGCGCCATCAATGCCCAGAGCCATCCCGCTGACAATACACAAGCCGTGGTCGCTCAGAAGGTGAGCAAAATCTTCCGCATTGGTGAGCCCTTGCGGTGTGGCGTTGCGGCTTCCGACGATAGCCAGTGCCGGAAAGTTGAGATATTGGCGCTGGCCTTTGACGTAAAGCAGTGGTGGCGGGTCGGGAACTTCCAGCAAGGCTCTGGGGTAGTCCGTATCTGCCAGGGTGACGATGTGATTAAGCGGATCTTCAAGCCATTTCAGTGTCGGAGTGAGCGCTTCGAGATCGGGTCCGGCGCTGATGAGGCGGGCGACAGGCGCGCGTACGGCATTCTCCAGGGCGGCATAGCCGGCGGCGAAAATGTGTTCTGGCTCGCCAAAGGACTGCAGCAGACGCCGGTAGCTTTCCCCGCCCAGGCCATGAATCTGGCTCAGGGCGACCCACAGGCAAAGCTCATGTTGCTTGTCAATCAAGGATTTTTGACAACGTCCAGCAGATAAACCGGGCGATTGGCGCTCATGACCAGCGCGTATGAAACGCGGTCAAATACGCGGTAGACAAAAATCAAACCTGTGCGCGTATCAGGCAGGGAGATCTCGTCCTCAGCGCTGCCGGAGCGGCAGTGCAGCTTGTAAACTTCTTTGGGGTTAAAGAACTGGTCAAAGCTGATTTTTGCACCAGGTTTCAGGCAGCCAATATCGGAATAGACGATTTCCTTGCTTGGTGTCTCGGCAGCTGGCTCATTTGCGCAGGGCTCGAGTGTATCCTTGGGATCATAAAACTGGTCGTAGCTGATGGTTTTCCCTGGTTTCAAGCACTCTTTGTCCATGTAACGCCAAGCGTTTTTGCGTGTTTCGCCTGGCTTCCCTGCAACGGTGCGTCCCTTGCTATACAAGGCAAGTACATGTCCAGCTTCCATGCCGTCCTTGTGGCCCTTGTTTATCAACACCGTGCCATATTTGCCGGCATCCGAAATGGCGCCATAGGCGGAGATAATCTGGCCATTGACCACCTGCTCCGGGGCGTGCGGGACGTATTTGAGCTCACCGTTGTTGATGCTGGGTACCAGGCGGTCATCGCGGCGGACTTCCTGCACCGAGCGCGTGATCTGAAGTTCCATCAAATTATCTTTGCTGCCATTAAGGGCCCTGGCTTCACCAACATACTCGCCTTCATACCCCATCGGTTGTTTGCTGACTGGGTCATGGAGCAATTTGCCCTGGCGGAAAATGCTCCAGTCCTTGATGCCGCGGTCCTTGGCATTGGCGGCGTAGACGCGATCCCCGAGACCCATGATGACCCGGTCTTCATCTGTGCCAACGATGTAAGGCACATTATCCAGATCACCTTCCTCGATAATCAATGGCTTGGTCAGGAAAGGGCCGATGGCAGAGAGAGGAATTGACTGCACGCCCTGGGCATCAAGCGCTTCGGCGCGGGCTTGAGGGCTCAGCTTGACGATTCGTTCGCCCTTGACCAATCGCAATCTTGGCGATCCACCCTGCATGTCGAGCACTACCACATCACCGGGGTATATCAGATGAGGGTTTTTTATCTGTTCACGATTCATTTGCCACACTTGTGGCCAACGCCATGGGTCTTTGAGGAATTTTGAGGATATCCCCCACAGAGTATCGCCTTTCACCACCACATGCTGTTGGGGTGGGTTGTCCTGCAACTTGATATCGTCCGCTCCTGCCAAGGAGGAAATCAAGCCGGAAAAGGAAAGCACAGCTATAATGATCGGCTTACGCATAGGGGCGCCTCGCTCTGGTGAAGAACTTTTCTGCTTTGCTATATTCAGAAGTTCTGTGTATCGGCCAACCCGTCTGGCCGGACTTAGGTTTTAAATTAAATTCTGCATGTAATTAATTAAATAGGCAAGCAATTATGGCCCTTTTATCGATCCTGCATTACCCTGATCAACGGCTGCATACGGTCGCCTCCCCGGTCAAGGAAGTTAATGCGGAAATCCGTAAATTGATCGACGATATGGCGCAGACCATGTACGCCGCGCCGGGAATTGGCCTGGCCGCTACCCAGGTGAATGTGCACAAGCGGGTCATTGTGGTCGACATTTCCGAATCCCATGACAAGCTAATGGTGCTCATCAATCCAAGGATTATTGCGCTTGACGGTGCTGGCGAGCGCGAGGAGGGATGTTTGTCCGTTCCTGGCATTTACGAAAAAGTTACCCGTGCCGAGCGTATCACGGTAGAGGCGCTTGATCGTAACGGGAAGTCATTCACGCTTCATGCCGATGGGCTGCTGGCGGTATGCATTCAACATGAAATTGACCACCTCGAGGGGAAAGTTTTTGTTGAACACCTTTCTCGCCTGAAACAGACACGGATCAAGATAAAGCTGCAGAAGCTGCAGCGCGAGACCATGTAATGAAGCTGATTTTTGCCGGTACACCGGAGTTTGCCGCGCAAGCCTTGCAAGCATTGTTACGTGCCGGCCATGAAATCGCGCTGGTGTTGACGCAACCGGACCGGCCAGCCGGGCGGGGAATGAGTTTGGCCATGAGCCCCGTCAAGCAGTTGGCGCTGGCCAATGGCTTGCTTGTGTTGCAGCCAACCAGCCTGAAACAGCCAGAAACCCAGGTTCAACTCTCGAATGTGCAGGCCGATGCCATGATCGTTGCGGCTTATGGATTGATCCTGCCGCGCGAAGTACTGGCCATTCCGCGCCTGGGTTGCCTTAATATCCACGCCTCGTTGCTGCCCCGCTGGCGTGGAGCCGCGCCTATTCAACGGGCGATTCTCGCAGGCGATAACGAGACCGGTATTTCCATCATGCAGATGGATGCCGGACTGGATACCGGACCGGTGTTACTGCGTTTCCCCGTCGCCATCGAGGGGATGGAAACGGCCCAGACCCTGCATGACAAGCTGGCCAAGCTGGGCGCGGAAAGCATTGTGTCGGCCCTGCGGCAGGCACAGCACGGGTCTTTGCCGAGCCAGGCCCAGGATGACAGTCTGGCCACTTACGCCGCCAAGCTCAGCAAGGCCGAGGCGCGGCTGAACTGGACGCTCCCGGCACGAGAGCTGGAGCGCGCCGTGCGTGCCTACAACCCCTTCCCGGTCGCCCAGGGCTCTTTTAAGGGCGAAGTCTGGCGTATCTGGCGCTCGGCCATGCAAAATGAAGCCGGGCAGCCGGGCGAGGTATTGCGAGCCGACCGGGACGGTTTGCTGGTGGCCTGCGGCAAGGGCGCCCTGCTGTTGCAGGAGATGCAAAAGGCGGGCGGAAAGCGCCTGCCCGCAGCCCAGTTTCTGCAAGGCAACCCGGTGGCGGCGGGCGATCGTTTCGATATTTGAATTTATCTTGGTATTGCCCCATTTTGTAATGGGTTAATCTTTAATATGAAGGACTGGCAATGCTGGGGAACTGGCTCAAGACAACGACCCTGATGGCTGCCGTCGTGGCCCTGCTCGATATCCATCCCTCGACTAAAAAGAGGGGCGCGCATTTGATGTCCATGGTGCGCGGCGTTGCGTGACGTTCAGCCACTGGCGAGCACGGCCATTGCCCAGGTATTTGCCGGGCGCAACCTGAATCAGGTGCTGCAGGCGACATTCGAGCGAAACGCCAAGATGACGCCCCAGCAACGTGCCATGCTCCAGGATTTGAGCTATGGAACACTGCGCCATTATGGCCCGTTGCAGGCCATCCTCGCCAGGCTGCTGCAAAAACCGCTGCAAGACGAAAGCATCCGCTGCCTGCTGCTGGTGGCGCTTTACCAGCTGGCTTACACCCAGATCCAACCGCACGCTGCGGTGGATCATGCAGTAAAGACCACCCAGGTGCTGCGCAAGACTTCCGCCAAAGGCCTGGTGAATGCGGTCCTGCGCAACTTCCTTCGACAGCGTGAGCGCTTACTGTCAGATGCGGCCTCCAGTGACGAAGGGCGCTTTTCCCACCCCCAGTGGTGGATCGACAAGCTGCGCCGCGAGTATCCGCAGGCGTGGGAGCAAATCCTGGCGGCCGGCAATCAGCATCCTCCCATGATTTTGCGGGTGAACCGTCGCAAGGGCAGCGTGGAGGCCTATTTGCAGCAACTCGCCGAGGCCGGGATTGCTGCCCGTGCGGTGGGGGCGTCCGGCATCCTGCTGGAGCGGCCGCAGGCGGTCGACAAGTTGCCCGGCTTCAGCCAGGGGCTGGTCTCGGTTCAGGATGGAGGCGCGCAGCTTGCGGCAAGCTTGCTGGATGTTAAAGATGGCATGCGGGTGCTGGATGCCTGCGCGGCGCCCGGCGGCAAGACAGCGCACCTGCTTGAGCTGGCTGATGTGGAGCTGGTCGCGCTGGATCACGATACCCGGCGTTTACAGAAGGTGGAGCAGAATCTGGTCCGTCTGGGCTTGCATGCCAAATGCGTGGCAGGCGATGCATCGCAGCCATCTCAGTGGTGGAATGGTCAGACATTCCAGCGCATTCTGGCGGATGTGCCATGCAGCGCTTCCGGCGTGGTGCGGCGTCACCCCGACATCAAATGGCTGCGTCGCGAGGGCGATATCGCACAGTTTGCCGGGCAACAGGCGCTTATCTTGGATGCCTTGTGGCATTGCCTGGAGCAAGGTGGTAAATTGCTGTACGTTACCTGTTCCGTATTTGCCGAAGAAAATCAGCAGCAGATCCAGGCTTTTATGGCACGCCACACCGACGTCCGGCGTCTCTCCTTGCCGGATAGAGTGGAGCAGGATCTGCAACTATTACCCGATCGTGAACATGATGGCTTTTATTACGCCCTTCTCGCCAAAATCTAGCATTCTTCGCTTGCTTGTCATGCTGCTGTTTTGCATGGCGGCCAGCGTCCGTGCGGAAACCGGAATTATGGTCAAGACGGCGGAACTGGACATGGTGGATGAGGTTTATCAGCTCAGGGCGGATGTTGAGCTGAACTTCAGCCAGGCGGTCGAGGATGCCCTGAACAAAGGGGTCCCGCTTAATTTTGTGGTCGAGTTCGAGCTTAACCGCCCGCGCTGGTACTGGCTGGATGAAACGATTTCCAGCGTCCAGCGCCAATTGCGCATCAGCTATCATGCCCTGACAAAACAGTACCGCTTGCAGCAGCAGGAGCAGCAAAGGAGCTTTGCATCCCTGGCTGAACTCAAGAGTGAACTGGGGCATATTCAGGAGTGGCGAGTGGTGGAGCGAGCCCAGCTCAGAAAGCGCTACAGCTACGAAGCGCGGATGCGCATGAAGCTGGATGCGTCCCAATTGCCCAAACCGCTGCAGGTAAATGCGCTGGCATCCAAGGACTGGAGCCTGGAGTCAGAATGGTTTCAGTGGACGTTAACGCCTTGAATTATAGATGAAATATGTAGTTTTTCTGGCGGTTGCACTAGGCACGGTTCTGCTGTTTCTTCTCTCCCGCGCCAGTAGCAACACCGCCGCTTTTTCCCAGAATTTCACCCTGCTGCTGGTGCTCAACCTCGGCGTTGCGCTGGCATTGATGGGCCTGGTGGGCTACCAGCTATGGGTGTTGTGGAAAAAGCTCAAGCAGCGCGTATTCGGTACCAAGCTGACGCTGCGCCTGTTGTGGATGTTCGCCCTCATGGCGCTTCTGCCGGGGGCGCTGGTGTATGGCGTATCGGTACAGTTCCTCAACAAGAGTATCGAATCCTGGTTCGACGTGCGCGTGGACAACGCGCTCGAGAGCGGCCTGAGTCTGGGTCAGAGCGCTCTCGATAATCTGCTTCAGGATCTGGTGAAGAAAGGCGAGGTGATGGCGCTGGCGCTGGCGGACAATCCGGTCAGTGAGCATCTGACCCAGCTCAATCGCCTGCGCGAACAGGTCGGGGTGCAGGAAGCCACGCTGTTCAGCTCGCGCGGCAAGGTGCTGACCGTTTCGAGTAGCGAAAACGCCAGTTTCCTGCCGGACATGCCAAGCGCTTCCGTCATGCGTCAGGTGCGCCAGCAGCAGCCTTTCAGCGTGATTGAACCGATTGCCGGAAAGGGTTTGTATTTGCGCGTGGTGGTACCCGTCAATGTGCTCACCCTGAGCGAGGATATGCGGATTCTGCAGCTCTTGCAGCCGGTGCCCAAAAGGCTGGCCAGCGATGCAGAGGCAGTGCAGGCGGTCTACCGCGACTATCAGGAGCTTTCTTTTTCCCGCCTTGGCCTGAAGCGCATTTACGGCATGACCCTGACGCTGACCCTGCTGCTGGCGCTGCTTTCCGCGATCGCGCTGGCGTTTGTGCTGTCGCAAAAACTATCTGCGCCGCTGGGTTTGCTGGCGGAAAGCACGCGCGCCATTGCCAAGGGCGATTTTACCCAGATCAACCCGGTGCAAAGCCGGGATGAACTCGGCGCCTTGACCCTGTCGTTCAACCGCATGACGCGCCAGCTGGCGGATGCGAGCGCGGCGGTGGAGAAAAAACAGCAGCAGCTGGAAGCCGCCAAGGTCTATCTGGAAAGCATCCTGGCGCACCTCTCTTCCGGGGTGCTGACCTTCGATGAAAAATTGCACCTGCGCGGCGCCAATCCGCGCTCAGGCGAGATTCTGGGAACAGATTTGAGCGTCATGCGTGGCCTGCCGCTACTCTCCTGGGGCAGCCGCGACATCGTCTTGCAGCCGCTGGCGCATGTGGTCGTGCAGCAGTTCGAAGCATCCGACCACAAGGAATGGCGGCAGCAGATCGAGTTTGCCGGAAGCGCCGGCAAGCAGGTCCTGCTGGTGCGCGGCACCCGCCTGCCCGGCCCGGTGGACAATGGTTATGTGGTGGTTTTCGACGACATCACTCACCTGCTGCAGGCCCAGCGGGATGCGGCATGGGGCGAGGTGGCGCGGCGTCTGGCGCATGAGATCAAGAACCCCCTGACGCCGATCCAGCTTTCCGCCGAGCGCCTGGAGCACAAGCTGGCAGACAAGCTGAATGCAAGTGATGCCGAAATACTGTCCCGTTCCACCCATACCATCGTGAACCAGGTGGCGGCGCTGAAAAGCATGGTGGATGCATTTGCCGAATACGCGCGCTCACCCCAGCTCAACCTGGCGCGACTGGATTTGAATCAGCTGGTGCGGGAAGTGCTCACGCTGTATGAATCCTCGGGCGTGCATGTTGATGTCGCACTGGCGCCGGATCTGCCCGTGGTGAACGGGGATGCCGCCCTGCTGCGTCAGGTCATGCATAATCTGATGCGCAATGCCGAGGATGCTCTGGCCGATCTGCCTCAGGCCGAGATCAGGGTGCGCACCGAACGGGTGGATGGATCCTCGGTGCGCTGGTCGATTGAGGATAATGGCAAAGGGTTTCCGGAGGCGCTGATGGGCCGCCTGTTTGAGCCCTATGTGACCACCAAGCCGAAAGGAACCGGGCTGGGCCTGGCGATCGTGAAAAAAATCGTGGATGAACATCAGGGCCGGATACTGGTACAGAATATTGAGCCGCACGGGGCGCGGGTATGCATCCAGCTACCGTGCGCAGGAGAAATGAGCTAATGAACACCAATCAGATACTGGTGGTGGATGACGAAGCGGGAATTCGCGAATTGTTGCGTGAAATTCTGGAAGATGAAGGTTATCAGGTCAAGCTGGCGGAAAATGCCACGGCAGCGCGCGAGATTCGTGCGCAAGGCCGCCCCGAGCTGGTGTTGCTCGATATCTGGATGCCGGACAGCGATGGAATTACCCTCCTCAAGGAGTGGGCAAGCGCGGGCCTGCTGACCATGCCGGTCGTGATGATGTCGGGCCACGGGACGATAGATACCGCAGTCGAGGCCACGCGCATCGGCGCATTTGATTTTCTTGAAAAACCGATTGCCTTGCAGAAGCTGCTGTCCACCGTGAAGCGTGCCCTGAAGCGTGGCGAGGCCGAGGTTCACAGCGGCCTGGGTTTGTCCCGCCTGGGCAAGAGCGCCGTGGTGCGGGAGTTTGAGCAAAGGCTTGAACAGGTGGTGAACCTCAGCACCCCCCTTCTGCTTCTGACCGAAAGGGGCGGCGGTGCAGAGTTGTGCGCGCGCTTCCTGCACCGGCCCAATACGCCGTTCGTGGCCCCGGAAAGTACGGCATGGCTGACGGGAGAGCCGCTGGATGTATTGGCGCAGGCCCGCGATGGCGTGTTGTTCGTGGCAGAAATAGCCACGCTCAACAAGCAGGAGCAAAAGGGCCTGCAGTTTGTGCTGAGCAAGCTGGAAAAAAGCAATGTGCGACTGGTGTGCGCCGCGAGTGATACCTTGCCCGCCATGGTGGAGCAAGGGGGGTTTGATGCCGGGCTGTATCAGGATCTGAGCGGGCTGACGCTGAGCATGCCGGCACTGCGCGACCATCGCGAGGATATACCCGATCTGGCCAACCGCATCCTGGAAAAATATGTGGAGTCGAAAGAAGCGCCACCGCGCCATTTCAGCGTTGCCGCTCTGAATACCCTGCGCAACGACAACTGGCCAGGTAACCTGGCGCAACTCAATAATGTGGTGAAAACCCTGGCGCTGACCAGCCTGAATGAGGAAATCTCGCATCAGGATGTGAGCCGGGTGCTGGCCCAGTCCGGCCCCGCCGAAATTGCGGAGGAGCCGCTTGGCTTGCCGCTGGATATGCCTTTGCGCGAGGTGCGCGATATTTTCGAGCGCGCCTATTTCGAGCACCATATTGCCAAGGCAGGGGGCAACATGAGCCGGGTGGCAGAAAATGTCGGCCTCGAACGCACCCACTTGTATCGCAAGCTGAAACAGCTGGGAATGAAGTTTTCCCGCAAGGAATAGCAAGCCGCTGGCTGTCGGGGGGTTAAAGGTATAAAATCGCCCCTTCCCCTTCTTTCCCTTCTTTTCAGGTATTCCACCAGTGAAAATCGTGATTCTTGGCGCCGGCCAGGTGGGTGCTTCCGTAGCAGAAAATCTGGTGCGGGAGTCCAACGATATTACGGTCGTGGACATCGATGCGGCCAAGCTGCAGAATCTGCAGGATCGCTTCGATCTGCGCACCGTGCATGGCTTTGGCTCTCATCCATCGGTATTGCGCCAGGCCGGAATCGAAGATGCCGACATGCTGCTGGCGGTAACGCAGAGCGATGAAACCAATCTGGTGGCATGCAAGCTGGCTGCCACGCTGTTCAACACGCCCACCAAAATCGCGCGGATTCGTTGCACCGATTACCTCCAGCAGAAAGACAGCATTTGCTCGGCGGATAACTTTTCCGTGGATTACATCATCAGCCCGGAAGAAGTGCTGAAGGATTACATTTACAAACTGATCGAATATCCGGAAGCGCTTCAGGTGCTGGACTTTGCCGGGGGAAAGGTGCGCCTGGCCGCGGTCAATGCCGTCCACGGCGGACCCCTGGTGGGCCACGAGCTGCAGTCCCTGCGCCAGCACATGCCGCACATCGATACGCGGGTGGCAGCGATTTTCCGCAAAGACCGCCCCATTATTCCGGAAGGTAAAACGGTTATCGAGGCGGAAGACGAGGTGTTCTTCGTCGCGGCGGCTGAAAACATTCGCGTGGTCATGCGCGAAATGCGCCAGCTCGACAAGGCGGCAAAGCGGGTGATGATTGCCGGTGGCGGCAATATCGGGCGCCGCCTGGCAAAAAGCCTGGAGCAGCGTTACCAGGTCAAGCTGATTGATCACAACAAGAAAAATTGCGAGCGTCTCGCCGCCGAGCTCAACAGTTCCCTGGTTCTGTTCGGTGACGCGACTGATCCTGATCTGCTTCAAGCCGAAAATATCGAGGACATGGATGTTTTCTGCGCGCTCACCAACGACGACGAGAATAACATCATGTCCGCCCTGCTCGCCAAGCGCATGGGCGCGCGCAAGGTGATCGCCCTGATCAACCGCAGCGCTTACGTGGATCTGGTGGAAAGCGGCCGCATCGACATTGCCATTTCTCCTGCCCAGGCCACCATTGGCAGCCTGCTGGCACATGTGCGGCGCGGCGACATGGCGGTGGTGCATTCCCTGCGCCGTGGCGCGGCTGAGGCGCTGGAGGCGATTGCCCATGGCGATGCCAGGACCTCAAAGGTGGTGGGACGGCGCGTGGAGCAGATCAAGCTGCCGCGCGGGGCCACCATCGGCGCCATCGTGCGCGGCGAGCAGGTCATTATCGCGCACCACGACACGATGATCGAGAGCGAGGATCATGTCATCCTGTTCGTGGTCAACAAGCAGATGATTTCCAAGGTCGAGAAGCTGTTCCAGGTCGATATCGGGTTCTTCTGATGAGCCGGTTTTTCCCAATTTTGCACGTGCTGGGCATGGTCACCATGTTGTTCAGTCTGACCATGCTGGCGCCGCTGGCGCTTTCCTGGTGGCTTCAGGACGGCGCCTTGACCGCCTATGATGAAGCCATGGTCACGACCTTTGGTGCCGGTTTGCTGACCTGGTGGTCAACTCGCCACGCCAAGCGCGAGCTTAAAATACGCGACGGGTTCCTTCTGGTGGTGTTGATCTGGTCTTCTCTGGCGGCCTTTGCCACCATTCCCCTGATGATTTATTTGCCCGGCTTGAGCTTTACTGACGCCTATTTCGAAACGATTTCCGGTCTTACCACCACTGGGGCGACGGTATTGTCCGACCTTGACAAGCTGCCGCCCTCGATTAATTTCTGGCGCACCGAGCTGGTCTGGCTGGGCGGCATGGGCCTGATCGTGCTGGCGGTGGCGGTGCTCCCGCTCCTCGGCATCGGTGGCCGCCAGCTCTACAAGGCGGAAACGCCGGGGCCGATGAAGGACAGTCAGCTGACGCCGCGCATTACCGAAACCGCCAAGGGTCTGTGGCTGGTTTACGCGGGCATTACCGTGGCCTGCATGCTGTCATTTCGCTGGGCCGGAATGGACTGGTTCGATGCGGTCATTCACTCTTTTTCAACCATGGGGCTGGGCGGGTTTTCCTCCCACGACGCCAGTTTTGGCTATTTCGATTCACCGCGGATCGAAGCGGTCACCATCGTGTTCATGCTCATTGCCGGTATCAATTTCGCCACGCATTTCATGGCCTGGCGCGGCCGGAGTTTCACTTCCTATCGCCACGACCCCGAGGCCGGAATGTTCCTGGGCGTGACCTTGCTTAGCGCGGCGGGCCTTGCCGCCTATTTGCAGGGGATGGGGGTGTATGCGGATTTCCTGACGGCGCTGCGTTTTGCGGCCTTCAATACCGTGTCGATCGCGACCACAACCGGCTTCGCTAATACGGATTTCAATTTGTGGCCAATTTTTGCGCCTTTGTGGATGCTGTTTCTGAGCAGTTTCGCTTCCAGTTCCGGGTCCACGGGCGGCGGGATCAAAATGATCCGCGCCCAGATCCTGTACAAGCAGGTGTACCGGGAAATGAAAAAATTGCTGCATCCAAATGGAGTCATGCCCACCAAGCTGGGCGGCATGGTGGTGCCAAACAAGATCATCTACGCGGTGCTCGCATTCTTGTTTATTTATATCGTGAGCATCGTTTCCCTGACGCTGCTGATGACGGCCTCGGGCCTGGACATGATCACCGCCTTTTCCGCCGTCGTGGCCACGATCAACAATACCGGCCCGGGATTGAATCAGGTGGGGCCGGCGACGACCTATGCGGTGCTGACCGACTTCCAGACCTGGGTGTGTACTTTCACCATGCTGCTGGGCCGGCTGGAGCTGTTCACCCTGCTGATTGTTTTCACCCCGGCTTTCTGGCGCAAATAATCCTATTAGTGCGCCTGCTCCCAGTTGGCGCCCTCACCCACTTCCGCGACCAGCGGCACGGCAAGATTCGCAACATTGCACATCAAGCCGGGCAACGCCTGCCGTACCGCGGCCAGTTCGTCTTGCGGCACTTCCAGCACCAGTTCGTCGTGCACCTGCATCACCAGCAGGGTTTTCATCCGGTTGTCCTGTAGCCATTGGTGTACCGCAATCATCGCCAGCTTGATCAGGTCGGCGGCCGTGCCCTGCATCGGCGCGTTGATGGCGGCGCGCTCGGCGGCCTGTTTGCGTGGCCCGTTGCCACCCTTGATGTCCGGCAGCCACAGGCGGCGGCCAAAAACGGTTTCCACGTAGCCCTGCTGCCGGGCCATGTCGCGGGTACGGGCCATGTAGTCGGCCACGCCGGGGTAACGGGCGAAATAACGGTCCATGTAGGCTTGAGCGGCGCCGCGTTCGATCCCTAGCTGGCTCGCCAGGCCGAAAGCCGACATGCCGTAGATCAGGCCGAAGTTGATCACCTTGGCGTAGCGGCGCTGCTCGGGGGTGACTTCAATCGGGGTGCAGGCGAAAATCTCTGCCGCCGTGGCGCGGTGAATATCCTCCCCCGCCGCGAAAGCGCGCAGCAGGCTTTTATCGCCCGAAAGATGCGCCATGATGCGCAGCTCGATTTGCGAGTAGTCGGCCGAGATGATGCGGCTGCCCGGCGGCGCGATGAAGGCTTCGCGTATGCGCCGCCCTTCTTCGCTGCGCACCGGGATGTTCTGCAGGTTGGGGTCGGTCGAGGAGAGCCGTCCGGTGACCGCGACCGCCTGGTTATAGCTGGTGTGCACGCGTCCAGTTGCGGGGTCCACCATGCGCGGCAGTTTATCGGTATAGGTCGATTTGAGCTTGGCCAGGCCGCGGTATTCCAGCAGCAGTTTCGGTAGCGGGTAATCCTCCGCCAGTTGCTGCAACACATCTTCGTCAGTGGAGGGCGTGCCGCCCGGGGTTTTTTTCCTGACCGGCAGTCCGAGCTGGCCGAACAGGATTTCCTGAATCTGTTTGGGCGAGTTGAGGTTAAACGGTTGCCCGGCAAGCTGGTGGGCGCCCTGCTCCAGGGCCAGCAGCTTTTCTCCCAGCGTCCGGCTTTGCCTGGCCAGCAGGTTGCTGTCGATCAGCACGCCATTGCGTTCCACGTGAAACAAAATCTGCGAAACCGGCACTTCGATTGCCCGATACACATATTCCAGCCCGGCATCCGGGCTGATCTGTGGGTACAGGCTGTGGTGCAATTGCAGGGTGATGTCCGCGTCTTCCGCCGCATAACGGGTGGCGGTATCGAGATCGACTTCATCAAAACCGATCTGTTTGGCGCCCTTGCCAGCGACTTCGGCATAAGTCAGGGTTTTCACCCCGAGGTGGCGCGATGCCAGCGAATCCATATCGTGCGGTTTGTGGCTTTCCACCACGTAGGATTGCAGCAGGGTGTCATGAAAGATGCCCTGCAGGGCAATGCCATGATTGGCAAAAACATGGCTGTCGTACTTGAGATTTTGCCCCACCTTGGCTCTGGATGGATTCTCCAGCCATGGTTTGAGGCGTTGCAGGGTGCGCTCGAAATCGAGCTGCCGGGGCACCCCGGCATAATGATGCGACAAAGGCAGATACGCCGCCTCGTGTGGCGTGATGGCAAAAGAGATGCCCACCAGCCGTGCGCGCATCGGGTCAAGGCTGGTGGTTTCGGTGTCCACGCTGACCAGTTCGGCCTGCTCCAGCCGGGCCAGCCATTGTTCCAGTTGTGCTTCGCTCAGAATGCAATCGTAGCGCGTTTCGGCCGGTGGTTTGCTGTCGGCTGAGAGCTGAGAGCTGACAGCTGACAGCTCTTTCAGCCAGGTCTTGAATTCGAGACGTTCATACAGTTCCGCCAGGCGGGCGCTGTCCTGCGGGCTGGCGGACAGCTCTTCCAGCTTGAGCGGCAAGGGTACGTCGCAGCGGATGGTGAGTAGTTCGCGTGCCCTGGGCAGCCAGTCCAGCGTATTGCGCAGATTCTCGCCCACCACGCCGCCGATCTCCCCGGCATGGGCCACCAGCTTATCCAGAGTTTGGTACTGCGTCAGCCACTTCACCGCCGTTTTGGGTCCGACCTTTTCCACGCCGGGAACGTTGTCAGAACTGTCGCCGATCAGGGTCAGGTAATCCACGATGCGCTCCGGCGGCACGCCGAACTTCGCCATTACACCGGCTTCGTCCAGCGCTTCGTTGGACATGGTGTTGATCAGGCTGACCTGGTTGTTCACCAGCTGTGCGATATCCTTGTCCCCGGTGGAAATCACCACGCGCATTCCGGCCTGTGCGCCCATCCGTGCCAGCGTACCGATCACGTCATCCGCCTCGACCCCCTCCACCGCCAGCAGCGGCCAGCCCATGGCGCGGATGCTGTCATGCAGCGGTTCGATCTGGGCCGCGAGATCGGGCGGCATGGAGGGCCGGTGGGCCTTGTATTCGGGGTAAAGCTCGTCGCGGAAAGTCTTGCCTTTTGCGTCGAACACGCAGGCGCTATAATCGGCCTGGTAATCCTGATGCAGACGGCGCAGCATGTTGAGAACGCCGTAAATCGCCCCGGTCGGTTCGTTATGCCGGTTGCGCAGGTCGGGCAAGGCATGGAATGCGCGATAAAGGTAGGATGAGGCGTCAACCAGCAGCAGTGTTTTCATAGGCGAGAAAGACCATCAACATGAATGCAGAAGAAAAACTACCCAAGCCACTGGATCCGGACATCTTGTCGCAGGCTTATTCGGCACGGGAGTCGTGGCGAGTGTTCGAGATTATGGCAGAGTTTGTCGAATCCACCGAACGTCTGAGCTCGATCCGGCCGGCAGTCAGTATCTTCGGCAGCGCACGCACTCCGCCAGACCATCCCTATTACCAGCTCGCCGAGCAGATTGCCCGGAAATTGTCGGATGCCGGTTTTTCCGTCATTTCGGGCGGCGGCCCTGGCATCATGGAAGCCGCCAACAAGGGGGCCTTCTTTGGAACTTCCCCCAGTGTCGGCCTCAATATCCAGCTTCCTCACGAGCAGCATACCAACCCCTATCAGGATATCAGCCAGACTTTTCGCCATTTCTTTGCGCGCAAGGTGATGTTCGTCAAGTTTGCCACGGCTTATGTGGTGATGCCCGGCGGGTTCGGCACCCTGGATGAACTGATGGAGGCGCTAACCCTGGTGCAGACCGGGAAAACCCGCCGCATTCCCATCATCCTGGTGTGCGAAGCCTACTGGCGCGACCTGGTCAGCTGGTTCGGCAAGACGCTGGTGGCGGAAAAAACGATCAATCCGGAGGATCTCGACCTGATCCAGATCATCGATGATCCCGATGCCATCGTGGCGGCGATTTTCAAGCACTACGAGACCAGTGGTTTCGAGCCGACCGTGGCGGAGCAGGAGATTCAGCTCCGCTTGTAACAATTATTAGGCTTCGATTCATCAAGGCGCTTATCGCTTGCGGCGGCAAGCGCTATAATCCGCCTTCAACCTTTCCTCCAGGAATTGCTATGCGCCGTTTCCTTCCCCTGTTGTTGCTGTGTGCCCTTCCTGCGCTTGCAGATACTGCCGCGCCGCCTGCCGGGCTGCAGCCGCTACCCGAGCCGCCTGCGCCTCCTCCCGGATATGAGCCTGACCTGGCCCTCGAGCCGCAGGTGACCATCACCAGGCGTGGCGAAGACAAAATCGAGGAGTTTCGCATGCATGGCAAGCTTTACATGATGAAAGTGACGCCGCTGCATGGCGTCCCTTATTACCTGATAGATGAAAAAGGCACGGGTAATTTTGTACGTCAGGGTGAAGTGAGTCCCAGCATTCTGGTGCCCATGTGGCTGCTTAAATCGTTCTAGCCTAAAGCAGCCACGGGGCTGATTTCCTCATGTCCGTTTTTACCACTGTTACCTTGGAGCAGCTCGAGCACTGGCTGCATGGCTATGCCCTCGGCACCCTGCAGGATCTGCAGGGTATTTCGGCCGGCATCGAAAACACCAATTATTTCGTAACCACCAGCCATGGCCGCTATGTGCTGACCTTGTTCGAGAAGCTGGCTGCCGATGAGCTGCCGTATTTCATCAACCTGATGGCGCACCTTGCCACGCATGGCATTCCCTGCCCCGCGCCGGTAGCCAACCTGGACAATGGCTACCTGGGCCAGCTCAATGGCAAGCCGGCGTGCATCGTCAGCTGCCTGGAAGGAAAATCGCTGCTCGAGCCGAGTGCGCAACATTGCGCGGAAGTCGGTGAAATGCTTGCCGCGATGCACCTGGCAGGTAAATCCTATCCCGCGCAAATGGCCAATCCACGCGGTCCGCGCTGGTGGAATGCAACCGCGCCCCAGGTGATGCCTTTTCTGGCGCCCGAAGATGCCGCGCTGCTGACAGAAGAGTTGCGCTTCCAGTCGCTCTATCGCTTCGAAGATCTGCCGCGTGGCGTGATCCATGCCGACCTGTTCCGCGACAACGTGCTATTCAAGGGCGATGCCATTGGCGGCCTGATCGATTTTTACTTTGCCTGCAATGACGTCTGGCTTTATGACCTGGCCATTACTGTCAACGATTGGTGCGTGGAAGCAAACGGCGAATTTGATAGTGCGCGCATGATGGTCATGTTGCAGGCCTACCACTCAACCCGTCCGCTGACCGCGGTTGAGCGCGGCGCCTGGCCGGCAATGTTGCGTGGAGGCGCGCTGCGCTTCTGGCTTTCGCGTTTGTATGACTTTCATTTCCCGCGCCCCGGTGAATTGACCCAGGCCAAGGACCCCGCGCATTTTCGCCGCATTCTGCAGCAGCATGTGGCGAACCACGATCAGTTGCAGGCGGCCTGGGTTAAATAGATATGGCGATCAATGCTTCAAATCCCGTCAATGCGCCAGAACCGCGCGGCGTCGCCGCAATACAGGGCTGGCGCTGGATCACGGCCGGTTTCCAGTTGTATGCCAAGAGCCCGCTGATCTGGATTGTGTTTTTCATGATCTATATGGTGGTCGAACTGGTGCTGGCCTTTGCCATCCCAGTGGTTGGCGCAATCGGGTCGGCGCTGCTGGACCCTATCCTGATCGCCGGGTTCATGGCGGGGTGCCGTGCGCTGGAGCTGGATGAAGAAATGGAAATCAGCCACCTGTTGGCAGGTTTTCGTTCCAGTGCGGGGCAGCTGGCAGCGGTAGGCGGGTATTATCTGGCGGGAAAAATGTTGCTGGTCATGGTTGCCATGGGTCTGGCCGGAATCGCGATCGGCCCCATGCCGGAAGTGGATTTTGCCAGCCTGGAGAGTATGGACCCCGCGCAACTGGAGCTGGTTGTGCGCCATTTCATGCTCGTGGGCGCGCTGCTCATGAGCTTGCTGATCCCCTTGCTCATGGCGTTCTGGTTTGCTCCCGCCCTGGTGCTGTTTGATCGCATGACGGCTACGCAAGCCATGAAGACGAGTTTTACCGCCTGCCTGCGCAATATCTGGCCTTTTTCGCTTTTCGGCGTGGCCGGTAGCCTGCTCTTCCTGCTGGGCGCGCTACCCTTTGGTCTGGGCCTCCTCGCTGTTATCCCGGTACTGTTCGGCACTTCCGTTTATGCGGCCTACCGGGATATCTTCGTGGCCGCAGGCCAGATACAGGACGAAGCGTGAACCCCCTCTCTCCTGGCGCTCTCCCGCCTGCGGGGGAGAGGGGCGCAGACTCGCCGCGCGAGTTTTGTCAGACTGCCTCCAGCTTGGCGAATTCCAAAGCCAGCCACTTCACGCCGGAGTGGCTGAAGCTCACCTGAACCCGTGCGTCCGCGCCGCGCCCCTCGCTGTTGATAATAATACCCGGCCCGAACTTGGGGTGCGAGACGGCCTGCCCCACGTGCCACGCTGATCCGGGCTCGCTCCGGTCTTTGCCCTGGCTGGCCTGCATCATGGGTTCGGTGGTTTTGGCGCCGGCACGGTTCAGGCGTATCAGCAACGCCGGGGGCAATTCATCGAGAAAGCGCGATGCGATGCCATAGCGCAACTGGCCATGCAGCATGCGGCTGCTGGCCAGGCTGAGATACAGGCGCCGCCGTGCGCGGGTGATCGCGACATACATCAGGCGCCGCTCTTCTTCCAGTCCATCCCGTTCCTGGGCCGCATTCTGGTGCGGGAAAAGGCCTTCTTCCAGTCCGCTGATAAATACGGCATGAAATTCCAGCCCCTTGGCGGCATGCACGGTCATCAGCTGGAATGCCTCCTGCCCCGCCGCCGCCTGGTGCTCTCCGGCTTCCAGCGAGGCATGGGTCAGGAAAGCCGCAAGCGGATTTGGCGAGCTCTCGCCGTTTTCCGCGCTATGCTCCAGGACAAATCCGGCGGCAGCGTTGATCAGTTCGTTCAGGTTTTCCAGCCGCTCGGCGCCTTCCTTTTCCGCCTTGTAGTGGGCGATCAGGCCGCTATGTTCCAGCACGTGCTCGATCTGCTCGGGCAGGGGCAGGCTGCCGCAAGCTGCGCGCAGGGAGTCGATCAAGGTGATGAATGCGGTGATGCTGTTGCCCGCCTTGCCGCCGAGCCGCCCGAGCTGTGCGGTGCGCCACAGGCTGGTATTTTCCTGCCGTGCGATTTCCTGCAATTGTTCCAGGCTGCGCGCCCCGATGCCCCGGGTGGGGAAGTTGATCACCCGCAGCAATGCGCCATCGTCGTCCGGGTTGGCGAGCAGGCGCAGGTAGGCCAGGGCATGCTTGATTTCCTGACGATCGAAGAAGCGCAGGCCGCCGTAGACGCGATAGGGGACGCCGGCATTGAACAGCGCATGTTCCAGTACCCGCGACTGGGCATTGGAGCGGTATAGCAGGGCCATGTTCGAGAGTTCCACCCCTTCGCGCTGCAGCGCCCGGACTTCATCCACGATGAAGGCGGCTTCCTCGAAATCGCTGTTGGCCTCGAACAGGCGGATCGGCTCGCCCGAGCCCTCCGCTGTCCACAGATTCTTGCCCAGACGGCTCTGGTTGTGATGAATGAGCGCATTGGCCGCATCCAGAATATTGCCGTGGGAACGGTAATTCTGTTCCAGGCGAATGATCTGCCGTACCTGGAAATCGCGCTCAAAATCCGCCATGTTGCCCACCCGCGCGCCGCGGAAGGCATAAATCGACTGGTCGTCATCGCCCACCGCGAAAACGGCGGCCTGCTCTCCGGCCAGCAGCTTGAGCCACAGGTATTGCAGCTGGTTGGTGTCCTGGAATTCGTCCACCAGGATGTGGCGGAAGCGCTCCTGATAATGGCGCCGCAAATGTGCTTCGCGCTGCAACAGCTCATAACAGCGCAGCAGCAGCTCGGCGAAATCCACCACCCCTTCGCGCTGGCACTGTTCGTCGTAGGCGCCGTAGATTTCCTGCTGCTTGCGCGTGTAGGGGTCGAAGGCTTCGATCATGTGGGCGCGCAGGCCCTGTTCCTTGGCGCCGTTGATGAAGTGCTGCAGCTGTTTGGGCGGGTATTTCTCGTCGTCGATATTGAGCGCTTTCAGGAGCCGCTTGATCGCACCCAGCTGGTCCGCCGAATCGAGAATCTGGAACAGGGCGGGTAATCCGGCTTCTCGATGGTGGGCCCGCAGCATGCGGTTGGCGAGGCCGTGGAAAGTGCCGATCCACATGCCCCGGGTGTTGATCGGCAGCAGCGTCGAAAGGCGCGTGAGCATCTCCTTCGCCGCCTTGTTGGTGAAGGTGACGGCGAAAATGTTGCTGGGGCCGGCCTGGCCGGACTGGATCAGGTAGGCGATGCGGGTGGTCAGCACCCGGGTTTTGCCGCTGCCGGCGCCCGCCAGAATCAGGGCGGATTCATGCGGCAGGGTGACAGCGGCAAGCTGTTCCGGGTTCAGTCCGTGGAGCAGAGGAGAGGTCATTAATAACGAGCCCTTAACCAATGAAAAAGGCCGGCATAAACCGGCCTTTTGGTTTTCAGAACAAGCCGGATCAGGCTTTCTTCTTGTTCTCGATCAGGTTGTGAATCATCGGTGCCAGAATAACTTCCATGGCAAAACCCATCTTGCCGCCGGGAACCACGATGGTGTTGCGGCGCGACATGAAGGAGTCGTGGATCATGTTGAGGTAATAAGGGAAATCAATGCCCTTGGGGTCACTGAAACGGATCACCACGAAGCTTTCGTCAGGCGTCGGAATGTCGCGGGCGATGAACGGGTTGGAGGTGTCCACCGTCGGCACGCGCTGGAAGTTGACGTGGGTCTGGGAGAACTGCGGCGTGATGTAGTTCACGTAGTCAGGCATGCGGCGCAGGATGGTATGCACGGTGGCTTCGGCAGAGTAGCCGCGCTCCTTGCCGTCGCGATGAATTTTCTGGATCCACTCCAGGTTGACGATGGGCACCACGCCCACCCCCAGGTCGACATGTTTCGAAGCATCGATATCGCCGTCCTTGACCAGGCCATGCAGGCCTTCGTAGAACAGCAGGTCGCTGCCGGACGGGATGCCTTCCCAGGGCGTAAACTCGCCCGCCTTCAGGTTGGTGCCGAGGCGCGCGTTCAGATCCGCTGCTTCAGCGTCGGAGTGAATGTAGTAGCGCTTCTGGCCGGTGCCGGTTTCACCGTAGGTTTTGAAGGTATCTGCGATTTTCGCAAAGTGGTTCGCTTCCGGGCCAAAGTGGCTGAAGAAATTGTTGCCGGCTTCTTCCGCTTTTTTCGAGGCTTCCTTGAATTCCACCCGGCCGAGGGAGTGCATGCTGTCGCCTTCGATTACCGCAGCGGTGATGTTCTCGCGATCGAAAATGTGCTGGAAAGCGACTTTGACGGTGGTAGTGCCGGCGCCGGAAGAGCCTGTAACAGCGACGACTGGGTGTTTCATTGACATGGTTGGGATCCCCGAAAATAAATGACACGAATGTTTCAGTATAATCGCGAAGGGGCTGTTTTGTCACTAGCTGGCGGGGGCATGGGGCACCTGGTTTCAGCGTATAATCATCGACTTTTCTATCTAAATTAATTCAAGAATCATGGAAAACCTCTATAACCCTGGCGCGGTGGAAAATCAGGCGCAACAGCACTGGAACTCGATTCAGGCGTTCCGCGCGAAAGAAGTTCCGGGCAAGCCCAAGTATTACTGTCTGTCCATGTTTCCTTACCCCTCGGGCAAGCTGCACATGGGGCACGTGCGCAATTACACTATTGGCGACGTGCTTTCCCGCTTTCACCGTTTTCAGGGCTATAACGTGCTGCAACCGATGGGATGGGATGCTTTCGGCCTGCCTGCCGAAAATGCAGCCATCGCCAATAATGTGGCGCCTGCCGCCTGGACCTATTCCAACATCGACTACATGCGTGGTCAGCTCCAGTCGCTTGGGCTGGCCATCGACTGGTCGCGCGAACTGGCCACCTGCAAGCCGGACTATTATCGCTGGGAGCAGTGGCTGTTCACCCGGCTGTTCGAGAAAGGGCTGATCTACAAAAAACTGGCCACGGTGAACTGGGATCCGGTGGACCATACCGTGCTCGCCAATGAGCAGGTAATCGACGGCCGCGGCTGGCGTTCAGGCGCGCTGGTGGAAAAACGCGAAATTCCGATGTATTTCATGAAGATCACCGCTTATGCGGATGAACTTCTGAGCGAGCTGGACAACTTGCCGGGCTGGCCCGAGCAGGTACGCACCATGCAGAAGAACTGGATCGGCAAGAGTTTTGGCGCCGAAGTGCATTTTCCCTATGCCGAAGGTGAAGGCGCCCTGAGCGTCTATACCACTCGTCCGGACACCCTCATGGGGGCAACTTACGTGGCGGTGGCGGCCGAGCATCCGCTGGCCACGGATGCCGCCATGGGAAATCTCGATCTCACCCACTTTATCGAGGAATGCAAACAGGGCAGTGTTGCGGAGGCTGACCTTGCGACAATGGACAAGAAAGGCATGCCCACCGGCCGTTTTGTCATACACCCGCTGAGCGGCGAGAAATTGCCGGTGTGGGTGGCCAACTATGTGCTGATGGGTTATGGCGAGGGCGCGGTCATGGCCGTGCCGGCGCATGACGAACGGGATTTTGCGTTTGCCATGAAGTATGACCTGCCGGTCAAGCACGTGATTGCAAGCAGCGAATTACTGGCAAAGTGGGAAAAATTACTTCACCTGCTCGAAGCTCAGGGCGTCAGCATCAATCAACTGGCGATCAATCACCTGGGGATGCTGCATTACCTGAGCGAGATTCTGGCGGATCTGACAGCGTCCACGGCAGACATAACCGAGGCGGTCAACGCGTTTGCCATGCAGATGGAGCGGGAGTCGCCTTATGTGGAACACGGGGCGCTGGTCTGTTCGGGAAAATATAACGGCCTGGCATTTCAGGCCGCCTTCGATGCCATCACCGATGACCTCCAGGCCAAGGGCCTGGGCGGAAAGCGCACCCAGTTCCGCCTGCGCGACTGGGGTATTTCGCGCCAGCGCTACTGGGGCTGCCCGATCCCTATCATCCATTGCCCTTCCTGCGGCGACGTGCCGGTGCCGGAAAAAGACCTGCCGGTGGTATTGCCGGAGGATGTGAAGATCGGAATCGGTTCGCCGATCAAGAAAATGCCGGAGTTTTACCAGACTACCTGCCCGAAGTGTGGTGGTTCTGCCGAGCGCGAGACCGACACCATGGACACTTTTGTCGAATCGTCCTGGTACTACGCCCGCTACGCCAATCCGGACAACGACCAGGCCATGGTTGATGAACGGGCCAAATACTGGTTGCCGGTGGATCAGTACATCGGCGGCATCGAGCATGCCATCCTGCACCTGCTGTATGCGCGTTTTTTCAACAAGCTGATGCGCGATGTCGGCCTGGTGGAATGCAATGAACCGTTCACCAAGCTGCTGACCCAGGGCATGGTGGTGGCGCCGACCTTCTTCCGCGAGATTGGAGAAGGCAAGAAGCAGTACCTCAATCCTGCCGAGGTAGACCTGCAACTGGATGACAAGGGCCGCCCGGTCAGCGCCACCCTGAAAGCCGACGGCCAGCCGGTGGTGATTGGCGGCACGGAAAAGATGTCCAAATCCAAGAACAACGGCATCGACCCGCAGGCCCTGATCGATATTTATGGTGCGGATACCGCGCGCCTGTTCATGATGTTCGCCGCGCCGCCGGATCAGCAGCTGGAATGGTCGGATGCCGGAGTGGAAGGCGCTTTCCGCTTCCTCAAGCGGGTATGGAAGGCGGTTGCAGAGCACGTTCAGCAGGGTGTGGCATCGACCGGCAGTGCTGATTTGAGCCCCGATCTTAAATCGCTGCGCCTCCAGCTCCACAGCACCATACAGAAAGTGAGCGATGACTACGCCCGGCGGCAGCAGTTCAACACGGCTATTGCGGCCGTGATGGAGCTGATGAATGCGCTCGGCAAGAGCAATGACCACAGCCCGGCCGGGCGAGCGGTGATGCAGGAAGCGCTTGAAGCGGTGGTGCTGCTGCTCGCCCCTATCGTGCCGCACATCAGTCATGCCCTCTGGACAGAGTTGAAGCCTGGGAGCGATATTCTGGACGCCCCATGGCCCAAGGTGGATGAAAGTGCGCTGGTGCAGGATGAAATCGAGCTGATGCTGCAGGTCAATGGCAAGTTGCGCGGCAGCATGACCGTGGCAAAATCGGCCAGCAAGGACGAAATAGAGAAGTTAGCGCTTGCCAACCCGGGTGTGCTCAAATTCATTGAAGGTCAGGCGATAAAGAAAGTGGTTGTCGTGCCGGGCCGCCTGATTAACGTGGTAGTTTAACCCATGAAAAAACTTCTGCTCCTGTCCCTGGTGTTGATGTTGGGCGCATGCGGCTTTCACTTGCGCGGGCCGGCCCAGCTCCCGTTCGAGACTATTTATGTGCAAGGCGGCAGCAACCAGTTGGGGCCGGACCTGCAGCGCTACCTGCGTCATGGCACGAATGTGCACGTAGCGCAAACGCCGGGCGAGGCCCAGGCCATATTGGTCATTCTGGGCGAGAGCCGCGAGAAACGCATTCTGTCCCTTACGGGTGGCGGCCGGGTGGGCGAATTTGATCTCTACTACCGCTTGTCCTTCCGCCTGCATGACGGCAAGGGCACTGATCTGATGCCGGCCCAGCAGCTGGAGCTGAAGCGTGTTTTGTCTTTCAGCGATGCCCAGGTGCTGGCCAAAGAACAGGAAGAGGCCCTGTTGTACCGCGAAATGCAGAGTGACGCAGTGCAGCAGATCATCAGACGCCTCAGTGTGCTGAAAAAGTAACGGACCCTGGCCGATGCGGATTAAGCCGGAACAGCTGGATCAGCATTTACAGAAAGGGTTGCAGCCGCTGTACCTGCTTTTTGGCGACGAAGCATTGCTGATCCAGGAAGCGGCCGGCGCAATCCGCAGCCGAGCGCGTCAGGAGGGTTGTGCCGAGCGGGAAGTGTTCACCGTGGAGCGCGGTTTCAACTGGCAGAACCTGCTTACCAGCGGCAATACCCTGTCGCTGTTCTCATCGCGCCGCCTGGTGGAAGTGCGCATTCCTTCCGGCAAGCCGGGCAATGACGGCAGCCAGGCGCTGCAGGAATATTGTGCCCGCCTGCCGCCGGATACCGTGACCCTGGTAATCTGCCCCAAGCTCGACAAGGCCGCCCAGGCGGGAAAATGGTTCAAGTCCATGGAGCAGGCCGGCGTGGTGCTGCCCTTCTTCCCGGTCGAGCGCGCCCAGCTGCCGGCCTGGATCGGGGCGCGCCTGGCGCGCCAGAACCAGCGCGCCGAGCCGCTGGTGCTGCAGTTCCTTGCCGACCAGGTGGAGGGCAACCTGCTGGCGGCTTTTCAGGAAGTACAGAAGCTGGCGTTGCTGTTTCCCGCCGGCTTGCTGTCCCTGGAGCAGGTCCGGGGTGCGGTGGCGGACGTGGCGCGCTTCGATGTGTTCAAGCTGGGCGACGCCCTGCTGGCTGGCGATGCTGCACGCGTGTGCCGCATTCTTGAGGTGTTGCGCGGGGAAGGTGAAGACCCGGTGCTGATCCTGTGGGCGCTGACGCGCGAGATCCGCACCCTGGCCAAGCTGCGCGGCGGCATGCGCCGTGGCGGCAGCCTGCCGCAGCTGATGCGCGATGCCTGGATCTGGGAGACGCGCCAGCGCCTGGTGGAACAGGCGCTGAAACGCACCCCGGAAGCGCGCCTGCTGCAGGGCCTGAAACAGGCGGCAGGCATTGACCGCATGATCAAGGGCCTGGCCAGGGGCGACGTGTGGGATGAACTGTTGCAGCTCGGCCTGACCATGGCCAAGGTATAAAAGCGGTCAACCACGGAGGGCACGGAGTACACGGAGAAAGTCCGTGGGGCAGAATAATCAGCCAACTCCGTGCTCTCCGTGTGCTCCGTGGTTTAATGCAGTTATCGGGATAGAAAGAGGACAAGGATATGGACGTCAAGGCATACATGCACACTCTCGGCCAGCAGGCGCGCGCGGCTTCCCGCGCCATGGCCAAAGCCGATACCAACGCCAAGAACAAGGCGCTCAGCGTGATGGCAAACGCGATTCTGCGCGATAGCGCGAAGCTGGTGGAAGCCAATGCCCGGGATCTGCAAGCGGCAAAGGCCGCCGGGCTGGATGCCGCCATGCTCGACCGCCTGACGCTGACGGAAAAAGGCGTGGCGGGCATGGCCGAAGGCCTGCTGCAGATCGCCGCCCTGCCTGATCCGGTGGGCGAGATCAGCGGCCTCAACTATCGTCCTTCCGGCATCCAGGTCGGCAAGATGCGCGTGCCGCTGGGGGTGATCGGCATCATCTACGAAGCGCGCCCTAACGTCACGGCGGACGCCGCCGGGCTGTGCCTGAAATCCGGCAACGCCTCGATCCTGCGCGGCGGCTCGGAAGCGATCCATTCCAACCAGGCCATCGCCGCCTGCGTGCGCGAAGGCCTGGCCGCCGCAGGCCTGCCGGAAACGGCGGTGCAGGTGATCGAGACCACCGACCGCGCGGCGGTGGGTGAGCTCATCACCATGCGCGAATTCGTCGACGTGATCGTGCCGCGCGGCGGCAAGGGGCTGATCGAGCGTCTCATCGCCGAGGCGCGCATCCCGGTGATCAAGCATCTGCACGGCGTGTGTCACGTCTACATCGACGACAAGGCCGATCTGGACAAGGCGGTCAAAATTGCCGATAACGCCAAGACCAGCCGCTATGGCACCTGCAACACCATGGAAACCCTGCTGGTGGCGGAAGGCGTGGCCGGGGAAGTGCTGCCGCCGCTGTGCCGGATTTACCAGGACAAGGGCGTGGAGCTGCGTGGCTGTCCCGCTTCCCGCGCCATTATTCCGGCGATGAAGGAAGCGACCGAGGAGGACTGGCACACCGAATACCTGGCGCCTATCCTCTCGGTGCGGGTGGTGGCCGATCTGGATGCGGCAATCGAGCATATCAACACCTACAGCTCGCAGCATACCGAGTCCATCGTGACGGAAGATTACAGCCGGGCACGGCGCTTCCTGCGCGAAGTGGATTCCAGCTCGGTGATGGTGAATGCTTCCACCCGTTTTGCCGACGGCTTCGAATACGGCCTCGGCGCGGAAATCGGCATTTCCACCGACAAGATTCACGCACGCGGCCCGGTGGGGCTGGAAGGGCTGACGTCGCAGAAATTCATCGTGCTGGGCGACGGGCATGTCAGGGGATGAAGCCGTGAGGGGTGAGGAGTGAGGGGTGAGGAGTAACAGCGGGGGCGTTTTACCGCTCGGCGTTCTTGGCGGCACCTTCGATCCGATCCATTTCGGTCACCTGCGCCTCGCCGAGGAGCTGGCGCAGCAGCTGGACTTATCCGGGGTGCGTTTCATTCCGGCGGGCAGGCCGTGGCATCGTGGGGCGCCCGGCGCCACGCCCGGGCAGCGGCTGGAGATGGTTCGTCTGGCCATAGAAGGCAACCCGCACTTCGAGCTTGATGAGCGCGAGGTCAGCAGGAATTCACCCGGCTACATGGTGGAAACGCTCACGGAATTGCGCCAGGAAATGGGAAGCGAACAGCCCTTGTGCCTGCTACTCGGGGCCGATGCTTTTCTCGGTCTGCCAGCCTGGCATCGCTGGCGCGAGCTATTTGCTCTGGCGCATGTGGTGGTCGCGCAACGCCCCGGTTTTGCGCTGCTGCAGGAGCAGATGGACAGCCAGCTGCGCGAGGAACTTGAGCGGCGCATGAGCGCAGATCCTGCCGATTTGCAGGATCTGCCGGGTGGCCGGGTCATGAGTTGGCCGATTACGCCCCTGGCTATTGCGGCCACCGCCATTCGTGCCGGAATCATGGCCGGACGCAGCCCGCGCTATTTGCTCCCGGAAAGTGTTCTCGATTATATTCAGACGCATCAACTCTACCGTTAAGGAAAATATGGAACCGGAAGCAATGAAACAAGCCGTCATTTCGGCGCTGGAAGACATCAAGGCAAAAGATATCGCTGTACTCAAAGTTTCTCATCTGACCAGCATGACGGACTACATGATTGTCGCCACCGGTGATTCCAACCGCCAGACGCGAGCACTGGCCGGTCACGTGCAGGAAAAGCTCAAGGAGCTGGGTGCGGTGGTGCTGGGCGTGGAAGGCGAGGACAGCGGTGAGTGGGTGTTGGTGGACCTGGGTCAGGTCGTGGTTCACATCATGCAACCCAGCACGCGCGAACACTACAGCCTTGAGCAGTTGTGGGGCGAAGGACGGCGCCATGGTCCGAAAACCGCTGTTTAACGTGAAACAACGCACCGGATCATGAAACAGCGCTTCGCCACGATCCCTGGGTTGACCGTCCTGTACCGCGAAGCCGCATGAAATTATGGATACTCGCTGTCGGCAACAAAATGCCGGGCTGGGTCAGCGAGGCGTTTGCCGAGTACGCCAAGCGCATGCCGCGGGAAGCGCGCATCGAACTGCTGGAAATCAAGCCGGAGAAGCGTGGGGGTGGAAAAACAGCCGGGCAGATGCAGGAATCCGAAATGGAGCGGATTCAGGCAGTGCTGCCAGCGGGGGCGATACATGTCATGCTGGACGAGCGCGGCATGGAAATGAGCACGCTGGAACTGGCAGCCGGCATGAGGTCGTGGCTTCAGGAGGGTCGTGACGTGGCTTTTGTTATCGGCGGCGCCGACGGCCTGCACCCTGCCTTGCGCCAGCGTGCGGGAAAATTGTGGTCGCTGTCGCGCCTCACCCTGCCGCATGGCATGGTGAGGGTGTTGCTGGCAGAGCAGTTGTATCGGGCCATGTCGGTGATTCAGGGGCATCCTTACCATAGGGAATAACATGGCTTTTCCTTACCAGACCATCTACCTGGCGTCGGCCAGTCCGCGCCGGCGGGAGTTGCTGAAGCAGATCGGGGTTCGCTTCGAGGTGTTGCTGCTGCGCACGCACCCTTCCCGCTCCGATGTCGATGAAACGCCGCATGCGGGGGAGGATCCGCGCGACTACGTGTTGCGCCTGGCGCGAGCCAAGGCGGAAGCGGGCAATATGGCCTGTCGGGCCCGTTGCCTGCCGGCTTATCCGGTACTGGCGGCGGACACTACTGTGGTCGTGGATGGTGCCATCATCGGAAAACCGGCGGACCGCGCGGAAGCGGAGGCTGTGCTGGCACGGCTGGCGGGCCGCAGCCATGAGGTGCTGACGGCTGTGGCAATGGCTTTCGATGACCGGATCGAAGTGAAACTGAGCGCATCGAGCGTCGAATTTGCGCCGCTCGATGCGGCTGCAATCAAACGCTATGTGGCCAGTGGAGAATCCCAGGACAAGGCTGGCGCCTACGCCATCCAGGGCAGGGCTGCCGCTTTTGTCGCCCGGCTAGAGGGCAGCTATTCCGGCGTGATGGGCTTGCCCCTGTGTGAAACATCTCAACTATTACGGAAATTTGGCATCGAGATTTTATGAGCGAAGAAATCCTGATCAACGTGACGCCCCAGGAAACCCGGGTGGCGGTTTTGCAGCAGGCGGTAGTGCAGGAATTGCACATCGAGCGCGCCAGCGCGCGCGGCCTGGTGGGGAATATTTACCTCGGGCGGGTATGCCGGGTTTTGCCCGGGATGCAGTCCGCCTTTGTTGAAGTCGGGCTGGATCGTGCGGCTTTCCTCCATGTGGCGGATATCTGGGTGTCCCCGGGCGAAGAGCCGAGACCGATCGAGCGCCTGCTGTATGAGGGACAGAGCATCATGGTGCAGGTTTTCAAGGACCCGATCGGCACCAAGGGCGCACGCCTTTCTACCCAGATTGGCCTGGCTGGACGTTTTCTGGTGTATTTGCCGCAGGAAACGCATATCGGCATTTCCCAGCGTATCGAGGACGAGGCGGAGCGCGAGCATCTGCGCGAAAAGCTGCAACACCTTCTGCCCGAGGCGGATCATGGCGGCTTCATAATCCGCACCATGGCCGAAACGGCGACCGACAAGGAGCTGCTCGATGATGTCGAGTACTTGCGCAAGGTGTGGAGCGACATTCAGGTCAGTGCCAAGGGCGCCGCGGTCAAGACCAGGCTCTATCATGATCTGGACCTGCCGTTGCGCGTCCTGCGCGATTTTGTCAACGATGAAACAGACCGCATCGTGGTGGATTCACGTGAAACATTTATCCGTCTGCAGAGTTTTGCGCAGGAATACACCTCGGGCGTGAGTGAAAAGCTCTCGCACTATCAGGGCGAGCGCCCGTTGTTCGATTTGCGCGGAGTGGAGGATGAAATCGAAAAAGCGCTGGCGCGGCGCGTGGATCTCAAATCAGGCGGCTACCTTATTCTCGACCAGACCGAGGCGCTGACCACGGTGGACGTGAATACCGGCGGTTTTGTCGGCGGGCGCAATTTCGACGACACCATTTTCAAGACCAACCTCGAGGCCGCGCAGACCATCGCGCGCCAGTTGCGGCTGCGCAATCTGGGCGGAATCATCATTGTCGACTTCATCGACATGGACAACGAGGAACACCAGGCGGCGGTGCTGGCCGAATTCAAGAAAGCGCTCTCGAAAGATCGCGCACGCATCACCATCAATGGTTTTTCCGCTCTTGGCCTGGTTGAAATGACGCGCAAGCGCAACCGCGAAAGTCTGGCGCATGTCCTGTGCCAGCCATGTCCCATTTGCCAGGGGCGGGGCGAGCTCAAGACGGCCCAGACGGTGTGCTATGAAATCCTGCGCGAACTGCTGCGCGAGGCGCGCCAGTTCGATGCGCGCGAGTACCGCATCCTGGCTTCGCAGCAGGTCATCGACATGTTTCTCGACGAAGAATCGCAGAGCCTGGCCCAGTTGGGGGACTTTATCGGCAAGCCGATTTCCCTGCTGGTGGAGAGCCAGTACTCACAGGAGCAGTACGACGTGATTTTGATGTGATTGCTGTTGCAGAGCATGAGCCCTTTCCATCTGGCCTGTTCCCGGCACAAGCCATCATTTTCCCGCAGGCGGGTTTAACAACTCATCCGGCATGCATCGGGAGCCATGAATTTCCACGACTTTTCGACGTCCTGTGCTGCCCTGTTTTAATCTTATCTGGCTGGATGGCACATCAAATGCCTTTTTGAGGAAATCCAGCAATCTGGTGTTGGCCTGTCCCTCGACAGGCGGCGCCGCAACCCTGATTTTTAGCGCACCGTCATGAATGCCGGCCGCTTCCGTGCGTTTCGCGCCGGGTTGTACGTGCAGGGTCAGAATGATGCAGTCACCGTCGATGCGGTACCAGGGCGTGAGCATTACACGATCGAGAGCAAACGCAAGGCGAGCTGTTCCAGCCAGGCGATGGGCAGAATCAGGAGCAATTGCCCAAAAAGAATCAGCACCAGAGGCGATAGATCGACTCCGCCCAGGGTCGGGATGACTTTTTGCAGCGGGCGTAGAAATGGTTGCACCAGGCTGCCGGCAAGACCGTTCAACCAGTGATAGGGCTGTACCCAGCTAAGAATGGCGCTGAGAATGACGGTCCAGATCAGCAGGTTGATCCACAGACTCAGCAGCTTCACCAAGGCTAGAAAAGCGAGCCCGCCAAATGCTGCGGGAATGCCCGCGGCTTGGCCTGCGAGCAGAAATGTCGCCGTGACCAGAACCATTTGTGTTGCCCATGCCGCCAGCAGAGATGCCCAGTCCAACCCCCCAAGGCCGGGAATGATGCGGCGCAGGGGTTTGACTGCAAAATCAGTCGCTGCCAGCAGGAATTGCCCAATGGGGTTGCGAAATGGTGTGCGCATGAGCTGCATCTGGAAGCGTAGCAAAAATGCCGCTGCAACCAGCGACAGCAGGGTGTCGAGTAAAAATAGCAGGGCCTGATTCAGCATGATTATTCTTTCCCCAGTGCGTCACCCAGCTCGCGCGAGCGGGCGGCTGCGGCATGGATGGCCTGAATGATGGCGGCTTTTACGGCCGCTTCTTCCATGGAGGCCAGGGCGCGCTCGGTTGTGCCGCCCCTGGACGTAACGCGCGCGCGCAGGGTGGCGGTATCCTCTTCGCTCTGGCTGGCGAGGCTGGCTGCGCCGAGAAAGGTTTGCAGAGTCAGGGTGCGTGCCTGCTGGGGAGAAAACCCCAGCTCTGTGGCGGCAGTCTGCATGGCTTCCATGAAATAGAATACATAGGCCGGGCCGCTGCCGGAAACGGCGGTGACGCCATCCATCTGGGCCTCTTCGCTTAACCAGAGGGTTGCGCCCACCGCCCGCAGCACAATTTCGGCCTGCTCCCGCTGTGGCTGTGCGACTTCCGGCAAGGCATAGAGACCGCTCATGCCGGCAGAAACCATGGCTGGAGTGTTGGGCATGCTGCGTACCAGCTGGCGGTAGCCGCCCAGCCAGCGGCTGAGGTCCCCGGAACGCACGCCAGCAGCAATCGATATGACCAGTTGCCGATGCAGCAAGGGCGCCAGGGTGGCGGCAACTTCGCGCAGCTGCTGCGGCTTCACTGCGAGAACAATAATCTCGCTGGCCACTGATTCCGCGTCCACACTGGCAAAGGTCTGAACGGGGTAGCGCGCCTGCAGGGCCTCACGGGTTTCATGAGAAACGTCGGCCACACGGATCTGTGCCGCATCAAAGCCCTGTGCGACAAGACCGCCGATCAGGGCGGAAGCCATGTTGCCGCCGCCAATGAAGCTGATATTCATGGTTGTTGGTCCCGATGCTTTAAGATGAGAGAATTATAAAGCCATCCATGCTTTGCGCCGTAAATCTTCCGAGGCAAGGCCGGGGTGTGCGGCCGTGCCGGACGCAGAGGTTTACAGGCCATTCATATGGGATTAAAGTAATGCTAAATCCTGACGTTAGAGAACATAGTTAAGAACAACCCAAAGGATCAGTCATGAAAGCGAAATGGTTCATAGCCTGTTTGCTGCTTTCTTCCTCGATCGCAGTGGCGGCGCCGGCACATAAAAAAACAAGTTACAACAAGACCGGCAAGGCAAAAGCAGTCAAGGTAAGCAAAACGATCAAGCCCGCGAGAATGCATGCGGCGGCTGAAGATGGCCGCTTGCATCTGGGGTCCGCGGTTGCCATGATTGTTGATCAAAAAAGTGGCGAGACGCTTTTTTCGCGCAATGCCGCCAATCAGGCTCCGATTGCCTCCATCACCAAGCTTATGACCGCGATGGTGGTGCTGGATGCCGGCCTCAGCATGGATGAGGCGATCACCATCAGTGAAACGGATGTGGATTCGCTGCGTAACTCAGGATCCCGTCTGCGGGTGGGTACGACCCTGACGCGGCAGGAAACACTGCATCTTGCGTTGATGTCTTCTGAAAATCGTGCCGCGGCCGCGCTGGCGCGGACCTTTCCGGGCGGTTCAGCGCAGTTTGTCGCCGCCATGAACCGCAAGGCGGTGGAGCTGGACATGCGCCAGACCCATTTCGTCGATTCAACGGGGCTGCATAGCGAAAACGTGTCCACCGCGGAAGATCTGGTGAAAATGGTCAAGGCCGGCTATCACTACGAGTCCATTCGTCAGATGACTACTTCCGAGGCTTACGACGTGGTGAATGACAGCGGCCGCCGCATCCCGTACAAGAATACCAATGCGCTGGTGAAGAGCCCTGCCTGGGATATCGGCCTGTCCAAAACCGGTTTCATCAATGAGGCAGGCCGCTGCCTGGTGATGCAGGCTCAGATCGCCAGCCGGCCGGTAATCATCGTGCTGCTGGATTCCGCAGGTAAATTTACCCGTATTGCGGATGCCAATCGCATCAAGAAATGGCTGGAGTCCAGCCGTCCCATCCTCGCCCGTCTTGGCTAATTTCTTGTTAGATCAGGGGTTCTGACGCCTCTACCGTGTTGACTTTGTTGCAGCGGCGCGCAATGCGCCGCTTTCGCTGGATCGCTTTTTCGCTGCTGATTCTGGCGTATATGCTCTCCTTTTTCCATCGCATGGCGCCCGCCGCGATTGCCGGCGAACTCCAGCTTGCCTTCAATGCCAGTGGCGCCGCTCTGGGAACGCTGGCGGCAAGCTATTTCTATATTTACACCCTGATGCAGATCCCTACCGGCGTGCTGGTGGATACCCTGGGCGTGCGCAAAATCGCCACACTGGGCGGGCTGGCGGGCGGAGCGGGATCCATTCTGTTCGCTTATGCGGATACGCTTGGCGAGGCGTCGCTGGGGCGCTTGCTGGTAGGGCTTGGGGTTTCCGTGATGTTTATTTCCATCATGAAGCTGAATGCCGTGTGGTTTCACGACCGGCATTTCGGCACGGTCGGTGGCTTGACCATCCTGCTGGGCAATCTCGGCTCGGTGCTGGCCGCCGCGCCGCTGGTCTGGGCGCTCAATTTCACTTCCTGGCGCAGCATTTTTGCTGCTTTGGGGGTGTTTTCCATCGTGCTGGGGTTGCTGACCTGGTTCCTGGTGCGCAACCATCCGGGGGAAGCGGGCTTTCCCTCCATGCGTGAACTGGATGGTGAATTGCCTCATGCGCCTCATGCCGGTCACTGGTACGACGGGCTGGTGAAGGTCGTCAGGAATCGGGCGACCTGGCCCGGCTTCTGGCCGAATTTCGGCATTGGCGGCACCTTGTTCACTTTTGCCGGCTTGTGGGCCGTGCCTTTTCTGCATGATGTTTATGGCATGTCGCGTGCGCTTGCGGCCGGGCATACCTCCCTGTTGCTTGCGGGTTTCGCAATGGGCGCGCTGCTCACGGGTATGGTTTCGGATCGTATTGGCCGCCGCCGCCCGGTCATGGTGGCGGGCATTTTGCTGTACCTGTTGTGCTGGCTGCCTTGGCTGGCCTTGCTGCAGATGCCGTTGGCCGCCAGCCTGGGGCTGTTTTTCATCATGGGAATGGGAGCGTCCGGCTTCACTCTGGCGTGGGCCGTGACCAAGGAGGTCAATTCCCCGTCCTTGTCCGGCATGGCCACCAGCGTGGTGAATACCGGCAGTTTCCTTGGCGCCGGGTTGCTCCAGCCTCTGGTTGGATGGGTAATGGATCTGGGCTGGGATGGCGGGATGTCGGAAGGTGTGCGCGTCTACGCGGGAGAAAACTACCAGCTTGGATTATTGCTGCTGTTTATCTGCGCTTTGAGCGGGCTGGCCGGGGCGCTCAGATCCAGAGAGACTTTTTGCCGCTATGGCTGACCCATCTGCTTGTGCGGTGAGTTAATATGGTTTTGTCTATAACAGGAGAATATCTTATGAGCATGATCAAGGAATTCAAGGAATTTGCTGTCAAGGGCAACGTGGTGGACATGGCTGTCGGTATCATCATCGGCGCGGCTTTTGGAAAAATCGTTTCGTCTTTTGTCGGTGACGTGATCATGCCGCCTATCGGGGTGCTGCTGGGCGGGGTGGATTTTTCCAATCTGGCCTTTACCCTTAAGGAAGCGGTGGGCAGTGCGCCCGCAGTCGTCATCAGCTATGGAAAATTCCTTCAGACCGTGATTGATTTCACGATTATTGCCTTTGCCGTATTCATGGGAATCAAGGCGATTAATACGCTCAAAAAACAGGAGGAAGCCGCGCCTTCCGCCCCTGCCGCGCCACCCCCTCAGGAAGTGCTGCTGGCTGAAATCCGCGACTTGCTCCGGGATCGCAAGTAAGACATTCACTAACCCGCCCTGGGTTAAGTTTCCCTTAAGAATCGGGCATTACAGTTCTCCTCACGTTGTTCACAAGGAGAACTGTAATGACCCGATTCACTTTTCTGATTGCCGGACTTTTCGCCTGCAGCGCGGTTCAGGCCGCCCCCGAGGATCTTCTCCAGAGCTATGCCGTTCAGGCAAAACAGGAAAACTCCCAGTTCCAGGCTTTTTCAGCCGCTCGCGGCGAACAGCTTTACCACGCCAAACGTGCCCACAGCAGCGGCAAATCGCTGAGCTGCGCCAGCTGCCATACCGGCAATCCAAAATCAGCGGGGCGCCATGAAAAAACCGGCAAGGAAATCCTGCCGCTTGCGCCCGTGACCAACCGCGATCGCCTTGCTGATGGCGCCAAGGTAGAGAAATGGTTCAAGCGCAACTGCCAGGATGTGCTGGAGCGCGCCTGCTCCGCCCAGGAAAAGGGCGATTTTGTGTCCTATCTGCTTTCGATCAAATAGGAGATGAAAATGAAAAGCTCACTGCTGGTATTTACCCTGTTGCTTGGCGGAGCCGCCTGGGCGGATGGCAATACGAACCTCGCGCCTGCCGTCAGCAATACGAAATGGAAGACAGAATGCAGCGATTGTCACATGGCCTACCCCCCTGCCCTGTTGCCGGAACGCTCGTGGCGCAAGATGATGGCCGGGCTGGGAAGCCACTTCGGCCAGGACGCCAGTCTGGATGCGGCCACGGCAAAGGAGATCACTTCTTTTCTGGCCGGCAATAGCGCGGAACGGGCCGGAGGAAAACGGGCAAAAAAGGTGCTGGGCTCCCTCGGCCCCAATGAGGCACCGCAACGCATTAGCGAAACCGCCTGGTTTGTTCGTGAGCACGACGAGGTGGCGCCGCAAGTCTGGAAGCGCGCCAAAATCGGCAGCCCGGCAAATTGTAATGCCTGCCATCAGGGCGCCGGGCAAGGCAACTATTCCGAAAACCAGATCCGGATTCCACGTTAAGGGGGCCATATGAAAATCCTTGTCTGGGATATTCCCACCCGCCTCTTTCACTGGCTGTTTGCCGGTGCGTTCGCGGCCGCCTGGCTGACTTCGGATTCGGATAGCTGGCTCAATGTGCATGTCTTTGCCGGTTACCTGATGCTGGGCTTGCTGGGGTTTCGTCTGATCTGGGGTTTCGCGGGAGGGCGTTATGCCCGTTTCACTTCTTTCCTATACAACTGGAAGGAAGGCCTCACTTATGTGATGCAGGTAGTGACGGGCACAGCCAGGCGTCATATTGGGCACAACCCGGCTGGAAGCTGGGCGGTTTACCTGTTGCTGGTGCTCGGCTTGCTGGCTGGCTTGAGCGGCATGATCACGCTGGGCGGACAGGAGGGGCAAGGCCCGCTTGCGCCCTGGGTGCCCTACTGGGCCGGCGAGGCTTTCAAGGAAGTGCACGAGGCTGTGGCAAGCATCATGCTCGGCGTGGTCGTCCTGCACCTCGCCGGTGTGGCGCTGGAGAGCTGGCGCCAGCGCGAAAACCTGCCGCGCGCGATGGTCACCGGCTGCAAGGAAGGAACGCCCGATGCCGCCACCTCGTCGCGCCGTATTCTCAGCGCACTGCTGTTACTGGCGGCCATAGGCGCAGGCTCGGTGTGGTATTTCTCCGGCACGCCCATTACGGGCGGAGAACATGACGCGGGCTACAAAATCAGCCGCTCGATTGATCCACGTGAAACACCGCTGCGCATTACCGAAACCCCTTACTGGC
Source organism: Sulfuricella sp. (assembly GCA_041651995.1). Lineage (NCBI taxonomy): Bacteria > Pseudomonadati > Pseudomonadota > Betaproteobacteria > Nitrosomonadales > Sulfuricellaceae > Sulfuricella > Sulfuricella sp. The sequence continues at coordinate 903,796 of JBAZID010000001.1, read as the reverse complement.
AAGGCAAGCATCACGACCTTGGTGCGCAGGTGTGGAAGCAGTCGCAGATTGGTTCTCGCGCCAATTGCGTAGCCTGCCACCGGGATGCGGAGCTGAACGTGTTCGCCCCGGCAATACTGCCTCGTGCATAGCCATATCTGATCGGTTAGACTGGCCGCCATGCTGACAACATTACAAAATCATGCGCCTGCTGCTGGTTGAAGATGACCCGCTGCTCGGAGACGGCGTCCGTGTCGGCCTGCAGCAATCCGGGTTCGTCGTGGACTGGGTGAAGGACGGCCAGGCGGCCAAGCTGGCACTGCAAGCCGGGGCCTATGCGCTGGTGGTGCTGGACCTTGGCCTGCCGCGCCTGTCCGGAACGGATTTGCTGAAATGGCTGCGCGGCTCTGGCAACGACACGCCGGTGCTCATTCTCACCGCCAGGGATACGGTGGCGGACCGGGTCAACGGCCTTGATTCTGGAGCCGATGATTACCTGATCAAGCCCTTCGATCTGGATGAGCTGGGGGCCAGAATCCGCGCCCTGTTGCGGCGTGCCGGCGGACGTGCCGCACCCCTGATCGTGCATGGCCAGCTGGAGATTGATCCGGCAACTCGTCAGGTAATGCTAGCGGGTAAACCGGTCGAACTTTCGCCCAGGGAGTACGCCATCCTGCTGGCGCTGCTGGAAGGCGCGGGCCGCTCCCTGTCGCGCGAGCAACTGGAGCAGAGCCTGTATGGCTGGGGCGACGAAGTGGAAAGCAACGCGGTTGAGGTGCATATCCACCATCTGCGCAAGAAACTCGGCGCGGAGCTGATCCGCACCCTGCGCGGGGTGGGTTACCTGGTGGACAAGGCATGAACTCCCTGCGCACCAAACTGCTGGTTTCGCTCCTGGCCATCATCTCGGTAGCCTGGCTGGCCACGGCGGGCTTCATTTATTACGACGCCCACCACGAGATCGACGAGCTGTTCGATGCCCAGCTTGCCCAGTCGGCCCATGTGCTGCTGGCCCAGGCCGGGCATGATCTCAAGGATGCGCGCGAGGACGAGGACGATGATGGCATCGCAACGGAAATTGCCGGTGCAGGCCACAAGTATGAACGCAAGATCGCCTTCCAGATCCACGATGAGCATGGGCGCCTGCTGCTGCGCTCCGCCAGTGCGCCGGTTGAGCCTTTGGCAAGACGGGAAAATGGCTATGCCGAAGTCACCATCGCAGGCAAGTCCTGGCGGGTTTATACCCTGAAGGACGCCGGGAATGAAATCCTGGTGCAAGTGGGCGAGCGCCATGAGGTACGCAATGAACTGGCCGCCTCCGTGGCCCTGCGCCTGCTGCTGCCCCTGGGCGTTACCCTGCCGGTACTGGCCCTGCTGATCTGGCTGGCCGTCGGCCGGGGTTTGAGTCCCTTGCGCCGCATCAGCTGCGAAGTCGAGCAACGCGATCCCTCCAATCTGGCGCCACTGGAGGGGCATGGCGTCCCCGTCGAAATTGCCCCCCTGCTGCACGCGCTCAATACCCTGCTTGGCCGGCTGGATCAGGCGCTGGAAAGCGAGCGGCGTTTCACCGCCGATGCCGCGCACGAACTGCGCACCCCGCTTGCCGCCCTCAAAATCCAGGCCCAGGTCGCCCGCCGCGCCGAGAGCGAGGCGCAACGCGTTACAGCCCTGGACAACCTGATTGTGGGGGTGGACCGCGCGACGCATCTGATCGGGCAATTGCTGACCCTGGCGCGGCTGGAGCCGACAGCAGGCAGCACGGTAATGATGGCGAGTTGCGATGTGGCGGCCATTGCCCGCCAGGTGCTGGCCGGTCTGGCCCCGGCTGCGCTGGAAAAGCAAATCGAACTGGAACTGGCCAGCCCCGCTGCGGCCACGATCAGGGGCAATGCCGACATGCTCGCCATCCTGCTGCGCAACCTGGTGGATAACGCCATACGCTATACGCCCGGGCATGGGCGGGTCAGCGTGTCCCTGCTGGTGGAACAAGGCCGGGTGCGGCTGGAAGTCACGGATAGCGGGCCGGGCATCCCGGAACAGGAAAGGCAGCGGGTGTTTGACCGCTTCTACCGCATTCTCGGCAGCGATGCCGCTGGCAGCGGCCTGGGACTGTCCATCGTCAAGCGCATCGCCGATGTTCACGCGGCCTCACTCGCTCTGGCTGACGGCGAGCATGGTGCCGGCCTCAGGGTGAGCGTGGCGTTCCCGCTGAACTGAACCCGGCAAGCGCAGTTGGCCGCAAGGGATGCCGCGTGAAGGGATTCAGGTGAAATGGCGGCGGGCATTTCAAGGGGAGCGTTACAAATCCACGCAATAACCAGAAATACACTGTTAAGCCAGCCTTAAGACTGGAAGAGTAGGGTGTGTCATAGGTTGAACAAAAGGTCATGGCTTCAATGACCGCGCTCACGCCGCTTCTTTGGATTCAGCAAGGCATTGCGCTCCGGGTGGCGGTTTATCTGGACATCGTCTTCTAGGTGCGAAGAGGGGGAATATCATGAAATCTGCTGTCATGGATATCATTGCAATCGTGGCGCTATTGACCACAGGTAGTGTATTGGCAACCGGCATGCCCCCCATTGCAGTGAGATACGGTTGCGTCGCTTGTCACGCGATTGACAAAAGAGTCATAGGCCCTGCCTGGATGGAAGTATCCAGGGCCTATAACAGTCATAGCAAGACAAGCATGGGCATCCCCATTTCTGAAATTCTCCGGAAGAAAAAGGCCGAGGAATATCTGAGGCTGAAGATAGCCAGCGGGGGCGCGGGTATCTGGGGAATGTCGATAATGCCACCCCCTGATCCGCTCAAGGTTACGCCAGCTGACATCGATGCACTGGCGACAGGCATCATGGGGCTATCCAATGGCCGCACGCCGAAAGAAAGGTTTGCTGGCTTGTCAAAGCTTCACGGTTGCAATGAGTGCCACGCCCTGGATCGCAAGAAAGATAACATCGGCCCGAGCTGGATGGATATCTCCCGATTTTACAATAACAGCATCGTCAGCCCTTATGACGGCCTGAAAGCTTCTGATGTGCTTAAAAGCCGGTCGGCAGAGGAATGGTTGTTGTTCAAGATATCCCACGGTGGCCGAGGAAATTGGGGCAGCAAGTTTATGCCCGCATTGGAATATAGATATTTGACCATTTTAGGCGGCGTCCGGACTGATCCGGACCATGGATATCCGGAATTAATAGAAATAACCCGGTTTGTTATTGGCCTGGCAAAGAAATGATTCAACCAGAGCCTGGACTCCATTTCAGGGTTCAGGTTTTGGGGCTTTAGTGCTGAATCGCCTGAACCACAGCCGGTAGCCCAGCAGCAGCGCCAGCACGGCGGCGTAGATCGTCGGCTGGGTGACATCCTTCTTCACCAGCCACCAGTAATGCACCACGCCCCCGACTGCTATGAGATACACCAGCCGGTGCAGGCGCTGCCAGTTCCTGCCGCCGAGGCGGCGCATCATGGCCTGGGTGGAAGTGAGCGCCAGGGGAATCAGCAGGAGGAAGCTGGCGAAGCCGACGGTGATGAAGGGGCGCTTGAAAATATCCTGGTAGATGGCGCCCAGGTCGAAGAACTGGTCGAGCCAGAGATAGGTGGTGAAGTGCAGGCTGGCATAGAAAAAGGCAAACAGGCCGAGCATGCGGCGTAGCCGGATTGGCCATTGCCAGCCGGAGAGACGGCGCAATGGGGTGATGGCCAGCGTGATGAGCAGGAAGGTCAGGGTCCAGGTGCCGCTGGAGCGGGTGATGAATTCGATCGGGTTGGCGCCCAGCCCGTCATCGAAGCCCAGCCACAGCAGCCGCGCCAGCGGGATGAGGCAGGCGAAGAACAGCAAAATCTTCACCCTCTCTCCAACTCTCTCCCGCGAACGGGAGAGAGGGCTATCGTTCCCTCTCCCGCTTTGTGGGAGAGGCTTAGGGAGAGGGGGCTGCATCAGAAAAACTTCTTCAGATCCATGCCGGCGTAAAGCTGCGCCACCTGGTCGCCGTAGCCATTGAACGGCAGCGTGGGACGCTTGAGGAACTCGCCGATGCGGCGTTCCCTGGCCTGGCTCCAGCGCGGGTGGTCCACGGCGGGATTGACGTTGGAAAAGAAGCCGTACTCGCTGGGCGCGGCGCGCATCCAGGCGCTTGTTGGCGGTTTCTCGACGAGGCGGATCCTGACGATGGATTTCGCGCTCTTGAAGCCGTATTTCCACGGCACCACCAGGCGCAGCGGGGCGCCGTTCTGCTGCGGCAGCACCTCGCCGTAAAGCCCGAAGGCGAGCAGCGTGAGCGGATGCATGGCTTCGTCCAGGCGCAATCCCTCGACATAGGGCCAGTCCAGCACGCCGGAACGCTGCCCCGGCATCTGCCTGGGGTCATGCAGCGAGACCAGTTCGACATATTTTGCATTGCCGCCAGGTTCGGCGCGGCGGATGATTTCGCCGAGTGAAAAGCCTGTCCACGGGATCACCATGGACCAGCCCTCGACGCAGCGCAGGCGGTAGATGCGCTCTTCCAGTGGCGCCAGGCGCAGCAGGTCCTCGATGCCGTAGGTTTTTGGATACCTGACCTCGCCCTCGACCGTTACCGTCCACGGGCGGGTGATCAGGGTCCTGGTAGCCTGTGCCGGGTCAGCCTTGCCGGTGCCGAATTCGTAGAAGTTGTTGTAAGTGGTCACTTCCTTGTACGGCGTTGCTGGTTCGCTGGTGCTGAGCGGGCTTTTCCTTGCACCCGGCAGCTTTTCCGCAGCGAAGGCCGGAGTTGCGAACAGGCCGGGGACTGCGGCAGCCGTCAGCGCGGCGGGCAAGGCTTGCAGGAACTGGCGGCGGGAGTGGTACACCTCGCGATCGGTGATTTCCGATGGGCGAATGTCGCTGGGGCGTTTGATGAGCATATCGGCTCCCGGTTGATGATGGTGCCATGGCAGGCAGGAGCGCCGTCTGGTTTCCCTCCGGCAATGAATACTCGAAAGACTGCAAAAGCACGCCCAAAGTTCACTTGGCTCATGCTTGCGGCGATTGATCCGGCCCGTAAATACTCTGGGATGTAGGAGGCCCGCCCCGGGCCGATTCAGGATCCAATCGCGGCCAACTCCTATCCCCATCCTGACCTTCCCCTTGAAGGGGAAGGGACGATCGCCCTCTCTCCCTTTGGGAGAGAGTTGGAGAGAGGGTCGGCGCCGCTCCTACCCGTGAGTTTGATGGCTGGAATAATAAGCGGCCGTCTCAACAAGCCGATGCACAACGGTTTTCAGTGGGGGGCCGGCCGGTTCTGCATGGTTTCATGGCGGCGGAAGGCCTCGGCGACTTGGGCGCGCAAGGTATCGTCTTCCCACGGCTTGGTGAGAAACTTGTAGACGGCGCCACGGTTTATCGCATCGCTTACGCTGCTCAGGTCTGCATAACCGGAAAGCACCATGCGCAGCGTATCCGGGTACAGTTCGCAAACCCGGCTGAGGAACTCGGTTCCACTCATTTCGGGCATGCGCTGGTCCGAGATGATGACGCTTACCGGGTGCTTTGCGAGGATATCAAAGGCTGCCGCCGGGCTGGTGGCTGTCAGAATGTTGTAGCCTTCGTGGCGCAGCAGGCGTTGCAGGGATGAAAGGATATTGGGCTCGTCATCCACCAGCAGCAAGGTGAGCGCCGCGCCATCCTGCTGGCTGGGGAGATTGAGCTGGCAGCCATCGCGCAACAACTGCTCCATTTGTTCCGATGCCACGGGTCGGCTGAAATAATAGCCTTGAATGGCGTCGCAGCTGTGGGTGCGCAGAAAATCCAGCTGGCTTTCCTTCTCCACCCCTTCCGCGATGACATCGAGTTTCATGCCGTGCGCCAGCGCGATGATGGCTATCGAGATGGCGGCATCGTCGGGATCGGAAATGATGTCGCGCACGAAAGACTGGTCCAGCTTGAGCTTGTTGATGGGGAAGCGCTTGAGATAGCTGAGGCTGGAATAGCCGGTACCGAAATCGTCGATGGATAGTCTGACGCCCATGTCGCGCAATGCGCCCAGCGTTTGCTCCGTGCTTTCGGCATGCTGCATGGCCACGCTTTCAGTGATTTCCAGTTCCAGGAACTCGGGAGGCAGGCCGGTTTCCGCCAGGACTTTTTTCACCAGTTGCGGGATGTTCTCGCGGAACTGCCGGCCAGAAATATTGACCGCCACGCGTATTGGCGGCAGGCCCGCGTCATGCCAGGCCCGGGTTTGCTTGCAGGCGGTATGCAGCACCCAGGCGCCAATGGGAATGATCAGGCCGGTGTCCTCTGCCAGAGGGATGAAGTGGGCGGGCGAAATCATGCCCAGCTCGGCGTGCTGCCAGCGCAGCAGCGCCTCCATGCCGATCATCTGGCCGGTCAGCAGGCTGACCTGGGGCTGATAGTGGAGGGTGAATTCATCGCGCTCCAGCGCCGTGCGCATGCTGTTTTCCAGCATCAGGCGCTGTAAAACGCGGCTGTTGATCTCGGCGGTGTAATACTGGACGCTGTTGCGGCCCTGATCCTTGGCCCGGTACATGGCGGCATCCGCATTCTTCAGCAGGGTGGTGGCGTCCTCTCCGTCACGCGGGAACAGGCTGACGCCGATACTGCACGTGACCGTCAGTTTGTGGTTCTCGACCATGGCCGGCTCGGCAATGGCGGCTAGAATCTTGTGCGTAACGCGTGAAATATCTTCTTCCTGCGAAATATCGGCGAGGATCACGGCAAAATCGTCACCACCCATTCTTGCCACGGTATCGCCACCGCGCACAGATTCATTGATGCGCTGCGCCACGATCTGTAGCAACTGGTCGCCCACGTTGTGTCCCAGGCTGTCGTTGATGACCTTGAAATTATCGAGATCAATGAGCAGCAGGGCGATTTGACTGTTGGCCCGGCGGGCAAAAATGATGCCCTGGGTGAGCCGGTCCTGGGCCAGGTTGCGGTTGGGCAGCCGGGTCAGGGTGTCGTGGGCGGACTGGTAGGCCAGTTGTTCCTCATATTGCTTGCGCTCGGTTACGTCGTTCTGGATGCCGATGTAGTGGGTGACCTGCCCTGCTTCGTTGCGCACCGGAGAAATGAAAAGTTCGTTCCAGAACAGGCTGCCATCCTTGCGGTAGTTGCGCAGCAAGGCCTTGCCGTCGCGCTTCTCCCTGACCGCGCGGCGAATGTGTTCCAGTTCCGGCTGGTCGGTATCCTGGTTTTGCAGGAAGCGGCCATTTTTCCCCAGCGCTTCCTCGGCGCTGTAGCCGGTAATGCGCTCGAACGCGGGGTTGACATACACATAGGGGAAATCCTTGTGGGTAGCGTCGATGATGGTGATGGCATTGACGCTCGATTCGAGTGCCCGTTTCCACAAGCGCAGTTTTTCCTCTGCTTCCTTGCGGCTGGTAATGTCCTGTTTGATGCCGACGAAGTGGGTGATCACCCCCTTTTCGTCCTTGACGGGGGAAATCGTCGAGGACTCCCAGAATAGCGCGCCATTCTTCTTGCGGTTGAGCACTTCCCCGCGCCACACCTTGCCGGCAAGAATGGTCTGCCACATTTCCTGATAGGTCTCTAGCGGCGTATCGCCCGATTGCCAGACATTAGGGTTGTTGCCGATGACTTCCTCGGGAGAGTAGCCGGTCAGGGCGTAAAAATAGGGATTGACGTATTCGATCACGCCATCGCGGTCGGTGATGACGATGGTGTTGGCACTTTGTTCCAGCGCCTGAGTGAGCTTGCGCCGCTCGGTTTCGCGTGCCTTGCGCCCGCTCAGGTCATGCATGATTGAGGAGAGAAAGGCGACCTGACCGTCTGCCGTGCGGTGGGACAAGATCACCTGGGCAACCGGGATTTCCCTGCCGTCACGGCTCAGCAGGGCGGTTTCACCCTCCCAGTGCCCTTCCCGTATCGCGGTGGGTATGCCTTCCTGCTCGGTTACCCTGAGGGCCCATTCGGGAACAAAGGTGGCGATCGGCGTGCCCGCGATATCTTCGTTGGCGCCGATACCGAGGATTTTGCGCGCCGCCCGGTTGGCGGACAGCATCTTGCCTTCCGGCGTGGCGGTGCCGACGATATCCGGCATGGCTTCGATAATTTCAGCCATGCGGGAAATCTCGCTGATATAGCTGTCCATCTGCTCCGCACCCTGGTTGAAGCCGCGCATGAGTTCACCGATTTCATCGTAACGATGATTTTGCATTCGCACGCTGCGATCCCCCGCGGCAAAGCGCTTCACCATGTCGGTCACCGCGATCAGCGGCGTCACGATGCGCCAGCGCGCATAGGCCACGAGGGTGACGAGAAATGCCAGGTTGAGCGCCACCACGCCGGCGATCAGCCAGTCGATATGGCTATGCGCCTGCTGCGCTGCTGCCGTCAGCGTGCTCACAACCTGGTCGGTGCGCTCCAGAATGGCATCGGTTTCCTGGGTGAGCCGGGGCAGGTCCCCCGCTTCAAGGATCGTGGTGGAGTCGGACAGGGATTTTTCCAGCGTCTGCCGGAAGATGCGCCAGCTTTTGTGTACTTCCCCGATTTCGGCAGAGAGTGCGCCGCTTTCCCGCAGCAGCAGGAAAGAAAGCTTGGCGCTCTCCTGTTCGATCTGCGCGAGCGTGTTTTCAAAACGCTGAATCAGGGGCGGAATCGTCTCGCTTGGGCGTTTCTGAAGAGCGGATTCGGCAGTATAAAAGGCCAGCCTCTGGCTCAGGTAGCGCAGCCTGCCGCTTTCGTTGACCAGCCGGGAGACATCGGCAACACCGTTGTAAAGCGTTTCCACCACAACCAGGCTGGTTGCGGTAAGCAGGAAAAAAGCCAGAAAAATCACCGCCAGTTTTTGCCCGACCGAGAGCCGCACCAGCGGGGCGGGGGCTGTCTCTATGGCGTCTGGTAGATTGTTTTTTTGTGGCATGGTGGTGTGCTTGTGCCGGAAAATTTCGATGCTGCACTGGCAGCGTCCGGAACCCTCCCGACTAATTATTGTGAAATTGGTATAATAAGCACATTTTTCCAAAAACGGGCCATAAATTGATTTCCACCGCCAACATCACCATGCAGTTCGGGGCCAAGCCCCTGTTCGAGAACGTTTCCGTCAAGTTCGGCGAGGGCAACCGCTATGGCCTGATCGGTGCCAACGGCTGCGGCAAATCCACTTTCATGAAAATTCTCGGCGGCGATCTGGAGCCTTCCGGGGGCAATGTTTCCATCGACCAGGGCGAGCGTCTGGGCAAGCTGCGCCAGGATCAGTTCGCCTATGAAAACAAGGTGGTGCTGGATGTGGTGATGATGGGCAATGCCGAGCTGTGGGCCGTGAAAGAGGAAAAAGACGGCATCTACGCCAATCTGGAAGCCACCGAAGACGACTACATGCGCGCCGCCGAGCTGGAAGTCCTTTTCGGCGAACTGGACGGCTATACCGCCGAATCCCGTGCCGGCGAACTGCTGCTCGGCGTGGGTATTCCGGTGGAGCAGCACAGCGGGCTGATGAAGGAAGTGGCGCCCGGCTTCAAGCTGCGCGTGCTGCTGGCGCAGGCGCTGTTTTCCGATCCGGACATCCTGCTGCTGGACGAGCCCACCAACAACCTCGACATCAACACCATCCGCTGGCTGGAGGACGTTATCAACGCCCGTTCCAGCACCATGATCATCATTTCCCACGATCGCCACTTCCTCAACAGCGTGTGCACCCACATGGCCGATCTGGATTACAGCACCATCCGCATCTACCCCGGCAACTACGATGAATACATGATCGCCGCGACCCAGGCGCGCCAGCGGATGCTGACGGACAATGCCAAGAAAAAGGAACAGATTGCCGAGCTGAATGCTTTCGTCGCCCGCTTTTCCGCCAACGCTTCCAAGGCGCGCCAGGCCACCAGCCGCGCCCGGCAGGCGGACAAGATCAAGGACAGCGTGGTCGATGTCAAACCCTCCAGCCGCCAGAGCCCCTACATCCGCTTTGAAACCGACGACAGGGAAAAGCTGCACCGCAAGGCGGTGGAATTGCTGGAAGTTGCCAAAGGCTACGACAAGGTGCTGTTCCACAGTTTCAGCTTGCTGCTCGACGCCGGTCAGCGCCTCGCCATCATCGGCCCCAACGGCGCGGGCAAAACCACCCTGCTGAAAACCCTGGTAGGCGAGATCGAGCCGGATCAGGGCGAGGTTAAATGGGCCGACAAGGCCAAGATCGGCTATTTCGCCCAGGATCACCATGCCGAGTTCGAGCATGACATGACCCTGTTCGAATGGATGGAGCGGCACGGGCGCAAAAGCGACGACGACCAGATCATCCGCGCCACGCTGGGACGTCTGCTGTTCACCGGTGACGATTCCAAAAAGTCGGTGCGCGTGCTGTCGGGCGGCGAGAAAGGCCGCATGCTGTACGGCAAGCTGCTGCTTGAGCGCCCCAACGTGCTGGTGATGGACGAGCCCACCAACCACATGGACATGGAATCCATCGAGGCGCTCAACATGGCGCTGGAACAGTACAAGGGCACGCTGATTTTCGTCAGCCACGACCGCCAGTTTGTATCTTCCCTCGCCACGCAGATCATCGAACTGGATGGCAACGGCGGCTTCCGTCACCATATCGGCAATTACGAGGATTACCTCATGGGCCAGGGCATCGCATCCTGATGGAAAAACCCGTCATCATCATTGGCCTGGGCCAGCTCGGACGTGTCTTTGCGGGCGGTTTTCTGCGTGCGGGCTTTACGGTTATGCCGGTGAACCGCGACGACGACATGGACATTGCCGCAGCGCGGCATCCCGAGCCAGCCCTGGTGCTGGTGGCGGTCGGGGAGGCGGATCTGCACACGGTTCTGGCCGCCCTGCCCCCGCAATGGAAAACCCGTATCGGCCTGATCCAGAACGAATTGTTGCCGCGCGACTGGGAGCAGCATGGCATCGCCAGCCCCACCGTGATCCCGGTGTGGTTCGAGAAGAAAAAAGGCAGCGATGCCAAGCCGCTGATCCCTTCGCCGGTATTTGGCCCTGCGACCGAAGTTGTGCTGGCTGCCTTGCGGGCGATCGATATCCCCTGCCGTGAAATTCCCTCCGCGCAGGATCTGGCTTACGAACTGGTGCGCAAGAATATCTATATTCTCACCACCAATATCGCCGGCCTCCGAACCGGCGGCAATGTGGGCGATCTATGGCAGCAACAGCGCGATTTTGCCCGCAGCGTGGCGCAGGAAGTAGTGCAGGTCCAGGACTGGCTGACCGGGCAGAAGAATGATGCGGAGCGCCTGATCGAAGGCATGGCGGAGGCCATCTTAGCCGACCCGGCGCACCTGTGCACCGGTCGCAGCGCGCCTGCCCGCCTGGAGCGGGCCTTGCAGCATGCGGATGAAGCGAAGCTGGCGGTGCCTGTCCTGCGCGAGATCCAGTAATCCACCTGTTCACGCCTTCCTTGGTAAATGCTGTAGTTATGTTCATCGCTACAACATTTATTTTGTCTGCATAATGTCTTCAAACAAGAAGATTCGGGCCTTCACAGGCATTCCGGTCACCTTCCCTTCTTTGCTCTGAATAATCCTGGAAACCTCAGTTGACCGCTAATCGGGATATTTAAGCTTGTGATCCTGAATAGCTTCACCCAATATTTTTCGTTCACCCGTTTGTTGACCCCGCGACAGACCAAATCGCACACTTTGGCCTGTCCAACTGAGGCTATCAAGGATAATTCTTGGTCTTGATCCCGATTTCAGGAAGGCGGATACTTTTAAATATTATGGTTGGTTGTTCCTTCACGGAACAAAGGGGAGAAGATGAAATGCACTGGATGCAACACAGTTTGGATGGTGATTGGCGCACTGGGCCTCGTGCTCACAAATCCGGCGTATGCCACCGACACCAACGGCGAGGATACGCAGAAAAGTGAAACACCAACCCGCTCTCTCAAACGCCCCTTGCTCTTAAGCCCCAGGCCGGCCACGGAAGATACCAAACTCTCTGCTCCAGCCAGCGTAGCACCCAGGGCGACAACACCCGCCGAACGCACCTTCCCCCGCACCGTATCGACCGCAACAACGCTGACGGTGCTCAGTCCCAATGGCGGCGAATCATTCTTGCCCGGCGATCGCGTGCAGGTGCAATGGCAGGGTAGCGGCATTTCCGGCCCCGGCGCGATCCAGCTGCTTCAAAATGGGCGCAAGGTGGCCGACATAGCCGCGTCGGTGAACCTGTCCGAGGGCAAGAGGAGTTGGCGCGTACCGGAAGACATCAAGCCCGGCAGCTATACCGTGCAGATCCAGAGCCGCGACAGAAAATACTCGGATGACAGTGATCAGCCGTTCAGCATTGGCGCCATCACTGGCGGCGTGAACCTGTCCGCCAGGCCGGAACGCGGCCAGCGTCCTGCGGCAACGACTGGAGGCGACACTGGCGCTGCGGCCACACCCGAGACCGGCAGCGGACAGGCAGCGTCATCCACTGACACGACACCGGCCACGCCCGCGCTTAGCCTCGTCAGCCCGGCCACAAACACCGGCTGGTGCACCAACCAGGCACACGAATTCCGCTGGAGTTCCACCCTGCCCGCCGATAGCACCGTCAGCATCGATCTCATGCGCTCCGACGGTACTAGCGTGTGGAAAAGCATCGCCAGCAATATTCCGGACAGCGGCAGCCACACCTGGGCCGGTCTCACCGATGCACAGTTTTCCTCCGGCTCCATCAGCCTGCGCCCGCGCATCCGGAACGCGGACAACAGCGTGGTCAAGCTCGGCGAGCTCATGCATTTCGGCAAGCCGCTGATGATCAACGCCCCGCAAAGCAATCACACCTGGCGCAAGCGCTCGCAGTACACCATCCGCTGGACGCAGATTTGCGCTCTCCCCACCCCGGCTACCATCGAACTGCTCAACGCCAGCCAGCAGCCTGTACTCACCATCGCGGAAGGACTGTCCGCCGAAGGCCACCACATGCCGCGCGGCCATGAATGGACCGTGCCAGACGATCTCGCACCGGGCACCTACTACATTCGCGTACGCACCACCGATAACCAGCTGAGTCGCACCACCTCATTCACAATCGCCAATCCGGTCAGTTTCCCGGTCAGCCCCAGCCTCACCTTCACCAGCCCCGCCGTGAATGCCGGCTGGTGCACCAACCTGCCGCATGAATTTCGCTGGAACACCGCCCTGCCGGCCGATGCCCGCATCAAGATCGACCTGATGGAAGCCAACGGTGAACAGGTCTGGCGCAGCATCGCAGCAGACATCCCCAACAGCGGCACCTATAGCTGGTCTGGCTATACTGACGCCCAGTTCAATTTTGGCATGGGCACATTCCGCCCGCGCATCGCCACCCTCGACAACAGCGTGATCACCGTGGGCGAGCGCTTCCACATTGGCAAGCACCTGTTTCTGGATGCACCGAAAAGCAATTACACCTGGCGCCACGGCTCATCCTACGACATCCTCTGGACCCAGCTGTGCAGCCTGCCCGCAGCCGTCGCTCTCGAACTGCTTGACGCCGGCAAGCAACCCGTCGCCACCATCGCCAGCGGCCTGACAAACGCTGGTTCATCAGGCCGCCAGGTGTATAAGTGGACCGTGCCCGCCAACCTGACGCCCGGCACTTATTACATCCGGGTACGCACCGCCGACGGGCAATACTCGCAGGAGAGCTCTTTCGTCATCAGCGCGCCGTAACCGTTCGGACGGCCGCACAGAGCGTTGAATTGCCAGACACCGGCAGAGTTTGCAGCACGCCCCGGGAAGAACCTGCCAGTGCTGCTTCACAGCAGATTTAATGCGTGGTCTGCTGGCTCAGGAGAGGCTCCCGCAGGCGCGCAAAGTGGCGCGGCGCGACGTACTGCAACAGTTCCTTGCCCTTGCTGTCCAGGGTGAGGGCAAGTCCCTTCTCCGGGTAAAGCAGGTGCTCCACCTGTTCGGAAGCGCGGATGCGTTCGCCCGGCCGACCGAAGCGGGCAAGGGCCGTTTCTTCATCGAGATTGGCTGTGGGGATGAAGGTGATGCTTGCGACCGGGACGTTGTAAGCAAGGGCCAGGTCCTCCTGGCTGAGGGTGAATTTTCGCGCGTTGTTTTCTGTGATTTTGCTTTTTACTGCATGCTCGCGCATGCGCTCCACGGTTTCCTTGCCCAATTCGCCGACCAGAATCATTTTGCCGGTGAGTACGCCCGTGGTGACCCTGCTGTAGTACGCTTCCAGCGTGCCAGTTTCGCCCCGCTGGGCGATCACGGCGACTTCCATGTCGGGTCCGAAATATTTGCGCGCATCGTCAAGCGTGCTGCGCGAGAGTGTCAGGCCGAAAACCTGTGAATTACCGTCCGGTAATGTTTCGATTTGCCACGGCAAGCCGGAAACCGGTTGCGCTTGATGTTCCTGGTTCCCCGGGCGTAACAGCATGGCCGCCATGACGACGGCGGCCAGCAGAAGCGGAATCAGGATGGATTTTTTCACCTGCGTGGCTATACGCGGGTGAGATGTGCTGAATAGGAGATTCCGTTGGCGATGATTTCGAACAGGCGGTCAATGTTGGGATGCTTGCCGGGGTTGTGGCGCGCGTCGCCGGTATGCTCCGCGTAAAGCGCCAGGCCGTCATGCGCCGCATCCGGATTGATGCTGCCCCATTTTTCCGCAAGGTGGCGATACACCCGGAGGGAGCCCTGGCTGCCGGGTTTGTTTTCGATCACGGCAACGGAATTGCCGGCTGCATCGAACAGCTCCAGTTTGGAAAACTCGGCTACGTCGGCCAGTTGCGCCAGGTTTTCTGCGAAATTTCCCATGCTCATACCCAGTAAGCCGTTGTAGTCATTATTTTGGAAGACAGCTTCATGGCGGTTTTAACCGGCAATGGCAGTTCCGCGCCGCCATGTTCCAGCGCAGTGGTGGCGTGCTGGATTTCGTCGCTTTTCATTTGCTCCAGAATGGCGCGGCTTTTTTCGTCCTGCTGCGGCAGGCGGCCAAGATGGCTATCCAGATGCTGCTCGACCTGGCGCTCGGTTTCGGCCAGGAAGCCCAGATTCCACTTGTCTCCAAGCGATCCGGCCAGCGCGCCCAGCGCGAGCGAGCCGGTGTACCACAGCGGGTTGAGCAGGCTGGTGTGCCCGCCCAGTTCGGCGATGCGCGTTTCGGTCCAGTTGAGATGCTCGGTTTCTTCCCACGCGGCCTGTTCCAGCGCGGTTTTCACCTCCGGGTTGCGGGCCGTCAGCGCCTGCCCCTGATACAGGGCCTGGGCGCAGACTTCACCGCTGTGGTTGATGCGCATGAGCGATGCGGCAAGGCGCTTTTCTTCCGCGCTCAGCTCCGCATCGGGAAAGCCTTTTCCCGGCAGCGGGCGCAGGGTTGGCGCATGGGCAAACAGGGTGCGCAAGCCCTTGTCGAATTCAGTGATGACTTTATCCAGATCAAGCATTTTCATATCCCATTTGACGTGCCACCAGGCGTACCGGGTGCAGCACTTCGATTGCCATACCCTCGGCACGGAGTCCGGCCGCCAGGTGCATGGCGCAGCCGGGGTTGGACGTGGCGATGATTCGTGCGCCGCCGGTTTTGATAGCCTCGATTTTATCACGCAACAGCAAGTCTGCCATTGCCGCCTGGGTCAGCGCATAGCTCCCGGCCGCGCCGCAGCACTGGTCGTTCCCGGCCAGCGGGATGATGCGGGCGCCTGGAATGTGCAGCAGCAGCTGGTAAGCGGCGTCCTGGTCGTGCAGGACGTTGCGGCTGGAGCAGGGCTCATGCACTGCGATGCTTTGTTGCAGTGGTGCCAATTCAACCTGCTCCCAACCCCGAGCCTGGCTGAGGAAGGTGCTGATATCGAGCAGGGGCGCCGTCAGGGGCGGATCCTGCTCGGCCAGGGTGGCGCCGCAGCCGGATGCTGCGTGCAGAATGGCCTGCAAGCCCGGCGTGCTGAAAGCCTGCCGGTTTTCGCATGACAGCGCCTGTGCCGCACCGGTCGCGCCATTGTGCTGGTGCAGGGCGCCACAGCAGGTCTGCGCGCGCGGGACTTCGACGCTGTAACCCAGCCGGTTGAGGATAAAAATTGCCGCGCTCAAGGTGGGCGCATCGGTCATCTGGGCGACACAGCCGAGAAACAGGCCGACGGTGCCGCGCGGCGTGCCGTTTGCGGCATGCATGCCATGCAGGGAATGGCCTTTTTGCAGGACGGGCAGTTGTGCCTCGGCCCGTGCCAGGCCGAATGCCGCCAGCGCGCCGGATTTGCGCGCCAGCCGCTGGAGGCCGGACCTTTGGTAGCTTTGCAGCAGCCAGCCCGCGCTTCGCAGCCAGCGCGGATGGCGTAGCGTATTGAACAGCATGCGCCGCAAACGCAGTTGCCCTGCCGGGCGTTGCCGTTGCGGCTCCAGCCATGTCCGCATGCCGTCCGCCAGCCAGCCGTAGCGCACCCTTGAGGGGCAGGCATTTTCACAGGCACGGCAAGTCAGGCACAGGTCCAGGTGGTGCAATACTTCTGGCGAAAGCGGCAGGCGTTGTTCCAGCAGTGCAGCCATCATGAAGATCCGGCCGCGCGGCGAGTCTGCTTCGTTGAGTGTTTTGCGATAAGTCGGGCAATGTGGAACGCAAAGGCCGCACGCAACGCAGCGGCCTGCTTCCTCGCTCAGCCTGGTGGCCGGATGTTCGCCGGGTACGGGCGGCTGGTCAGGATCGTGCGTCATTGGGGATTGCCTGGATGGGGCGTGGGTCAGCAGGCGAGGTTAAGTTTGGAGGGGGCAAAAGTCAATCGTCACCGTGGATGCACAGCCTCTTTTGCGAAAGAAAATTGAGAATGCCTGGCATTTGTATCAAGATGGACGGCAAGATTTACCTTCCTGAAGGAGTCTTCACATGGTTCATCTTCTTTCCCTGTCGCGCGCGGCGCGCCTGGTTGGCGTCACGCGCGGCGCATTGCAGAAAAAAATCCAGAATGGCGAGATGCCGTCTTTTGATGGCACCGTGAAGGTGGAGGATCTGCTGGCGGTCTACCCGGACGCGCAGCTGGAGAACAATGTCGAGTTCGAGCGGGTGCGCCTCATCAAGGAAAAATCGTTCGGTAAAAGGGTATTTGAGCGCGCGTTGCCGGATGCGGAAGTGCTCGCCGCCCGCGTGACAGAATTGAGCACGGAGCTGGCCAACAGCCAGACGCAAGTCCGGCAGTTCAATATTCTGCTGGATCGTTTAAGGAACAAACTGGGTGAAATCGAGGGCCAATCCCAATCCGGGATGAAAGACGCGCTGGCTGATTTCAAAACCTGGCTCCAGAAAGAAGCCGCCGCCGCCATGGAGCCTGGTTATCCCAATCCGCTGGCGGTAAGGGACAGCATCCTGCGGGTGATGTCTGCCCATGTGCGGGTGCTGCCGAGCGGCCACGACTTTTTTATCGATGGGCCGGACAGCATCCTGGAGGCTGCCCTGCGTGCGGGCATTCCGCTCAATTACGGTTGTAGCGGAGGAAATTGCGGTCTGTGCAAGGCTAAAGTGGTGTCGGGCCAGATCAAGAAAATCCGCCATCACGATTACGTGATCCCCGAGGCGCAAAAAAGCCAGGGATATGTGCTGCTGTGTTCCAACACGGCAGTGACGGATGTGGAAATCGAAGCGCCGGTGGCCGGCAGCGTGCAGGATATTCCGTTTCAGCAACTATCCGCCAAGGTCAAGGCCATCGAACTGCTGTCGCACAACATGGCCCTGCTGCACTTGCAGACGCCGCGCACCAGCCGCCTGCGCTTCCTGGCGGGACAATATGCCACCTTGCAGCTGGGCAAGTCACTTTCGGCCGATCTGCCGATTGCCAGCTGTCCCTGCGATGAGCGCAATCTGCACTTTCATGTGCGGCGCATGCCGGGCAACCTGTTTTCCGACTATGTGTTCAACCAGCTCGAAAGCGGCGAAATGGTGGACGTGGAAGGGCCGCAGGGCGAATTCATCCTGCAGGAAAAATCACCCCGGCCCCTGTATTTCATCGCCTTTGATACCGGTTTTGCCCCGCTCAAGAGCCTGATCGAACACGCCCTGTCGCTGGATGCGGCCGTAGCCATGCACCTCTACTGGATCGGCTCGGACGCCGGCAGCATCTACATGCCGAACATGGGACGCGCCTGGGCGGATGCGCTGGATGATTTCACTTTTTCTTCCCGGATTGCCGGCTATGACCTGCGCGCCGTGAGCGGCAAACGCGAGGAAAACCTGCGTGCCATGCTGCAAGAGATCGTCGAGGGCGCTCCGGATTTACAGGCAGGTGACGTTTATCTCGCGGGCCCTGAATTGGCGGTGGAGATCGCGGAAGAGTTTTTCCTCGGGCTGGGCTTGCCCAAGAGCCGGGTGTTTTCCGGTTTAGTAAAGTAATTTAGTAGGGTAATATGCGGGCTTCTATCCCAAGGAGAATTGAATGAATAAACCCGTCTGTGCCCAGCGCGCACCCTATGCCATGGAACTCGAAGCCGGTGACTACTGGTGGTGTTCGTGCGGCAAGTCCCAAACCCAGCCATTCTGCGATGGCGCCCACAAGGGCAGCGAGTTTTCGCCGCAGAAATTTTCCCTGGGCGAGAAAACCAAGGTCTGGCTATGTGGCTGCAAGGCCAGTGCCAAGGGACCATTCTGCGACGGCGCGCACAAAACCCTGGAGGGTTAGCGTGAAACTCGCGAAGTGAGCCGTTAGGGCGAACAGGGCACGGCTTTCAGTTCCGTGCCTGGAAAATCCTGCTTCAGCTTGACCAGATCGGCTTCGAGGTTTGAGCCGCTGGCCTGGATGAGCATGCTGGAGTGGCCGCCATCCAGGGTGCGGGGGCCAGACTTGGCGGATTTCACGTTGTGCTTTGTGCGGAGTTCGGCGAGGTATTTGTCCGCGGCTTCCTGAGTGGAATACACGCCCAGGGAAATGGCATGGCGCCATTTGTTGTTGTCCTGCATCACCAGGCTGTCCTCGATGCCCAGCCCTTTCAGTTCTTCCTGCTTTTTCTGGGCTTCCGGCCTGGACTTGAACGGTGGAATATAGACCCAGTACTTACTGGCTTTTTCCGGCGTGCCGCGCAGGGTAATGGCCCCCTCCCCCAGTTGCAGTGGCTTGAGCGCGTCCTGCGCGCGGGCCAGTTCCTGTTGCGAGAAAATGCCCCATTCCAGGCAGATCTGGGGCGGGGCAGCGGGTTGCGCTTGCGTTGGCGCTATTCCGTTTCCTGCAGCAAGCGGATTTTTTCGGCGTAATAGGGTGCGTGACTGGCCATTGGGTCACTATCCGGTCTCCCCTCTGGCAGTTGCATCACGGCGAAAAATGCGATGTTGGCAATGAGCAATAGCGCGAACAACCAGCGCATGAACACCATCATCCTGGAAGTCCCGCAGCCAGACAGGCATTGCTGAACGCAACGGCAAAATCAGATTGCTTCGCTACGCTCGCAATGACGGTTGAGGCATCGTTCAGTAGATTTGCCATCTTTCGGCTATGGCTGCCACACCAGATCCAGCTCCCGCGCCGCCTTGACGTCATCCAGGCGGCGTACCGGCATGGAATAAGGCGCGCCCTTGACCTGTTCGGGCTGGCTGTAGGCCTCGTCGCGGATTTCCTTGAGCGCTGCGATGAAGGCGTCCAGGGTCTGTCTGGATTCGGTTTCGGTCGGCTCGATCAGCAGGCATTCCTGCACCAGCATCGGGAAATAGGTGGTGGGGGCGTGGAAGCCCTTGTCCAGCAGACGTTTCGCCACGTCCATGGCGGTCACGCCGGTTTCGTCCTTGAGTTTTTTCAGCGTGACGATGAATTCGTGGCTGGCACGGCGTTTGGCGAAAGCCACGTCGAATCCGGCTCGGGCCAGCTCCACCATCAGGTAATTGGCGTTGAGGGTGGCAAATTCCGCAACCCGGTGCATGCCTTGTGCCCCCAGCATGCACGCGTAGACGTAGGCGCGCAGCAGGATTCCGGCGTTGCCCATGAAGGCGGAAAGGCGGCCGATGCTCTGTGGCCGGTCCTGTTCCGCCAGCCAGCGGTAACGCCCATTTTCATTGGCCACGAAGGGGATGGGAAGAAAGGGTTCGAGGCGCGGGCTGACGCCGACCGGGCCGGCACCGGGGCCACCGCCGCCATGGGGGGTGGAAAAGGTTTTGTGCAGGTTGAGATGGATCACGTCGAAGCCCATGTCGCCCGGCTTGACCCGGCCCAGGATGGCGTTGAGGTTGGCGCCGTCGTAATACAGCAGCCCGCCGGCGTCATGCACGATGCGCTGGATGTCCTGGATGCTTTTTTCAAATACGCCCAGGGTGGAGGGGTTGGTCAGCATCAGCCCCGCGGTTTGCGGTCCGACGGCGGCTTTCAGCGCGCTCAGATCGACGTTGCCGTCGCCATCGGTGGGGATCTCGCGTACCGTATAGCCGCACATCACCGCTGTGGCTGGGTTGGTGCCGTGGGCGCCGTCCGGTACCAGGATTTCGCTGCGCGCAGTGTCGCCGCGCGCGTCATGGTAGGCGCGGATCATCGCCACGCCGGCAAATTCACCCTGAGCACCGGCCATCGGGGTGAGCGAGACGGCCGCCATGCCGGTCACTTCCTTGAGCATTTCCTGCAGGTCGAACATCGAGGCCAGGAAGCCCTGCCCGGTGTTCTCCGAACTCATGGGGTGGCGCGCCAGCAGTTGCGGCAGCATCGCGAGATGGTTGCAGGCGCGCGGGTTGTATTTCATGGTGCAGGAGCCGAGCGGGTAGAAATGGGTGTCGATGGAGAAATTCTTTTGCGACAGCCGGGTGTAATGGCGCACCGCGTCCATTTCGGAAACCTCCGGCAGCAGCGGAGGCGCCTTGCGCCGCAAATGGCCGGGAATATCGGTGCAGGCGGCCAGGGAGGAAGGCGCCTGGGCGGCGTTGCGGCGTTTGGGTTGGGACAGTTCGAAGATCAGCATGTCAGTTTTCAATCAAGGCATTTAACCACGGAGGGCACGGAGGACACGGAGAAAACCAGGAACATGGCGGATGGACCGTCCTTGCCTCCGTGTTCTCCGTGCCCTCCGTGGTAAAAAAGTTTTATTACCGGCTCAAAGCCGCGATGGCCGCATCGTAATCCGGCTCCTGGGTGATTTCCGGTACCAGTTCGGCATGGATTACCCGGTCGTTTTCGTCGAGGATGAACACGGCGCGGGCCATCAGGCCGGACAGTGGCGGATCGGTGATCATCACGCCGTAATCCTTGTGGAAATCGCGCCCGCGCATGGTGGAGAGCATGATTACGTTGTCCAGCCCTTCCGCGCCGCAGAAACGGCTCTGGGCAAACGGCAGGTCGGCGGAAATCACCAGCACCACGGTGTTGCTCATCTCGCTGGCGCGCTGGTTGAAAACGCGGGTGGAGGTGGCGCATACCGGCGTGTCGATGCTGGGAACGACCGACAGTACCTTGCGCTTGCCGGCAAATTCGCTGAGGGAAACGTCCTTCAGGTTTTTGTCCACCAGCATGAAGCTGTGGGCAGTTTCGCCGATTTGCGGGAAGTGCCCGCCAACGTTGAGTGGTTCGCCTTCGAGCGTTACGGTTGCCATGTCGATCTCCTCTGATTTACCACTTGCTGGTGGCGGTAGGTACAAGCTTGGTGCAGGTGGGGCCGGAACCGCGCCTGGATACGATGCGTTCCAGTTGCTCGGCGTAATTTTGCAGATCGGCCGCTGTCCGGGTCTCGGTGGCGCAGACCAGGATCGCCTGACCCAGTTCCGGGTAGTAAGGCATCAGGTCGAAGCCGCCCACGATGCCCTGGGCTTCCATGGCGCGCAGCACGTCGCCGGCCGGGATGGGCAGGCGCAATACGATTTCGTGAAAAAACGGCTGTGTGAAAGCGCGCTTCACGCCATTGATCCTGCTCAGGCTTTCGGCCAGCGTCACGGTGTTGGCGTGGCAGGCCGCGGCAACGCGCTCCAGGCCGTCCGGTCCGAGCAGCGTCATGTGGATGGTGGCGGCGGTGGCCATCAGGCCCTGGTTGGAGCAGATATTCGAGGTCGCCTTGGCGCGGCGGATATGCTGCTCGCGTGCTTGCAGGGTCAGCGCGAAGCCGGGCTTGCCGTCCAGATCGACGGTACGGCCAATGATGCGGCCGGGCATCTGGCGCACCAGCGCCTGCTTGCAGCACATGAAACCGAAATAGGGGCCGCCGCTGGAAAGCGGCGAACCCAGCGGCTGGCCTTCGCCGACCGCGATGTCCGCGCCCTTGCTGCCCCACTGCCCGGGCGGGGTGAGCAGCGCCAGCGCCAGCGGATTGACCAGGCCGATGACCAGGGCGCCCTGGGCGTGCGCCCAGTCGGTCAGCGCGTCAACTTCTTCCAGGCAGCCGAAGAAGTTGGGCTGCGGAATGACCAGCGCGGCAAAGTCCTTCTCCTCCGGCAGCGCGGTGATGCCGAGCGCGGGGTCGTAATCCAGTTCGACCAGCTCGATTTTCTGGTGTCTGACGATGCTGTTCACCACCCGGCGATAGAGCGGATGCACGCTTTTCGGCATCAGGATGCGGCGCGAGGTCTTGTGCGCGCGCACTGCCATCAGCGCCGCCTCGGCCAGGCCGGAGGCGCCGTCGTAGAGGCTGGCGTTGGCCACGTCCATCCCGGTCAGGGAAGCCATCATGGTCTGGAATTCGTACAGCAGCTGCAGCGTGCCCTGGCTGGCCTCGGCCTGGTAGGGCGTGTAGGCGGAATAGAACTCGCCGCGCGTGGCGATCTGCCAGACCGCTGCCGGAATGTGATGTTCGTAGGCGCCGGCACCGACGAAGTTGAGGAAGCGGCCATCCGTCTCCGCGCGCTCGGTCATCAGGCGGGAAATGTCCATTTCCCCCATGCCGGGCGCGATGCCGGTCAGCTGGCCGCTGCGCAGTCCGGCAGGAATTTCGTCGAACAGATCGTCAATGGAAGACACGCCGATACGCGCCAGCATGGCCTGGATGTCTTCTTCGGTATGAGGGATGAAG
This sequence comes from Sulfuricella sp., assembly GCA_041651995.1. Classification (NCBI taxonomy): domain Bacteria; kingdom Pseudomonadati; phylum Pseudomonadota; class Betaproteobacteria; order Nitrosomonadales; family Sulfuricellaceae; genus Sulfuricella; species Sulfuricella sp. Next base: position 880,990 of record JBAZID010000001.1, on the reverse strand, counting down.
GGCATGAATTTTCCGGGTGAGGGGTTAGGAGTGAGGGGTGAGGAGTAAAAGCGAAAAAAATCGCATTATCCGCCGCTCTTCACGCCTTGCTGAATTAGTGCGCTTCGCTGTCCACCAGCGCCTGGTAGGCTGCTGCGTCGAGCAGGGTGCCGAGGGCGGCCGCGTTGTCGGGCTTGATTTTGAACAGCCAGGCCGCGTAGGCATCCTGGTTGATGCTTTCCGGCGCATTTTCCACGTCGCCATTGGCGGCAACGACTTCGCCCGCGATCGGCGCATAGACGTCGGAAGCGGCCTTGACCGATTCGACCACGGCACATTCTTCGCCCTGGGTCAGCTTGCGGCCAGTTACGGGATTTTCCACGAACACCATGTCGCCCAGCAGTTCCTGGGCGTGGTGGGTGATGCCAACAGTCACGCTGCCGTCGGCCTCAAGCCGCGCCCATTCGTGGGATTTGGTGTATTTCAGATCAGCCGGGATAGTCATTTGGGGTCCTTGAAGATTCAATATTATTGTGCGGAATTATGCCACTAAACGCTTGCCGTTGCGCACGAAGGGATAGCGCACGACCTGTGCGCTCAGCAGTTTGCCGCGGATTTCCACCTGCACGGTTTCTCCCGTTGCGGTGGCCGCGGGCAGACGGGCCAGGGCGATGGACTGGTTGAGGGTGGGGGAAAAACCGCCGCTGGTGATTTCTCCTTCGCCCTGGGCTGTGATCACTTTCTGGTGGCCGCGCAGCACGCCCTTGTCGAGCAGCAGCAGGCCCATCAGCTGGCGCGCCACGGCCTGGCTGGTGAGTGCCTGCTTGCCGATAAAGTCGCGCGGGCTGGCGAGATCGACTGTCCAGGTCAGGCCGGATTCGAGCGGGGAAACGCTTTCGTCCATGTCCTGGCCGTAGAGATTCATGCCTGCTTCCAGACGCAGGGTGTCGCGCGCGCCCAGGCCGATGGGCGCCACGCCCTGTTCCCGCAATGCCTGCCACAGGAAGGGTGCGGCCTTGGCCGGCACCATGATTTCGAAGCCGTCCTCGCCGGTGTAGCCGGTGCGGGCGATGAACATGGTGCCCATTTCCGCGGCCTGGAAGAGTTTGAGGTGCTCGCTGATTTCCTGTGATCCCGGCATGGCCGCCCACAATCTGGCGCGCGCATTGGGACCCTGCACTGCGATCATGGCCAGGTCGCGGCGCGGAGTGAGTGTTAACTGGGGTGCCAGTTTTGCGCGCTGTGCTTCCATCCACGCCAGGTCTTTCTCCGCCGTGCCGGCGTTGACCACGATGCGGAACCAGTCTTCGCGCATGAAATAAATGATCAGGTCGTCGATCACCCCGCCCTTCTCGTCGAGCATGCAGGAATACAGGGCCTTGCCCGGCAGCGTGAGCTTGTCCACGTTGTTGGCCATCATCTGGCGCAGAAAGCCGCGCGCGCCCTCCCCTGCCAGATCCACGATCTGCATGTGGGAAACGTCGAACATGCCAGCATCGCCACGCACCTTGTGATGCTCTTCGAGTTGTGAGCCGTAATGGAGCGGCATGTCCCAGCCGCCGAAATCCACCATCTTGGCGCCAGCGGCCCGGTGCGCGGCGTTGAGTGGGGTCTGTTTAAGCATTGCATTCTCCATGATTATGGCTGGGGCGGATAAAACAGGTACAGGCGGTAGCCCTCGGCCTTGAGCTCGCCAATATCCATCAGTAGTTTGACCGCAACTTCCCCGCCGGTGGGTATGCCCTGCGAGATGGCGGTCATATTTCTCAAATATTCCGTGGGGGGAAACAGCTTGCGCGCGACCATTTCATCCCTGGTGTTGGTCAGGGTCAGTTCCAGCGTAGGGTAAGCCTGAACATGGGCTGCGCGGTTGCGCAGTATGCTGGTCAGCACCACGATATTGGCGCGGGCCGGGTCGGCATGGAGTTCGGACGACTCAATGCCGATCAGATCAGGATTGCGCGGCAGGCTGACGCGGCACTGCAGGTGGTCACAGGCCTGTTCAAGCAGGGGGCGAGTCAGCGGGTAGTGTGCGGCAATGGTGTCGCGGAAGGAATAAATACCCTGGGCAAACAATCCTGCCAGCAATAGCAGGCTAGCCAGGGCCCACGGCCAGGCACGCCTGGGCTTGGGGGGCGGGGCATATTTTGGGCTTGCCGGGGAAACCTTGGCTTGAATGACGGTGAGCGGCGGCTGGATGCGGACCACGCGGGATTCGGCTTCAACCCTGCTTTCTGGCTCTGGCTCTGGCTCGAAGCCAGGTGATAGCAGTTTGTCGAGCGCCTCGAAGGCCTGTTCAGTTACAGGGTCAATGGCGCCTGATTCCTCCCCGGAAGGGGCCTCGGGGAAAAATTCTGCCGGCTGGACGGCGTCTGCCGGGGTTTCGGGCCGGGTGATCTCGAACTCGAACAAAGCCTCTTCGGCTTCTGGCGGGATTTCTGGATGGATGATTTCAGGGTCGAATAGCGGTTCACCGGCGTCGGCGGCTTCAGGCGGCGGGATTTCTTGTTGCAGGGCTTCCCGTTCGGGTGTGACGGGCGTGTACCCGGCTGGAAAGGTTTCCTGGGCCTGTTCCGCCAGGCCGGGTGGCTGGGCTGGAACCGGAGCAGGAACAACTTCCTCCGGCAATGGAGGCGATTCCTCGATCAGGCTTTCAAGGGCGTTGAAAACATGGGCGCAGCGGCCACAACGTACGTTCCCGTTACGTATCTGCAACTGCTCTTCCGTCACGCGGAAGCGGGTCTGGCACTGCGGGCAGGCGGTAATGCTGCTCATGCTTTGCGCGTACCGGCCAGGCAGACCCAGCCTTCCGCTTCATCGGCAATATCAATGTCGAACCAGCTGCGGTAGACCGCCAGCACATCGGCTGCCTGGTGGGCGAGAATGCCCGAGAGCACAATGCGGCCACCCGGGCGTGCTGCATTGGCCAGCATCGGGGCGAGCATTTTCAGCGGGTTGGTGAGGATGTTGGCGATCACGATGTCAACGCTGACCTGCGGCGCATCATTGGGCAGATAGAAGTCCGCCTTGACCTGGTTCTGTCCGGCATTGAACTGGCTGGCCTGAATCGCCTGGGGGTCGATGTCCACCCCGGTGACCTGGCCGGCGCCAAATTTCAGCGCGGCAATGGCGAGGATGCCGGATCCGCAGCCATAATCGAGTACGCTTTCGCCGCCGTGAAGGTTGCGGTCCAGCCATTGCAGGCACAGGCGGGTGGTGGGATGACTGCCAGTGCCGAACGCCAGGCCGGGATCCAGGATCAGGTTGATGGCGGATGGATCGGGGGATTCATGCCAGGTCGGCACGATCCACAGGCGTTGAGAAATCGGAATCGGTGCGAATTGCGCCTGGGTCTGACGCACCCAGTCCTGCTCTGCCACGGCCTCCACCTCGAATGCCGGCGCGGTTGGCAGCCCCGCTGCGCTGGCGGCCTCGGTCATGATGGCGGTCAGGTCGGCATCTGCTTCGAACAGGGCGTTGATCAGCGCGTCCTGCCACACGCCTGCGGGCGGCTCACCTGGTTCGCCAAAAATTTCCTGTTCTTCAGGCGTGCCGGCGTGCGCGTCCTCGATGGAAACCGAGAGCGCGCCCAGTTCCATCAGTGCATCGCCGAGGATTTCGGCCGTGTGGGCGTTTGCCGCGATTTTCAGCGCTTGCCAGGCCATGGTGCCCCCCGCTCTCCGTCTGTAGGTGGTTAAGCTTTTTTCTTGTCCGCGAGCATCTGTTCCAGGTAGTGGATGCTGGCTCCACCCTGCAGGAAAGCGGCGTCGTGCATCAGGTCGCGGTGCAGCGCAAGATTGGTCTTGACGCCATCCACCACCATTTCCGAAAGGGCCGTGCGCATGCGTGCAATGGCCTGCTCGCGCGTGTCGCCGTAAGCGATCAGCTTGCCGATCATGGAATCGTAATGGGGCGGCACGAAGTAGTTGTGATAGATGTGCGAGTCCACCCGGATACCCGGCCCGCCGGGCACATGGTATTGGGTGATGCGGCCGGGTGAGGGCACGAAGGTGTAAGGGTCCTCGGCGTTGACGCGGCACTCGATGGCGTGGCCCTTGAAGTGGATTTCCTTCTGCTTGTAGCGCAATTTCTCACCGGCTGCGATGCGCAGCTGTTCCTGCACGATATCCACGCCGGTGATCATTTCGGTAACCGGATGCTCGACCTGTACCCGCGTATTCATCTCGATGAAGAAAAATTCGCCGTCTTCGTACAGGAATTCGAAGGTGCCGGCGCCGCGGTAGCCGATTTTGCGGCAAGCCTCGGCACAGCGTTCGCCAATCTTGTCGCGCAGCTTGGGGTCCAGTCCCGGCGCGGGGGCTTCTTCCAGCACCTTCTGGTGGCGGCGCTGCATGGAGCAGTCGCGCTCGCCGAGGTGAATGGCGTTGCCGTGCTCGTCTGCCAGCACCTGAATTTCGATGTGACGCGGGTGCTGGAGAAACTTCTCCATGTAGATCATGGGGTTGCCAAAAAAGCTCTGGGCTTCCTGCCTGGTCAGGCTGGCTGCATTGAGCAACGCGGCTTCGGTATGCACCACGCGCATGCCGCGCCCGCCGCCACCGCCGGCAGCCTTGAGAATGACGGGATAGCCGGTTTGCTTGGCAATCCGGATGATTTCATCATCATCGTCGGGCAGGGCGCCGTCGGAACCGGGCACGCAGGGCACGCCCGATGCCTTCATGGCGTCCTTGGCGCAGACCTTGTCGCCCATCAGGCGGATGGTCTCGGGGCGCGGTCCGATGAAGATGAAGCCGCTATTCTGTACCCGCTCCGCAAAATCGGCGTTTTCCGAGAGGAAACCGTAGCCGGGGTGGATGGCGGTGGAGTCGGTGACTTCCGCCGCGCTGATCACCGCCGGGATATTGAGGTAGCTGAGCGTGGAGGATGCCGGGCCGATGCACACCGATTCGTCGGCGAGCCTGACGTATTTGGCTTCGGAGTCGGCTTCGGAGTGAACTGCCACGGTCTTGATGCCCAGTTCCCGGCAGGCGCGCTGGATACGCAGGGCGATTTCGCCGCGATTGGCTATTAGGACTTTGTCTATCATGTTATAAAAACCTTAATAGCCACAGAGGACACAGAGAAAACCCTATACAGGCAACCCGGTGATCTCTGCGGCAAATAAATTAGCCGATGATGAACAGGGGTTCGCCGTATTCGACGGGCTGGCCGTTCTCGATCAGGATGGCCTTGATGACGCCGCTCTGATCGGCTTCGATCTCGTTGAGCAGTTTCATTGCTTCGATGATGCACAGGGTGTCGCCGGCGGCAACGTTCTGGCCGACTTCCACGAAGGACTTGGCATCGGGGGAAGATGCACGGTAGAAAGTGCCCACCATGGGCGATTTCACGATGTGGCCTTCCGGTTGGGCTGGTTCGGCAGCGGCGGCGGGCAGGTCGGCCTGCTGCGCCGGTGCCGCCATCATTTGCTGTGGCGCTGCGTAATGCATCATTTGCGGCGCCTGGCCGTAACGGCTGATGCGAACTTTTTCTTCGCCCTCGGTGATTTCGAGTTCGGCAATGCCGGAATCTTCGACCAGATCAATCAGTTTTTTCAGTTTGCGCAAATCCATGATGAGCCCTTGTTTTAAGTTTGTGTTAGTGCGAAATCCAGCGCCAGTTCATAACCCTTTGCCCCGAGGCCGCTGATGATGCCCACAGCGAGGCCGGAGAAATAGGAGTGATGGCGGAAGGCTTCGCGGGCGAAAACGTTGGAGAGATGTATTTCCACGAAGGGAATGTCCACGCCCGCCAGAGCATCGCGCAGCGCAACGCTGGTATGGGTGAACGCGGCAGGATTGATGAGGATGAAATGGACCTCGTCCCGCCCTGCCTGATGAATACGGCCAATCAGTTCGGCTTCGCTGTTGCTTTGAAATGCTTCCAGGCTGGCGCCGGATTGCCGGGCCTGCTGCACGAGGCGCTGATTGATGTCTTCCAGCGTGTCGTGTCCATAATGTTGTGGTTCACGGCTACCCAGAAGATTGAGGTTGGGGCCATGCAGTACCAGAATTTTGCTGTTTTTAGCGGGCATCCGGCCACCTGTTCGGTGAGTTTTGATAAAACGCAAGTTTGCCGCAAATTAGGGTGATTTGTCCAGTTTTTGCTGTAAATTAACGGCAGAAACAAGCTGAAAGGCCGGGCGTAAACGGGGAAAAATGTGCTAGATCAAGCCCTTTAGCGTGGCTTCCAGTTGCTCGCGCTTCAGTTCGCCGGTCACCGTGGACACGATGTCACCATTTTTGCTGAAAATCGCGGTAAAAGGCAGTCCGCCAAGGCGATTTCCGGCCAGTTTGCCCAGTTCCGCCGCGTCGTTTTCCCCCAGCAGGATGGGATAGTTGATGCCCATTTCATCGCTGAATGCCTGGACCTTGTCCTTCTGGTCCAGCGCCAGGCCGACGAAAACCACCCCCTGCGCGCGGTATTCTTCCTGCAGGCGGATAAAATCGGGAATTTCGGCGCGGCACGGCGGGCACCACGGCGCCCAGAAATTGAGCACCAGGATTTTTCCCTGCCACTGCTTCAGCGGCTGGGGCTGGCCCTCCAGGTCGGGAAAGGAGGCGGCGAAAATCTTTGCCGTGTCGGTTCGAACCGCCGCCATGGCCGTTTTGTCAGCCTGCTCCGAACAAGCTGTCAGGCCGGAGAGCAGGAGGATGCCCAGCAACAAGGCGGATAAGGGCTTGAAGAGGCTCATTTGAGAATCTGCTCCATGCTGGCGAGAAATTTGTCCGGGTTTTCATAGCCGATCACGCGGCCTTTTTCCTTGCCGCCCGGGGCGAGGAAAATAATTCCCGGCGGCCCGAACAGGCCGAATTTTTTCAGCAGCGCCTTGTCGTCCTCGCTGTTTGCCGTGACGTCGGCCTGCAGCAGGATCATGTCACCGAAGCGTGCCTGCACCCGCGCATCGCTGAAGGTGAAGCGCTCCAGTTCCTTGCATGACACGCACCAGTCGGCGTAAAAATCCAGCATGACGGTTTTGCCCTGCGTTTGCTGCAGGCGCTGTTCCAGTCCGGCCACATTCTTGATTTTTTCGAACGGCGTGTGAGCGGCTTCGGCGGCACTGGCCGTTCCCGCCCCGCGCAGCCCGGATAAGGGCTGAAGTACGTCGCGCCCGCCTGAAAGCGCGCCAACGAGCAGGGCGACGCCCGCGATCAGCGTCACCACGCCCACGCCTTTCCAGAATTTGGCCCAGCCTTTGGCAGGATGCGGCAGGGGGTCCAGGGCGCGCAGATAGATCGCCGATACAATCAGCAGGGCAGCCCACAACAGCATGTTTGCAAGCGCGGGAATAACCGGCGAAATCAGCCAGATGGCCACGCCCAGCAAGAGTACGCCGAAGAAGGCCTTGACCGCCTCCATCCATCCCCCCGCGCGCGGCAACAACGCTCCGGCGGAAAGCCCGATCGCCAGCAGCGGCGCCCCCATCCCCAGCGCCATGGCGAACAGCGCCCAGCCGCCCAGCCATACGTCGCGGGTGAGGCCGATATAAGCCAGCGCACCGGCCAGCGGAGCGGCGACGCAAGGGCCGACGATGACTGCCGAAAGTGCGCCCATGGCGAATACGCCGGCCATGTTGCCGCCTTTCATCTTGTTGCTGGCGTCGTTGAAGCGGCTCTGGATAAAATTGGGCATCTGCAACTCGTAGAAGCCGAACATGGAAAAGGCCAGCGCCACGAAAACCAGGGCGAACGTGCCCAGCACCCAGGGGTTTTGCAGTGCGCTGGTCAGCAGCGTGCCCGACAGGCCTGCGGCAACACCTGCGGCGGCGTAGGTGATGGCCATGCCCAGCACATACGCGAGGGAGAGCGCGAAGGCGCGCGGCCGGGTGAGGTGTTGCCCCTGCCCGACAATGATCCCGGAAAGAATGGGGATCATGGGGAAGACGCAGGGGGTGAGGGCCAGCAACAGGCCGAAGCCAAAAAAGCTGGCGATTACCAGCCAGAAGCTGCCGCCCTTGAGGAGTGCCGCGACCTTGGACGAATCCGATGCGCCCCTTGTTTCTGCACCGGCGGCGGCAGATTCCGAAGCGGCTTGCTGCGCCGGCGCGGGTTCGATTTTTTGCACATCAGCCGGCGTGGAGGCAGGCAGGTCGAGCGTAAAAGTCTTGTTCTGGGGCGGGTAGCACACGCCTTTTTCGCTGCATCCCTGGTAAGTGGCCTGCAAGGAAAGCTTTTCGGCCGTGCCCTGGAGATGGATCAGTGCCTGGAACGAGTGGTGATAGACCTCGGTGGGGCCAAAATTCGGGTCAGCCTTGGTTTCGCTCCTGGGCAACTCGATATTGGCGATGCTGATACCGCTTGCATCCTTCAAGGTGAACTTGATCTTGTCGCGATACAGATAATAGCTTTCGGCCAGCGTGAAGTCGGCCACCAGCGTGTTTGCGTTCCTGGCCGTGAGCGCCAGCTTGAATGCCTGATCAGGCTCAAGAAATTCATCCTGCGCGCTGCCCTTGACCAGCGCGGTGAGTGCCGCCAGCCCGCTGGGAGCCTTGGGGGCGGCTTCTGCCGCGGCTGCCGGCAGCGTGAGCTGCGCCGTCTGGGTGGTCGGCGGATAGCACACGCCGGCATCGGCGCAACCCTGCGAAACGGCTTTCAGGGTGAAGCTTTGCGCCGAGGCGGAAGTCCGGGTGAGCGGCAGCTTGATTATCAGGTCCTGGCGGTAGGTTTCCACCTTGCCAAAATATTCGTCCTGCTTGGTTTTGCCTGCAGGGAACTGGCCTGTACCCAAAGTCACGCCAGCCGCATCGACGCTGAACTTGAATTTTTCGCGATAGAGGTAATATCCGTTGGCAATCTGGTAACGCACTTCGATGTTGTTGGCGTCCAGCACCCTGGCGGAGAACCTGAATGCCTGTTCGGGCTCCAGCAGTTCGCCTTCTTCGGCGTGTGCGCCCAGGATATGCAGCATCAGCAACAGGCTGATAATAAAACGCATCATTTAGTGTTGCTCCTCGTTGTTACTGGTTTCCGCCCTTATCCAGGCAAGATATTCGGGCAATCCTGCGTGAACTGGGACTGCGATGATTTCTGGAAGTTCATAGGGGTGCTGCTGCCGGATGGCGGCTTCCACCTTGCTGTAATGAATCGCCAGTGTTTTAATCAGGAGCGGGATTTCCTGTGTGGTCTCGACCTGGCCCTGCCAACGGTAAACCGAGGTGCAGGGCGCCAGTATATTGACACAGGCGGCCAGATGCCGGGAAATCAAAATTTTTGCTAAACGCTGTGCGCTATCCTGATCCGGCAGGTTGGTAATAACTAGTAAAGGTTCCATAAGCTCATGCAACTGCTGATAATTTTTTTCATTTTACTCGGTTTCCCGGCGCTCGAGATTATTGTCCTGTTCCGCGTGGCCGATTCGATTGGCTGGTGGCTGCTGCCCTGGCTGATCCTGAGCGCGGCCGCAGGCTGGACCCTGATCCAGGAAGAACGGCTGGCCATGTTCGGGCGCCTGTTTTCATCGCTTCAGTCCGGCCAGCCGCTGGGTTTTGCGATGCTGGACAGCCTGCGCACCCTGTTTGCCGGGATCCTGCTGATATTCCCCGGCGTGATCAGCGATGGCCTTGCCGTCATTCTGCTGCTGTTACCGCGAGCCAGAAAACCTGGCCCGCCTCCCCGCGATTCTGGCGAAGACGTCATTATCGAAGGAGAGTGGCAGCGTGAAGATGACCCGCGTTTGAAATGATTGTGCGACCCGGTTTTGATCGGGCGTAAATAGACAAAGACCCCCAGCCATGAATGCCCCCAAGAAATCTTTGCAAAGAAGTGTTACCCAGCAGCGTGAAGCGCTGATGGACCTGTTGCAGGAGCCCCTGGGCCTGTTGGCGAAAGCCTGTTGCCCGGTGTGGGGTGAACGTGAAAAACTCAATGCCCTGCTGGGCGATGCGCTGAAAGCATTGCCTTACTGCAAGCATCTTTATGCGCTCGACACCCGTTCGATCCAGATCAGCGACAACGTCAGTCACCATGGCTTGTCGGGCGGTTTTGGCCGGGACCGTTCGAAGCGGCCCTATCTGAAGGATATCGCCCCCGCTTCGGGCCTGATTCTTTCCGATGCCTATATCAGCCTGCGCGAACGGCGCCCCTCGCTGACCGCCATTCAGGTTGTGCATGACAGGGAGGGCAAATTACTCGGGTTCATTGGCGCCTATTTCGGCCTGCGGGATCTGCCGCTGACCCGCGAACTTTATGAGGAACCTCGCTACTGGCGCCAGATCAAGGGAGATCCCTCGATTCGCGGCACGGTTTTTCACCAGACCCGCACGGAAAGCGAGATGGACCGGCATATCGATACCGTGCTGGGGGTGATGGCAGAGTTGATGCTCTACCACGGCGTGTTTCATGTGATCCTGCATTTTTCCAGCAGCCGCGCCATCATCTGGCTGGTTGAAGACCCCTACCGCTACCGCTTGCTGGATATCGACGAATTGATTGACCCGGATACCTGTCTTGCCTATCCCCGCCACCCCTATCCGGCGGATGCACTGGTTCCTGCCGGAAAAATCCGGGAAGTGCTGGATACCTTTCGCGGCTTGCGCTTGCTGGATGAAATGTTTTACCTGCGTTCCGGCACCCTGAATATTTTCAATGGCATCGTTGGCCTGACATTTTCCTGCGACGGCTCGCACTACATTCCCTATGACGAATTCCTGAAAATGGACAATGCTTTCTGGGTTGGAGCCGAATCTCCCGAGGTGAACTGATGAAATCGAAACAATGGTTGATCGCGTTTTTGTTGTTGCCGGCTTTCGACGCCTTTGCTGCGGCTCAGGTGGAAGAGCGTGCGCTGAAAGTGGATGCAGTCGAAGCGGCGCAGCAGAAGGCCGATTTTACAAAAAAGCGGGCGCTTGCCGCAGAGCAGCAGTTGCAGGCAGCGGAACGGGAACTGGCCGAAGCCGAACGCGCCAGCCAGGAGGTGCAGCAGCGTGCCAGCGAAACAGAGCGGCGTGTGGCGGAAGCGAGGGAAAGCCTGGGCCGGGCTCAGGCGGAGCGAAACGCTGCAAGAGAAGCTTCGGATCGCACCGTGGAAGAATCAGCCAGGGTATGGTCGCAACGCAACCGGAGGCAATGAGCGGGTTCAAGCCGTGCCGTATCAATAGCTACCCCCGGCGCACCGGGACGCGCCAGAGGAAAAAAGCCAATACGGTCCCGATTGCCGCCAGCATGGCGCGGTGCCAGGGCGTCTCCATCAGCAGGATCGAGGCGCCGAACGACAGCCCCATCAATAGAAAAGCCCAGGGTTTGACGCCGGGCGGCATGCTTCGGTGCTCATGCCACTCACGAATGATCGGGCCGGCTATGCGGTGCGCCAGCATTTTCTCGTGCAGGTATTCGGAGCCGCGCGCAAAACAGGCCGCTGCCAGCAGCACGAATGGCGTGGTTGGCAGCATCGGCAGAAAAATTCCGGCCACGGCCAGCAGCAATGCCACCATGCCCAGAGCGAGAAAAACGGCCCGGATCAGGCGGGAATCGTGAAGGCGTGAAGCGCTCATGCCTTTCCGGACCACGGCACGGCCACGGCCCAGCCGATACGCTCGTCACGGCGGTGCCGCATTTCTTCCCCGCGCGCCGGTAAATCTGTGCTGGCAAGAATGTGGATCGGCGAGGTCATGGAGTATTTTCCTCCGGGCGGAGCAAGGCGGTCAATTGTTCAGAGGGGCGCCGCATCACGCATCGGGTGAGATCCAGGCAAGTGGCAGTCCGATCAATGAACCTAAAAACCTCAGTTCGACAACCACGGAGGGCACGGAGAACACAGAGAAAGGCAGTTTGAGGAAATTTATGACCTCACCCAACGGGTGATTGCCAAATATCATGCTATCTATTGTTTTTACTCCGTGTTCTCCGTGGTTAACCGCTTTTTCCAGGATGAATTGGATTGAGAGAGGTCGTTGATGGCAGCATCAGTTCCTGACGACAGGATTGCCCTCGCTGATCCAGCGGGTGATGCCGTCGCGCACGTTGTAAATCCGCGTATAGCCCATTCCCGCCAGTTCACGCGCCAGGGTGCCGGTGCGGTTGCCGGTGCGGCAGATCAGGATCACCGGATCGTTTTTGCCTACCTCGGCGGCCAGGCGCGGCAGCAATTCCGGATTCATTCGTCCGCCTGCGTCGACGAAAGTCAGCTTGCGGCTGCCTTCGACCACGCCGGTCTGGCTCCATTCCTCCGCCCTGCGGACGTCGTACAGGGGCGTACCCTGGGCAAGGAGCGTTTTCAACTGGCTGTTATCGACGCTGGTGTAGGGCGGCTCGGCGCAAGCCCCGAGAGCGAGCGCAAGAAAAACAATGGCGATCAGGCGGGCGGTCATGGCGTAATTTCATTCATCTCGGATAATCCATTGGAATACGCGTTCATGCAGGAGCGGCACCCGCTCCTACAGAGGTGTTTTGGCTCTAATGAGTGTCTCGGTTCATAAGTGGATTTCAATGTGAGGGCTTGTTGCGCGTGGCAATCAGGCTGGCGATCACGCTTGCCCCGATCAGCACGGCAACAATGGCCAGCGAGGCCGCTACCGGTACGTGATACCAGGGCGCGATCAGCATTTTGCTGCCGATAAAGGTCAGCACCATGGCCAGGCCGTATTTCAGCAGATGGAAACGGTCCGCCACGTCGGCAAGCAGGAAATACAGCGCCCGCAAGCCCATGATGGCAAAGATGTTGGAGGTGAAAACGATGAAGGGGTCGGTGGTGATGGCGAAGATGGCCGGGATGGAGTCCACCGCGAATACCACGTCGGAGGTTTCGATCAGGATCAGAACCAGGAACAGCGGCGTGAAGTAGCGCACGCCATTTTTCATCACGGTGAATTCTTCGCCATGATGGCCGTCCGAGATGCGCAGGTGCCGGCGCGCGAATTTCAGCACCGGGTTCTGGTTCATGTCGGGCTCTTTCTCCGCCATGGCCAGCATGCGTATGCCGGTGACGACCAGGAAGAAGCCGAAGAGGTACAGCATCCAGCTGAATTCCCGTACCAGCCAGGCGCCGGCCAGAATCATGGCGGCGCGCAGGACGATAGCGCCCAGAACGCCATAAATGAGCACGCGGCGCTGGTATTCGGCTGAGACATGGAAGGCCGAGAAGATCAGCAGGAAGACGAACACGTTGTCCACGGACAGAGACTTCTCGATCAGATAGCCGGTCAGGAATTCCAGCGCCTTGCGGTCGGCGACTTCCTGACCAACGGTGCCGCTCAGGTACCACCACATCCCGGCGTTGAACAGGAGCGCGAGGCTGACCCAGACCAGCGACCATGCGGCGGCCTCCCTGACGCTGACCTTGTGCGCCTTCCTGCCGCCGAACACGAACAGGTCAAGCGCCAGCATGACCAGCACAAATACGATGAAGGCGGCCCACATCCAGGGTTCACCGATGGAAATCGAGTTGTTCATTTGTCTATCCAGTCAATCAGGGGTGTTGTTGCCTTCGAAGCCTGGGGCGGCGGTTTGCATGCCCGGCACTCTAATACGGCATGGCTGAAAGACAGGGCATCCTACAGGTGTTCCGGGGTAATAAAAATTCGAAATATAGTTACGACATGTTCGAAATTGCCGATATGAAAACCCTTCTCCGTGGCGCTTGGCCGGTGCGGTGAAATGCCTTTTCAAGTTCACCGGCTGTTTGAGGCGGGTATCTGGCTCAATATTTCAAATTGCTGCAGAAATGCCTGTTTAGCCTCCTCCGGGGGCATGGGCCGGATGATTTCATGGCAGGGTTTCACGCCCTCCAGATAGGACCACGGTTCCGCGGAATACGGCATCAAATCGCGCTTCTCTGTTGCCAGTGAAATCAGGTCGGCCCGCTTGATGGCCGGATTGTGGCTCAGATTGACGCCAAAGCGCTGCCCGATAATCTGTGTCACGCTGTCCTCGATTTGAGAAAAAGACGGCAGCAGCACCTTGAGCGGCTTGACCATGTCTCCAAGATAGGCTTCAGCGGCATCGTGCAGCAAGGCGGCAAATTTCAGCTCGTCCGGCACCAGCGAGGCCACGATCAGGCTGTGCTGTGCGACGGAGTAAAATGCGCTGGTCTGACCGTTGAAGCGGCATTGATAGGACAGCCCATGCGCGATGTCTTCGATTGCCACATCGACGATGCGCGGTTCCAGCGGATAAAAACGGTTGCCCAGATAGGTCGAAACATACAGTGTGCTCATTGGGCCTCCATGGCGGTTGATCTGTTCATTCTGGTTCCAGTGTGGCACGCTGTGGGCTCAATATGTGAGCCATGAATGGAAAGATATGGACCGTACCGAAAGATTTTACCGGATTGATCAGTTGATGAATGAATACAAGGTCGTGCCCTTGAATACATTCCTCGACGAACTTGGCATTTCCCGCGCCACTTTCAAGCGCGACCTTGAATATTTGCGCGATCGGCTCCATGCGCCCATTGAATGGGACCGCGATGCAGGCGGTTACCGCTTCGGCAAGGGCGATACCCTGGCCCCCAGGTACGAATTGCCCGGCCTGTGGTTCAATGCTTCGGAAATCCATGCCTTGCTGACCATGCAGCAGTTGCTGGCCAATCTGCAGCCCGGCCTGCTCGGGCCGCATATCCAGCCGCTCCAGTCGCGGCTCAACCAGCTGCTGGATAGCGGCGACCACTCGGCGGAGGAAGTCCAGCAGCGCATCAAGATCCTGCATGCCGCAGCGCGCCAGGTGGCTTCGGAAAATTTCGAGCTGATCAGCCATGCGCTGCTCAAGCGTCAGCGCCTGCAAATTACCCATTACAGCCGCAGCAACGACCAGCAGACCGAGCGTGAAATTTCGCCGCAACGGCTGGTGTATTACCGCGACAACTGGTACCTCGATGCCTGGTGCCATCTGCGCAAGGGTCTCAGGAGTTTTTCCGTGGAAACCATCAGGAAGGCGGTGATCCTCGACCGCCCGGCCAGGGCTGTGCCGAACAGGCAGTTGAATGAAACCCTGGGCAGCGGCTACGGCATCTTTTCCGGCAAGGCTGTGCATAAGGCTGCGCTCAGATTCACGCCGGAGCGGGCGCGCTGGGTGGCCCAGGAGCAGTGGCATCCGAAGCAGAAGGGGCGGCTGGAAAAAAACGGCGCCTATGTGCTGGAAATCCCTTACAGCGACGACCGCGAACTGGTGATGGATATCCTCAAGTATGGGCCCGATGTCGAGGTGCTGGCCCCCGATGCGCTGCGCGAGCGGGTGAAGAAACTGCTCAAGGCCGCTTATTCCCTGTACGGCAAGTAAATTCCGTGCAGGCTCATTCTATGAGCCAATTGGCTTGCATAGTGGCATCACGATGATCCATCCGGATCGAATCAAGGAGATCGTGATGAAACTTGGGAAAATCAGCAGCCATGCCCGCGTGAAGATGCGGCAGCGCGGCATCAGCGAAGCGGCGCTGCAGGATATGCTGGAGCGCGGCCGTGTGGAACAGGACCATCTGGGCGGCATGATTGTGTATTTCGATCATGAAGAGTGCGTTCGCCCTCACCCGGAGCGCCTCGCGCAGCGCAGCGATTCCTATGCCGTGATGGATCGCCATGGCGAAATCATAACGGTAGGCAGCCATTTCAGCAGGATACGCGGGCACTGAACCGTCAGTTGTTCCATCTGGTCCGGGTCTTGCGGCAGGAGGGTGACTGGCGGGCTTGTTATAATGGTGTTTTGTCTCAGGAAAATTGCCGTGAATATTCCTCCTGACTTCTTCATGGACGGCGCTGCTCTGGCGCGCTTCAGGCCATGACGAATCCCCCGCAGCAGCCCCTGGTGTTTGTCGATCTGGAAACGACTGGCGCCAACACCAGCGGGGACCGCATCACCGAGATCGGGATTGTGGAAATTTCGGAACACGGTGTCAGCGAGTGGTCCACCCTGGTGAATCCGCAAGCCCCGATTCCACCCTTCATCCAGCATCTGACCGGCATCAGCAATGAGATGGTGTCCACTGCCCCGTCTTTTGCGGAAATTGCCGGGACTTTGCTGGCGCGCCTCAGGGGGCGGCTTTTTATCGCCCACAATGTGCGTTTCGATTACGGCTTTTTGCGCAGCGAATTCAAACGCGCGGGAATGGACTTCAGGGCTGACGTACTGTGTACGGTCAAGCTTTCGCGCAAGCTTTTTCCGCAACACCACAAGCACAATCTGGATGCGCTGGTCGAGCGCCATCAGTTGCCGGTGACTTCGCGCCATCGCGCGCTGGCCGATGCGCAGGCGATTCACGCCTTCTGGAGAAAAATTCATGCGGATTTGCCGCCCGAAGCCATTCACAATGCCTTGCAAGAACTGCTGAAACCGGTCTGCCTGCCGCCGGGGCTGGATGCCGCGACGGCGGAAGACCTGCCGGAAGCCCATGGCGTGTACCTGTTCTACGGCGAGAATGATGCGCCGCTTTATATCGGCAAAAGCAGCAATGTCCGCCGCAGCGCACTGGCGCATTTTGCCGCGGACCGCAAACATCAGCGAGACGTGTTGCTTGCAGAGCAGATACGTCGTATCGGCTGGATTGAAACAGCGGGCGAACTGGGGGCGCAGTTGACGGAATTGCGCCTGCTCAAGGTTCTCCAGCCGGTACATAATCCACGCAGGAAGGACGGCAATGAACTGTGTGCCTGGAAGCTGGAGCCGGCAGAAAATGGCGGAATGAGCGTAAGGCTGGTGTATGCCCGGGAGCTGGATTTTGGCGCCGAGCCCGGACTTTACGGACTGTTTCCCACGAAAAGAAAAGCCATCGATGCCCTGCGCGAAATCGCTGCCGCGCATCGCTTGTGTCTGGTCCAGTTAGGGCTCGAACATTCACTTCAGGGCAAATGTTCGGCCTATTCGCTCTCGCAATGCAAAGGGCTGTGCATTGGCAAGGAGGCGCCCGGCCAGCATGACATTCGCCTCATGGGGGCGCTGGCCCGCATGAAACTTGAGCCGTGGCCGTTCCCGGGGGCGGTGGGGATTCGTGAGACAGCGAACTGGGGAGGCATGACGGAGATTCACCTGATCGACCGCTGGGCCTATCTCGGACCGCTCAAGCCGTCACAGGCCTTCCCGCATGTGCCGGGGGTGCGCCCGGCATTTGATATCGATGTTTACAAGATTCTTGTCCGCTACCTGAAACAAGCCAAAATCGACATCATTCCCATGCCGGGCGAGGCAAGCCAGCCAGAAAGGCGCGATTCAGAGTGAATTATTGTCTGGATTTCGACTCAAACCTGCATGAAAATATTTTTCCTGGTTTCCTTCGCCGGCCATGGCGGTAGCGGCTGGCCTGTTGTGATGGCTGGTTTGACAGGAATTATCTGATGCGCAATACACCCAGTATTACGCCTCTGCCGGCTACATTCGTGGATGAGGTAGAGGTTAAACCCGTTAACTACCTGCGTGCGGCCCGGATTGTCGGCGAGCGTAGCCTGACCGCACTGGTGTTTCCCCGTCACCGCCCGGTCAAACAGGCAGAAAAGGCCATTCCTGAAGCACCTGTTCCGGCGGAGGAGCGGCGTCGCGGAAGCGAGCGTCGCGCCTTCTCGCGCCGCATCCGGCATGCTGGCGCGAGCCGGTATGACACACGGGCACCGGAGGAGCGCCGGAGCAGCAATCGCCGCCATGGCGATATCACCACCAGAATCGAGGAAAAGGCCTGAACCAGTGTGCCCGGTCAGCGCATCAGGGGACGGGCCAGATTCTGGCCGTGCAGCTTCTTCATCTGATTGATTTGCGCCTCCATTTTGCGTAACGTCGCCTTTCGCATGTGAGTCTTTCCCTCAGCCACTGCCTTGTGACAGATGCGACGGATTGCCAGCATCAGTTCCAGTTGATTGTGCCTGTCCATGCCGATTTCCTTTTTTCTGTGTCGATGGGGCCACGAAAAGAGTTCGTGATGTTCACATCATTCGGCATGTCAAGCTCATGGGGTGAGCCACCAGAAAATGGCGGGGACCAGAATGGGGTTCCCGGGCCCGCAAGGATGCGGTTTGCGCGGCTGGCAGGGCCAGAGGAGAAGCGACGGCAGCCGGTCTGCCGCCATTGATGCCAATTTGAGGCCGTTCGGTGCGTATCTGACGAAAAAACCCCCCAGCTAAAGGGGAAAAGCCGGGGGGGGGAGAGGCCTTAATAAGGATTAAGGCACCCGCTCAGGGAGGAGAAGCGGGAGACGAACTGAATCGTCTGCATGTTCAGAGTGAGCAGGCTGAAAATTAGTTCCCGCTTATACTGAAATTTCCCTTGTCTCCCTTCACCCCACCTTGGGCAGGCGATCCAGGGCGGCCTTGATGGCTTCCTCGGGGTAGGCGTAATCCTCCAGCTTGCCGCTGAAGTAGCTGTCGTAGGCGCCCATGTCGAAGTGGCCGTGGCCGGACAGGTTGAAGAACAGCGTCTTGGCCTCGCCCGATTCCTTGCAGCGCAGCGCTTCGTCGATGCAGGCGGCGATGGCATGGTTGGATTCCGGGGCAGGGATGATGCCCTCGGCGCGGGCGAAGGTCACGCCGGCCTGGAAGGTGGCGAGCTGGGGCACGGCTACCGCCTCGATCAGCTTTTCGTGGTAGAGCTGCGACACCAGCGCCGAATCGCCGTGGTAGCGCAGGCCGCCGGCGTGGATGCCGGGCGGCATGAAGTCGTGGCCAAGGGTGTACATCAGCATCATCGGGGTGAGCTTGGCGGTGTCGCCGAAATCGTAGGCATAGTGGCCGCGCGTCAGGGTCGGGCAGGAATCGGGTTCCACCGCCACCAGGCGCACATTCTTGCCCGCTGCCTTGTCGGCGAAGAAAGGGAAGGCCGCGCCGCCGAAGTTGGAGCCGCCGCCGCAGGGGGCGAAGATCATGTCCGGGTAATCGCCTGCTTTTTCGAATTGCTTTTTGGCTTCCAGGCCGATCACGGTCTGGTGCAGCAGCACGTGGTTGAGCACCGAACCCAGGGCGTAATTGGTGTCGGCGCGCGATGCCGCGTCTTCCACCGCCTCTGAAATCGCCAGACCGAGCGAACCCTGGTTGTCCGGATCTTCCGCCAGTGCCGCGCGGCCGGAATGGGTTTCCATGCTCGGGCTGGCGAATACTTCCGCGCCCCAGGTCTGCATCATGGAACGGCGGTAGGGTTTCTGCCCGTAGCTCACCTTGACCATGTAGACCCGCACCTCCAGCCCGAACATCTGGCCGGCCAGCGCCATCGAGCAGCCCCACTGCCCGGCGCCGGTTTCGGTGGCGATGCGCTTGATGCCGGCTTCCTTGTTGTAATAGGCCTGGGCGATGGCGGTGTTGGGCTTGTGCGAGCCCGCCGGGGATACGCCTTCGTATTTGTAGTAAATCCTGGCCGGGGTGCCGAGCGCGGCTTCCAGGCGGTGGGCACGGAACATCGGCGACGGGCGCCACAACTGATAAATCTCGCGTACTTTTTCGGGAATCTCGATCCAGCGCTGGGCCGACATCTCCTGCTCGATCAGGCTCATGGGGAAGATGGCGGTCAGGGCTTCGGGACCAATCGGCTTGCCATCCGGGCCGAGCGGCGGGGCCGGCGGGTTGGGCATGTCGGCAACGACGTTGTACCAGTGGGTGGGGATTTCGGCTTCGTCCAGCAGGATCTTGGTGCGTTGCATGTTGCGGCCCCTTTTGCTTGAGATAGGGTGCCCATCATATCCCCTTTGATTTTTTGCAGCCAAGCCTTTGGATCATCAGCTATAATCCAACGCTCATTATATTTCTTTATGTCAGGATAAAAACATGCACAAAGGCACCACTATTACCCAGTTCATTATCGAGGAACAGCGCCATATACAGGGTGCGAGCGGCGATTTCACCTCGCTCCTGAACGATATCATTACCGCAATCAAGGTGATTTCCAATACCGTGAACAAAGGCGCACTGATTGGTGTGATGGGTTCGGCCGGGTCGGAAAACGTGCAGGGCGAAACACAGAAGGAACTGGACGTCATCACCAACGAGATCTTCATCAAATCCAATGAGTGGGCTGGCCACCTGTGCGCCATGGCATCGGAGGAGATGGACGACATTTATCCCATCCCGGCGCAATATCCGCGCGGAAAATACCTGCTGGTATTCGATCCGCTCGACGGTTCCAGCAACGTCGACGTGAACATTTCCGTCGGCACCATTTTTTCCATCCTGCGTTGTCAGGGCGAGAGCGACTCGCCTTCCGCCAGGGATTTCCTGCAACCCGGCACCCAGCAGGTCTGCGCCGGCTATGCCCTGTACGGCTCCTCCACCATGCTGGTGCTGACCAGCGGCCATGGCGTGAACGGCTTCACCCTGGACCGCGATATCGGCGAATTCATCCTCACCCACGCCAATATGACCATTCCCGCGGACACAAGGGAATTCGCCATCAATGCATCCAACCAGCGTTTCTGGGAACCGCCGGTGCAGCGTTACGTGCAAGAGGCCCTGGCCGGCAAGACCGGTCCGCGCGGCAAGGACTTCAACATGCGCTGGGTGGCATCGATGGTGGCGGAAGTGCATCGTATCCTGATGCGCGGCGGCATTTTCATGTACCCCAAGGACACCAAGGATCCCGCCAAGGCCGGCAAGCTGCGCCTGTTGTACGAAGCCAACCCGATGTCCTTCATCGTGGAGCAGGCCGGCGGCGCGTCCAGCACGGGTCGCGAGCGCATTCTCGACGTTCAGCCTGATGGTTTGCACCAGCGCGTGCCGGTGATCCTCGGTTCGAAGAACGAGGTGGAAACCGTAATCTCCTACCACCAGGCCTGAAGTTCGCCCCGGCCTTGAATCAGGCCGGGCAAGCACCTGGCAGTTTGTAATGCCGCTTGCCTGTTGCAGGGCTGGCGGCATTTTTCATGGGGCATGGAGTCAGGCGAATATGCCATAATAACGCCTATGCAAAGCGTCGACCTCACCCATCATTTCCTCATCGCCATGCCTGCGATGACCGACCCTTATTTCGCCAAGACCCTGACCTATATCTGCGAGCACAACGAGCGCGGTGCGCTGGGTGTCGTGCTCAACCGCAAGATCGACCTCGATTTCAAGGCCCTGTTCGAACAGATCAACATCCCGCTTGAGGCGGCGGAACTGGCCGGGATGCCGATTCACTACGGCGGGCCGGTGCAGATGGACCGCGGCTTCGTGCTGCATCAGCCGGAAGGGCGCTGGCAGTCAAGTCTGTCCATAGCAGAGGGCATTGCGCTGACCACCTCGAAGGATATTCTGGAAGCCGTGGGACGCGGCGAAGGGCCGGATAAACTTTTCGTGACACTGGGCTATGCGGGCTGGGATGCGGGCCAGCTTGAGCACGAACTGGGGCAAAACGCATGGCTGACCGTGCCGGCAACGCCACAACTCATTTTTGATGAACCGACCGAATCGCGTCTGGCTGCTGCGATGAATTTGCTGGGCGTGGATTTTGCCTGTCTGGCGGATGAAGCGGGCCATGCGTGATGCCGTTAGGGGTGAGGGGTTAGGCGTGAGGCGTGAGGCGAGTCCGGTGATTGCGATTTTTACCCCTCACCCCTCACCCCTCACCCCTCACCAAACAACCGTGCTGGGCTTCGATTTCGGCCTCAAGCGCATCGGCGTGGCGGTGGGGGATGTGATGATAGGCGTGGCCCATCCACTGGAAACCCTGCACGGCGAGAGCAACGAGCAGAAATTTGGCGGGATTGCGGCGCTGATTCAGGAGTGGCAGCCGGGGGTGCTGGTAGTCGGGTTGCCATTTCATCTTGATGGCAGCGAGCATGACATGACCCTGCGCTGCCGCAAGTTCTCACGGCAACTTGAAGGGCGCTTCGGCCTGCCGGTGGCGCTGGTGGACGAGCGCCTGACTTCCGAAAGCGCCAGCCAGGATCTGCGCGAGATGGGTATTACCGGCCGGCGGCAGAAGGAAATGCTGGATCAGGTCGCCGCGCAGCAAATCTTGCAGTCTTATCTGGATGAAAAAAAACATGCAACTACCTGATGCCGAGAAACTGGTACAAACCATGGCGCAGCAGCTTGAGCCCTATCTGGGCGCAAATAGCGTGCTGGTGGGCATGCACACCGGTGGCGTCTGGCTGGCGGAAAAAATCCATACCTTGCTGAGCCGGGAAGTGCCGCTGGGCACGCTCGATGTATCCTTCTATCGCGATGATTTCAGCCAGTCCGGCCTGCACGCGGAAGTGGCGCCCTCGGATATTCCATTTGATGTCACGGGGCGCGACATCATCCTGGTGGATGACGTGCTCTACACCGGCCGCAGCGTGCGTGCCGCGATGAATGAGCTGTTCGATTATGGCCGTCCGGCAAGTATCATCCTGGCTGTGCTGGTGGACCGGGGCGGGCGCGAATTGCCGATCGCGGCCCAGGTGACAGCAGCAGTGCTGGAACTGGCGCCAAACCAGAATATCCAGTTGAATCGTGATTCGCAGGGGCTGCTTGCGCTCAGCCTGCGCCAAACAACCGTCTGACGGAGTCGTTCCATGGCTTTTCTGAGTCGTAATCCACAGCTTAACCAGCATGGCGAATTGCAGCATCTGCTCACGATCGAGGGTCTGAATGCGGGAATGCTGCGGCATATTCTCGATACCGCCGAATCCTTTGTCAGCGTATCGGAGCGGGAAGTAAAGAAAATCCCTCTGCTGCGCGGAAAATCGATTTTCAACCTGTTTTTCGAACCCAGCACGCGCACCCGCACCACCTTCGAAATTGCCGCCAAGCGGCTGTCCGCCGACGTGATCAATCTCAACATCAATGCCTCGTCCCAATCCAAGGGCGAAACCGTACTGGATACCGTGGACAATCTTGCAGCGATGCAGGCCGACATGTTCATCGTGCGCCATGGCCAGTCTGGCGCGGCGCACTTCATTGCCGGCCATGTTTCACCCCACATTCATGTCGTCAATGCGGGCGATGGCCGCCATGCTCACCCTACCCAGGGCTTGCTGGACATGTACACCATCCGTCACTTCAAGCGGGAGTTCCATAACCTGCGCGTAGCCATCGTGGGCGACGTGCTGCACTCGCGTGTGGCGCGTTCCCAGATCCATGCGCTCACCACCCTGGGCGTGCCGGAAGTGCGGGTCATCGCACCCAAGACGTTGTTGCCGGCCCAGGTAGAGCGCATGGGCGTGCAGGTCTATCACGATATGGCCCAGGGCCTGAAGGATGTGGACGTGGTTATCATGCTGCGGCTACAGAACGAGCGCATGCGCGGCGCCCTGTTGCCCTCGGCGCAGGAATATTTCAAATCCTACGGCCTGACCCAGGACAAGCTGGCGCTGGCCCGGCCCGACGCCATCGTGATGCATCCCGGCCCGATGAACCGCGGGGTGGAAATCGATTCCGACGTGGCCGACGGCAGGCAGTCGGTGATCCTGCCCCAGGTGACCTTCGGCATCGCGGTGCGCATGGCGGTGATGAGCATTCTGGCGGGGAGCAAACAATGAAGATTCATATTCGCGGCGGCCGCCTGATCGACCCCAAAAGCGGCATCGATGCGCAACGGGATGTTTTCATCGCTGCCGGCAAGGTGGTGGCCATCGGCGACGCCCCTCATGATTTTCACGCCAACCGGGTAATTGAAGCCGGCGGACTGGTGATCTGCCCGGGGCTGATCGACCTTTCCGCGCGCCTGCGCGAACCCGGCTTCGAGTACATGGCTACCCTGGAATCGGAAATGCATGCCGCTGTGGCCGGTGGGGTGACCAGCCTGGTGTGCCCGCCCGATACCGACCCGCCGCTGGATGAGCCGGGGCTGGTGGAAATGCTCCGGCATCGCGCCAGGAACCTGCATCAGGCGCGCGTGTTCCCCCTTGGAGCATTGACACAGAAACTCGAAGGCCAGCGCCTCACGGAAATGGCGGAGCTACACGATGCCGGCTGCATCGCCTTCTCGCAGGCGGATGCGCCCCTGACCGATTCCAATGTGTTGCTGCGCGCCATGCAGTATGCCTCGACTTTCGGCTTTACCGTGTGGCTGCGCCCGCAGGATTCCTTCCTCGCCCGCGATGGCGTGGCGCACGACGGCGAAGTGGCCTCCCGCCTGGGCCTGGCGGGGATTCCCGCCTGCGCCGAAAGTATCGCGATTGCCAGAATCCTGCTGCTGATGAAGGAAACCGGCGCCAAGGTGCACCTGTGCCGTCTTTCCACCCGCGATGGCGTGGACATGGTGCGCGAAGCCAAGCGCCAGGGCCTGCCGCTGACTTGCGACATCGGGGTGCACCATGCGCACCTTTCGGAAATGGACATCGGCTATTTCGATTCCAACTGCCATGTGATCCCGCCCTTCCGCAGCCTGCGCGACCGGGATGCGCTGCGCGCAGGCCTGAAGGACGGCACGATTGACGCCATCTGCTCCGATCACGCGCCGGTGGATGACGATGCCAAGCTGCTGCCCTTCGCCGAATCCGAGGCGGGCGTCACCGGGCTGGAGCTGCTGCTGCCGCTGACGCTGAAGTGGGCAAGGGATATGGGGGTTGAGCTGCCCCAGGCGATTGCCCGGCTCACGACCGAGCCGGCAAGGGTTCTTGCGCTCAACAAGGGGGTGCTGGCGCCGGGACTCAATGCCGACCTGTGCATCTTTGACCCCGAGGAGTGCTGGAAAGTGGTGCCGCGCGCGCTCAGAAGCCAGGGCAAGAACACGCCATTCCAGAATGTGGAACTGGCGGGGCGGGTAAAATACACCCTGGTCGAGGGGGCTGTGGTTTATGAGGCAGGAGAAGCCAAGGCATCTTGAGTTCCTGGCCGAAACAAGAAAAGGCGGCCTCGGCCGCCTTTTCTGTTTTCAGGCACAAGGTAACTATCCAGCCAGGAAGGGATAGTCGGTATAGCCCTTTTCTTCCCCCGTATAAAGCTTTTCATAATCCGGCGCGTTGAGCGGGGCGCCGCGGCGGAAGCGTTCGACCAGGTCCGGGTTGGCCAGCAGCAGCCGGCCGAAGGCGATGGCGTCGGCGCTGCCGGTAGTGATTGCCTCCTGGGCACTGGCGAAGTCGTAGCCATTGTTAAGAATGAGCTTGCCGCTGTAGATCGCGCGCAGGCGCTCGTAGTCGAAGGGCAGCCATTGCTCCTTCGGTGCGCCGCCCATGCCCTGCAGCAGGTCGAGGAATGCCAGGCTGTAGCGGTTGAGCTGGCCGGTGACGTATTCGAAAGTTTCCTGCGGCTGCTCATCGTGCAGATCGTTGAACGGCGTCACCGGCGACAGGCGCACCCCCACCCGCTCGCTGCCGATGGCGGCGCACACCCCATCCAGCACCTCCAGCAGCAGGCGGGCGCGATTTTCCTTGCTGCCGCCATAGGCGTCGGTGCGCTGGTTGCTTGAAGAGCGCAGGAACTGGTCAAGCAGGTAGCCATTGCCCGCATGCACTTCAACGCCGTCGAAACCCGCTTCCACGGCATTCCTGGCGGCCTGCACATAGTTCGCGATCAGGCCCGGAATCTCGCTGGTTTCGAGCGCGCGCGGCGTCACGAAATCCTTCATTTCCTGGCCGGTAAAGACCTGGCCTGCCGGGCGCAGCGCCGAGGGCGCCACCGGCAGCACGCCATTGGGCTGCAAATCGGGATGCGAGATGCGGCCCACATGCCAGAGCTGGATCACGATCCTGCCGCCCGCGGCATGAACGGACTGGGTGACTTTTTTCCAGCCGGCAATCTGCTCCGCCGTGTAAATCCCGGGCGTGCGCGGGTAGCCATGGCCCTCGGGGCAAACCGGGGTGGCTTCCGTGATGATCAGGCCCGCCGAGGCGCGCTGGCGGTAATACTCGGCCATGAGATCGGTCGGTACGTTGCCCGTGCCGGCCCGGCAACGCGTCAGCGGGGACATCACGACGCGGTTGGCCAGCTCGATGGCGCCGAGGCGAAGGGGGGAAAACAGGTCAGTCATGGGGTGTCTCCATCAGTCAGTGTGTTGTAGTGAATTGCTGGCGATTTAACCTAGAAAAAGTAGTTAACCACGGAGAACACGGAGTAAAAACAATAGATAGCATGATATTTGGCATTCACCTGTTGGATGAGGTCATAAATTTCCGCAAACAGCCTTTGCGAGTTGGGCGACAAATCGCCCATCCCTGCCTACCCCGCTTCTCTGTGTTCTCCGTGAACTCCGTGGTTATCGAACTGAGGTTTTTAGGTTTAAACCAGTTCGTCATTCTCGTAATCCCGCATCGCCTGTCCGATTTCTTCCCTGGTGTTCATCACGAAAGGGCCCCACTGCACAATCGGTTCCCCCAGGGGGCTTGCGGCAAGCAGGAGAAACCCGGCCCCCTCGGCGCCCGCCCGGACTTCGATGCGCTCGCCGCTGGATAGCACGCCGGCTTCATGTGCATGCAGGGGTAGTGCAGCGTCAGCCGCGCCAACCATCAGCGCGCCCTGGTAGGGATAAATGAATGCGCTGTGCGTGGCCGCCACGGGATGGGAGAAAGTGCCGTCAGCAGGCAGGCGGATATCGAGGAACAGCGGCGCGGTGGAGAGTCCCTGGACCGGCCCGTGGATCGTCTGACCATCCGTTTCCAGCGTCCCGGCGATAACCTTGGCCAGCCCCCCTCCCGCAAGCTCTATGCGGGGAATTTCGCCGGGCTGGATGTCGCGGTAGGCCGCTGGCTTCATTTTCTCCGCCGCCGGCAGGTTGATCCATAGCTGGAAGCCGTGCAGGCGCCCTTTCTCCTGCTGCGGAATCTCGGAATGAATGATGCCCCGCCCGGCGGTCATCCACTGCACGCCGCCGCTCCTGAGATCGCCGCGATTGCCGAGGTGATCCTGATGCAGCATATGGCCTTCAAGCAGATAGGTGACGGTTTCAAAGCCGCGATGGGGGTGAGCGGGGAAACCGGCAAGGTAGTCGTCGGGAATGTCGGACGATATCTCGTCCAGCATCAGGAACGGGTCAACGCGCTGAAACGGAGATTGCCCCAGGCTACGCTGAAGTTTTACGCCGGCCCCGTCGGATGCGGGGATCGAGCGGATAATGCGCTGCAGGCTACGCGTGCTCATGTTGCCTCCTTTGTGGTTGCCGGAGCGTCTAAAACAGTTCGACATGAATTTGCGCCCGCTTGTTCCGTTTGCGCTCACTTCAGCCCTCATGCCCGATAAATGGAGACCTGTTCTGTTTTTTACAAGGTCGCGGTGCTTGCAGGAGAGGGCCGGCGTGAGGGAAAATGGCAGCCTTCAGAACGTCAACTCTTGCAAAGGCTCATCCATGTCTCTTTCCCCCGCTTCCGCCAAGGAAAAAGCCAATATTCTTTCCGAGGCGCTGCCCTATATCCGCCGCTTCCAGGACAAGACCATCGTTATCAAGTACGGCGGCAATGCCATGACCGAGGAGCACTTGAAGCACGGCTTCGCCAAGGACGTGGTGCTGCTCAAGCTGGTCGGCCTCAATCCGGTGGTGGTCCACGGCGGCGGGCCGCAGATCAACGACCTCCTGAAGCGTGTCGGCAAGCAGGGCGAATTTGTACAGGGCATGCGGGTGACCGATGAAGAAACCATGGATATCGTCGAGATGGTGCTCGGCGGCCAGGTCAACAAGGAAATCGTCAACCTCATCAACCAGTACGGCGGCAAGGCGGTGGGCCTGACCGGCACCGACGGCGGCATGATCCGGGCCAAGAAGCTGCTGGTCAAGGCCAAGGGCGACGGCGAGGAGCTGATCGACATCGGCCTGGTGGGCGAAGTCAGCCACATCGACCCGGCGCTGGTGAACCTGCTGGACAGCCAGGATTTCATCCCGGTGATCGCCCCGATCGGCGTCGGGGATATGGGTGAGGCTTTCAACATCAACGCCGACCTGGTGGCCGGCAAGCTGGCCGAAACGCTCGGGGCCGAAAAGCTCATTCTCATGACCAACACCACCGGCGTGCTGGACAAGGGCGGCAAGCTGCTCACCGGCCTGACGGCGGCCCAGGTGGACGCGCTGATCGAGGATGGCACGATCTCCGGCGGCATGATCCCGAAGATTTCCATGGCGCTGGAAGCGGTGAAAAATGGCGTCAAGACCAGCCACATCATCGACGGGCGGGTGGAGCATGCGCTGCTGCTGGAAATCCTCACCGACGAAGGGGTGGGCACGCTGATCCGCTCCAACGCATGAGAATGACGGGGGGCGGGCTGACCTGGGTGTTCGATCTGGACAATACCCTGCATAACGCCTCGCCACATATCTTCCCGCATCTCAACCGCGCCATGACGCAGTACCTGCAGGATCATCTGGCGTTGGACGAGGCGGAAGCCGATCGCTTGCGCGACCATTACTGGCAACGCTATGGGGCAACCCTGCAAGGACTGGTGCGGCACCATGGCACCAGGCCGGACCACTTCCTCTGGCATACCCACCAGTTTCCCGCGCTGGAGCGCATGGTGCTGCGCAAACGCGGGCTGAGGGCTGCCCTGCAGCGCTTGCGCGGAAAGCGGATCGTCTATACCAATGCGCCCGCCTTTTATGCCGAAGCCGTGCTGCGTCTGTTGCGCATCGACGATCTGTTTGCCGGGGTGTTTTCCATCGAGGGCGCGGACTATCACCCCAAACCGGATCCGCAGGGTTTTTACCGCCTGTTTCGCACCTGGCGCCTGTCGCCGCAACGCTGCGTGATGGTAGAGGATTCGCTGGGCAATCTCAGGACCGCGAAACGGCTTGGCATGAAAACCGTGCTGGTCGGATCGGCTTCCAGAAGGGTGGCGGGCGTGGATATCAGTTTGCGCTCCGTTCTTGAACTGCCACGGGCACAGAAAAAGTTAGGAAAACCACAGGGAGAACACCATGGCGACTAAACCGGGCGAGCGCAAGCTCCAGATCTTGCAGGTATTGGCGGAAATGCTGCAACAGCCGCAGGGGGAAAAGATCACCACCGCCGCGCTGGCGGCCAGGCTCGATGTTTCAGAGGCGGCGCTGTATCGCCACTTTGCCAGCAAGGCGCAGATGTTTGAAGGGCTGATCGAATTCATCGAACAGAGTCTGTTCGGCATCATCAACAAGGTCACCAGCGAGGAGCAGAATGGAGCGAAGCAGTTGGAAACCATGCTTTCCCTGCTGCTCGGCTTTGCGCAGAAAAATCCCGGCATGACGCGAGTGCTGACCGGAGATGCGCTGGTGAACGAGAACGAACGCCTGCAGGCGCGCATCAATCAGGTTCATGACCGGCTTGAAGCCAGTCTCAAACAGTCGTTGCGCATCGCTGCAAGCCAGGGCGGACTGGGTGTGGCGGCTGATCCGGCCGCCCACGCCAACCTGATCATGAGCTTTATCGTCGGCCGCTGGCAGCAGTTTGCCAAGAGCGGCTTCAAGCGCGAGCCGATGGAGTTCCTCGAAACCCAGAAAAAGATACTGCTGGGTTAAATCAAAAAAACCGGATAACTACGGAGAACACGGAGTAAAAACAATAGACTGCACATGCGTTTTGTATTCGACTGTTAAACGATAAGCCGCCATCCCAGCTTATCCCCATTCTCCGTGTCCTCCGTGCTCTCCGTGGTTTCAAGTAGTTTCAGACTGAGCCACACACTGCGCAGGCGGCGTCTTTTTTCAGCCGGATCTGGCGCCATTCCATAGAGAGGCCGTCGAGCAGTTGCAGGCGCCCCAGCAGCGGCTGGCCGATGCCGGTCAGCAGCTTGAGCGCTTCCGCCGCCTGCGCTGCGCCAATGATGCCCACCAGCGGGGCGAATACGCCCATCACGGCGCAGCGCTCGCCTTCCTCCTGCGCGCTTTCCGGAAACAGGCAGTGGTAGCAGGGGCTGTCCGGGCGGCGCAGGTCGAATACCGTGAGCTGGCCGTCGAAACGGATGGCCGCGCCGGAGACCAGCGGCTTCTTGTGTTTGACGCAGGCGCGGTTGACGGCGTGGCGGGTGGCGAAGTTGTCGCAGGCATCCACCACCACGTCGGACTGGGAGACCAGATGCGCCAGTTCCTCGCCCTCGACGCGCTGCGGTATGGCCGTCACCCGGATTTCGGGATTGATCGCCGCCAGGGTGCGTTGCGCCGAAAGTGCCTTGTTGCTGCCGAGGGAGTGGGTGAAGTGGGCGATCTGGCGCTGGAGATTGGTGAGATCCACGCTGTCGCCATCGCAGATGGTGATATGTCCCACGCCGGCAGCGGCCAGATACAGCGCGATGGGTGAACCCAATCCTCCTGCGCCGATGATCAGGGCATGGGAGGCAAGCAGTTTTTCCTGTCCCTCGACGCCGATCTGGGGCAGCAGGATGTGGCGGCTATAGCGCAGGAGCTGGTTGTCGTCCATATGGTGTTCCTAACCGCTCCCCTGTCCCCCTTAACCCCTCCTTGTCAGGGAGAACTGTGCGCCCCCCTCCCCTGACAAGGGGAGGGCCGGGGAGGGGTTAGGAGGCCGGGGAGGGGTTGAAGATTAGCGGTTTTTCAGGATATTCAGGCCTTTGAGCAGGTTTACGGCCTGGTTCAGCTGGTAGTCATTTTTCGAGACCACTTCGCGTTCCGTATCCTTGCTATCGCTCTTCTCTTCAGCCTTGGGCAGGGTTGCCTTTTTCGGAACATTCGGCTTGGCTGGAGCATGTTCGCTCTTGCCTTCCTGGCCGTTGGCCAGATGGCGTTCGAGATCCGCTTCACGCAGATTGAATGCGGCATCCTTGTCCACCCCGTTTACCGTGGCTTCTTCCGCCACGATGTCGGGGGTGATGCCCTTGGCCTGGATGGAGCGGCCATTGGGGGTGTAGTAACGCGCGGTCGTGAGTTTGATCGCAGTGCCGTTGCCCAGCGGCAGCACGGTTTGCACCGAACCCTTGCCAAAGGACTGGGTGCCGATGATGATGGCGCGCTTGTGATCCTGCAGGGCGCCGGCAACGATTTCCGAAGCGGAAGCCGAGCCGCCGTTGATCAGCACTACCATCGGGACGTCTTTCACTCCGGCCGGCAGGTTTTTGAGGTAATCGCCTTCCTTGGCGCCGCGCAGATAATTTTCCTTGCTGGCGGTGAGCTTCATCTTGGCATCTTCGGTGCGGCCCTCGGTATAGACCACCAGCGCGTTTTCCGGCAGGAAGGCCGCGGAGACCCCAACTGCGCCATTCAGCAGGCCGCCGGGATCGTTGCGCAGGTCGAGAATGAGTCCCTTGAGGGATTCCTTGTTCTGTTTGTAGAGTTCATCCAGCGCCTTGGCCAGATTCTCTCCGGTGTGTTCCTGGAACTGGGTGACGCGCACATAACCATAACCCGTCTCGAGCAGCTTGAATTTCACACTCTTGATCTTGATGATGGCGCGGGTGAGGGTGAAGGTCAGCGGCTTGTTTTCGCCCTTGCGCATCACGGTCAGGATGATCTGGGTGCTGGGTTTTCCGCGCATGCGCTTGACTGCGTCGTTGAGCGTCATGCCCTTGACCGGGGTGTCGTCCAGCTTGATGATCAGGTCGCCGCTCTTGAGTCCGGCATGATAGGCCGGCGTGTCTTCGATCGGCGAAACCACCTTGACGAAGCCGTCTTCCATGCCGACTTCGATACCCAGGCCGCCGAATTCGCCCTGGGTGCCGACCTGGAGATCCTTGAAGGCGTCCAGGTCGAGGTAGGCAGAATGAGGATCGAGGCCGGAAAGCATGCCATTGATGGCTTCGGTGATGAGTTTCTTGTCCTCAACCGGCTCCACATAATCGGATTTGATCTTGCCGAATATTTCGGCAAAGGCGCGCAATTCCTCAACGGGTAGCGGCGTTGCCTGAGGTTTGTCAGCCACGGCGGAATAATTCAGGCTGAGCATCACACCGAGCAGGGCGCCCATGGCGACGAGTCCGAATTTTTGCAGTTTGCCGCGCATGCTTTTCTCCATTTGCATCTGATTTCCTGGTGTAGTGTTCAACACTACACTTAGCTGATTTTGCACCATTCCAGAGGGTTAAAAGGTCTGCTCTGGTGGCGAATTTCGAAGTATAAACCGGTTTCCGGGTTGCCGCCGCTGTTTCCCGTGCTGGCGATCACGTCGCCGGCACGGATGTCTTCACCTGTCCGTTTGAACAGGGATTCATTGTTACCATACAGGCTCATGTAGCCGCTGCCATGGTCGACGATAAGCAGGTTGCCGAAGCCGCGCAGCCAGTCCGAGAACACTACCCGGCCGCTGGCAATGGCATGCACTTCCTGCGCCGCGGCGGTGCGAATGAACAGGCCGCGCCAGGGCGAGCCGCTATCCTGTCGTGGAGTGCCAAAGCGCCCCGTGAGTTCCCCTCGCACCGGCAGCAGCAGTTTTCCCTTCAACTGCGGAAATGATGTTCCGGCATAAGAAGCGTCCGGCACGGCCGAGTTGCGGGCAGCGGAGGAAGGGCGCTCTGTTTTCCTGCTTGTTGCCCGCTGTTGTTTGGCCAGGCGTTCAATGAGCTGGGTCAGTTTCTTCTCGTTAAGTTGCAGTCGCGACAGCTCGCTGCGTTGTTGCCCGATCTGCTTCGCAAGCTGGGTGACCAGCTTTTTTTTCATTTCCTGCTGCGCGAGCAGTTTTCCCCGCTGCTTGTCCTGTTCGCTCCGGATTTGTAAAAGTTCGGCCTGTTTGGTTTCGGTTTCGTGAGTCAGGCGGTGCAATTTTTCGAGGTTGCCGCGCAATTTTTCGAGCAGTTCGTTGCGGGCGCGGGCAAGATAAGTGTAATAGCGAAGTTGGCGCGCGGCCTGGCCGGGGTTCTCCTGATTGAGCAGGATCTTGAGCTGGTCCTGCTGGCCGGAGCGGTATTGCTGGTAAAGAAGGCGGCCCAGCATCGTCTGTTCGGCGCCGATGCGTTTGTCCAGAGCGGTTTTTTCCTGCTCGAGCGATTTCAGGGTGGACTGGGTGGCTTGCTGCTGCCGGGCCAGGTCGCGTAGCGCGCTGTTGATTTCGCTGATGGCCTGTTCCGAAGTTTTAAGTTCATCCGCGGCATCGGCTTTCGCATCTTCCTTGCTATCGAGCGCCTTTTGCAGCGACTCGATGCGCCCGCGAAGTTCCTGCAACTCGGGTTTGGGTGCGGCAGAAGTGTGTGTGCCCAGGCAGGCCAGTGCCAGAATGCCGGCTCTGATGGTTTTCCTGAGGCCAGGAATCACTCGAACGTGACTAATGGATGCCCCCGCATCTCCCGTGGCTGGGGCAGGCCCATCATTTTCAGCAACGTCGGGGCGACATCTTCCAGTGCGCCAGTGTCCGCGATTTGCGCCGGCCGGCCAATGTAGACGAATGGCACCAGATTGAGCGTATGGGCAGTGTGGAAATCCTGCGTGCCTTCATCGAACATCTTTTCGGCATTGCCATGGTCGGCGGTGATCAGCACCTCGCCGCCGGTTTCCAGCATTGCCGGGACAATCTTTCCGATACAGTTGTCGATGGTTTCGATCGCCTTGATCGCGGCCTGCAGATTGCCGGTGTGGCCGACCATGTCGGGGTTGGCAAAGTTGCAGATAATCGCATCGTACTGGCGGCTCTGAATGGCCTCGACCAGTTTCTCCGTTACCTCATAAGCGCTCATTTCCGGCTTGAGGTCGTAGGTGGGCACATCCGGTGAGGGCACCAGAATGCGGTTTTCTCCCGGGTAGCTGGTTTCTTCTCCGCCATTGAAAAAGAACGTGACGTGAGCGTATTTTTCGGTTTCGGCGATACGCAACTGGCGCAGACCCTGGCCCGAGAGATATTCGCCCAGGCCGTTCTTGATGCGTTCCTGGGGAAATGCCACTGCAACATCAAAATCCGCGCTGTAGGCGGTCAGGGTGCAATAGGCGCTAAGCTTGGGCACATACTCGCGCTCAAAAGCATCGAAACCCGGATCGATCAGGGTGCGGGTCAGCTCACGGGCGCGGTCGGAACGGAAGTTCATGAACACCACGCCGTCGCCATCCTTCATTTTTACCGGCTCGCCAATTACCGTGGCTTTGACGAATTCGTCATTTTCGTCGCGTGCGTAGGCGTTGTGCAGGCCCTCGATTGCGGTGCTGGCGTGAAATTCGGCAATGCCCTGGGTGAGCAGGTCGTATGCGGTCTTGACGCGCACCCAGCGGTGATCGCGGTCCATGGCGTAGTAGCGGCCCACGATGGTGGCGATCCTGCCGCTACCGAGCTGGCCGATTTTGTCCTGGAGATGTTGCAGGTAGGTTTCCGCGCTCCTGGGCGGTGTGTCGCGGCCATCCAGAAAGGCGTGGACGTAAATTTCCCTGATTCCGGCGCGGACACCCATTTCCAGCATGGCCTGGATGTGGATTTCGTGGCTATGCACGCCACCATCCGAGAGCAACCCGAAAATATGCAGTGCACCGTCGTTCTTTTTGATTGCGTCAACCGTGGCGGTAAGTTCGTGATTGGTAAAAAACGAGCCGCTCTTGATCGCCATGTTGATGCGCGAAATTTCCTGATAGACCACCCGGCCGGCGCCCAGGTTGAGATGGCCCACCTCGGAATTGCCCATCTGGCCCGCCGGCAGACCCACGGCAGCCTCGGAGGCATGAATCCGGGTATGAGGATAGGCGGCCCAGAATTTGTCCCAGTTGGGTTTGTTTGCCAGTGCAACGGCATTGTCCGGCCCGGCCTCACGGCAGCCGAAGCCATCAAGGATCATCAGTAAAACGGGAGTAACCTTCATAACGGATATAGACTTTATTTATCGATCGTTAATACAATTCATGTATCATTTTATTATGTTTTAATAATGTACGCATTAAACTTGTTCTAAAATTTCCTGCGAAGTGAAGCGATGATATTTTCATGTTGAATTTTGATCACGTCGGACTGATAGATAAAGACGAGCATATCGAGCAGGCTTCACGGGCGATGAAGGCAATGTCCCACCCGTTGCGGCTGAAGATTCTGTGCGTGCTGGGCGACCGTGAAATCAGTGTGCAGGAGATCGTCGACAGTGTTGGCACCTCGCAAAGCAATATTTCCCAGCATCTGGCCATTTTGCGCGACAAGGGCGTGCTGCGCACGCGCAAGGATGCCAACCGCGTTTACTACCGGGTTGGAGATACGCGCACCCTCAAGCTGATCAGCATGATGCGGGATGTTTTCTGCGGCTTTACCAAGTAGCCCCCTGCCCTGCCGGGCCTATGCGCCATAAGGCTTTTGTCGGCTTGTAATCTGTTCTGCCTGTCATTATCTTGTAGCCATTGCCTACACGCGGAGTCTGTGCTGTGCTGAAACCCTCTCTTGCGCTTCTTGGGGCGCTTTTCCTTGTTCCTTCTGCCGGAGCCGCCCTGCCTTTTGCCACGGCGCCGGTCCAGTATCGTGAAGTTGACCAGATTTACGCCGCCGAAGCCGTCGTGGAAGCCGTCAATCAGGCCACATTGGCTGCCCAGGTGTCAGGCCGTGTGGTTGAGGTGGCCTTCGATGCCGGCGATGCGGTCAGGAAAGGCCAGGTGCTGGTGCGCATTGACGAGAGCGAAGTGCGCCAGGCGGTAGCAGGCAGCGAAGCTCAGGTGGCCCAGGCCCAGGCCAATCTCCAGAATGTCCGTCTCGCGTATGAACGCAGCAAGCAATTGCTGGCGCAGAAATTTGTCAGCCAGGCGGCTGTGGACAAATCCCTGGCCGATTACAGGTCCGCGGAAGCGCAGTTGAAGGTGGCTTTGGCGGGAGCCGGGCAGGCCTCGGCGACGCGAGGGTTCGCAACCATCGTTGCGCCCTACGACGGAATCGTGGCCTCGCGCCAGGTGGAACTGGGCGAAATGGCCAGCCCCGGCAAAGCGCTTGTGACCATTTTTTCTCCTAAAGGCTTGCGCGTGGTGGCGAGCATCCCACAGTACAAACTGGCGCAGGTGCGCCAGTCATCCCGCGCACAGGTGGAGTTTCCAGAACTGAAACAGCAGGTGGCGGGCACCCGTGTCACGATACTGCCAGTGGCGGACGCACGCACCCATACCACGCGCGCCCGGGTGGATCTGCCCGCTGATTTGAAAGGCGTCTATCCGGGCATGTTCGCCCGCGCGCATTTCTCCATCGGGCGGGCGCAGAAGCTGCTGATCCCGGCGCCGGCGGTGGTACGCCGCAGCGAAGTCACCGCGGTTTACGTGGTGGACAAGGAGGGCCGGATCCTTTTCCGCCAGGTTCGACTCGGCGAGCCGGTTGGGCAGGGCGAAGTGGAAATCCTCTCCGGCCTGGTGCCGGGCGAGCAGGTCGCGCTGGAGCCGGTCAAGGCAGGAATGGCCTTGAAAGCGGGGAGGAGTAAGGAGTGAGGAGTGAGGAGAAAGGCGTGTCGGCACCCGGCGCCTCACCCGAAAAAATGGGCATTTCCGGACGGACCGCCAGGTTTTTTCTGACCTCGCAGATGACGCCGCTGATTGCGCTCATCGCCTTCCTGCTCGGCCTGTTCGCGGTGCTGGTCACGCCGCGCGAGGAAGAGCCGCAGATCAATGTCACCATGGCCAATGTATTCATCCCCTTCCCCGGCGCTTCGGCCAAAGATGTGGAGAACCTGGTCGCGACACCGGCCGAGCAGGTGTTGTCGCAGATTTCCGGCGTCGAGCATATCTATTCCGTCTCGCGCCCCGGCATGGCCATTCTTACCGTGCAGTACAAGGTGGGGGAGGACCGCATTCAGGCCCTGGTGCGCCTGTACGACACGGTGCAATCCAAGCGCGACTGGATTTCTCCCAACCTGGGTGTGCTTGAACCCGTGGTCAAGCCGGTGGGGATTGATGACGTTCCCATCGTTGCCCTGACCCTGTGGACGGCCGATCCGGAGCGCGGCGAATATGAACTGGAGCAGATTGCGCATGCAGCCGAGATCGAGCTGAAGCGCGTCAAGGGAACGCGCGAGGTAAATACCACCGGCGGGCCCCGGCATGTGGTACGGGTACTGATGGATGTGGAGCGCATGAAGTCGCACCAGGTTTCAGCCCAGGATATCCGCGATGCGTTGCAGCTGAGCAACGCCTCTCAGCCCTCCGGCAAACTGGTGGACAATAACCAGGAAATTCTGGTGCAAACCGGTACTTTCCTTTCCTCCGCGGCAGACGTGCAGCAACTGGTGGTGGGCGTGCAGGACGGGCGCCCGGTATTCATGAGCGATGTGGCCCAGGTGGTCGATGGGCCGGATCAGCCGGGGCGTTATGTCTGGCTCGGCACCGGGCCGGCGGCCAAGCATCAGGGCATTGGCCAGCAAGGGGAGTTTCCAGCGGTGACGCTGGCAATTTCCAAGAAGCCGGGCGAGAACGCCGTGGAGGTGGCTAACCGGCTTATCCAGCGCATCGAGCAGCTGCACGGCAGCGTGATCCCGGACGGGGTGACCGCCACGGTGACGCGCAACTACGGGGCGACCGCCAACGACAAGGCGATGAAGTTGATCGGCAAGCTGATTTTTGCCACCGCATTCGTGGTGCTGCTGGTGTTATTCGCGCTGGGCAAACGGGAAGCACTGATCGTCGGCGTGGCGGTCATGCTGACCCTGGCCGCGACCCTGTTCGCCTCCTGGGCGTGGGGCTTCACCCTCAACCGGGTCTCGCTGTTCGCGCTGATTTTCTCCATCGGGATCCTGGTGGATGACGCCATCGTGGTGGTGGAAAACATCCATCGCCGGCGCGAGCTGGAGCCGCACAAGTCCCTGGCCCAGGTCATTCCGGAAGCCGTGGACGAGGTGGGCGGCCCCACCATCCTGGCGACCTTTACCGTGATCGCCGCTTTGTTGCCCATGGCTTTCGTTTCCGGCCTGATGGGGCCCTACATGAGCCCGATCCCCATCAATGCCAGCATCGGCATGGTGATCTCGCTGGCCATCGCTTTCATCATTACTCCCTGGCTCGCGCTCAAGCTGCTGAGCCACAAGCACGATGCGCCCAGCCATGGCGAGCTGGGCGCGGAATCGCGCTTGCAGAGCTTCTTTCAGCGTTGGCTGACCCCCTTCCTGCGCAGAGAACAGGGCGGCAAAAATCGCACCAAATTATGGCTGGTGGTGCTGGGCATGATCGTCGTGGCCTTGCTGCTGGCGGTGGTGAAGCTGGTGGTGCTGAAAATGCTGCCTTTCGACAACAAATCGGAATTCCAGGTGGTGGTGGACATGCCGGTGGGCACGCCGCTGGAGCAGACCGCGCGCGCCATGCGTGAAATTGGCCAGTATCTGGCTACCGTGCCGGAAGTCACCGATTACGAGGCCTATGCCGGCACGACGGCACCGATCAATTTCAATGGCCTGGTGCGCCAGTATTATTTGCGCGCCAGCCCGGAAATGGGCGACATCCAGGTCAACCTGACGGACAAGCATCTACGCGAGCGCAAGAGCCATGAAATCGCCCAGGCGGTACGGCTGCCGATCGAAAAAATTGCCGGAAAATACCAGGCCAATGTAAAGGTGGTCGAGGTGCCGCCGGGTCCGCCGGTGATGTCGCCGATCGTGGCGGAAATTTATGGGCCGGATTATGAAGGCCAGATGGAAGTGGCGAAGACGGTGGGAATGGCCTTCGCCCGGACGCCGGATATCGTCGCCATTGACGACAGCATCGAGGAAGTGTCGCGCAAGCTGGTATTGCACGTGCTGCAGGGCAAGGCGGCGCTGATGGGCGTGGCGCAGAAAGACATCGTGGCGGTCATGAAAATGGGCCTGACCGGGGAGGATGTCACCCCGGTGCACACCGGTGAAACCAAATATGAAATCCCGGTACGCGTGACCCTTGCGCCGGAACGCCTGAACAACCTGGATGAATTGCTCAAATTGACGGTCCGTGCTCGCGATGGCACCCTGGTCCCGCTATCCGAGCTGGTTGAAGTATCCTCCGGCATCGCGGAGAAAACCATTTACCACAAGGACCTGCTGCCGGTGGTTTATGTTTTCGGCGATATGGCCGGCAAGCTCGACAGCCCGCTCTACGGCATGTTCGACATCCGCACCCTGACCAATGGGGTGAAGCTGGCCCAGAGCGGTACCCTGGGCGACTATTTCATCAGCCAGCCGGATGACCCCTATGCGGAATATGCCTTGAAGTGGGATGGCGAATGGCAGGTCACCTATGAAACCTTCCGCGACATGGGCATCGCTTACGCAGTGGGTCTGGTCCTGATCTATCTGCTGGTGGTGGCGCAGTTCAGGTCCTACCTGGTGCCGCTCATCATCATGGCGCCGATTCCGCTCACCATCATCGGCGTGATGCCCGGCCATGCCCTGCTCGGCTCGCAGTTCACCGCGACCTCGATGATCGGCATGATCGCCCTGGCCGGAATTATCGTGCGCAACTCCATTCTGCTGGTGGATTTCATCAACATGCAGGTGGCCGAAGGCATGGCATTCCAGGAGGCGGTCATCAACTCCGCCGCCACGCGCGCCAAGCCGATCGTGCTGACGGGGCTGGCGGCCATGCTGGGCGCGCTGTTCATTCTCGACGACCCGATTTTCAACGGGCTGGCAATTTCCTTGATTTTTGGTATCTTCGTCTCCACCTTGCTGACGCTGGTGGTGATCCCGGTGCTGTATTATGCGGCGATGTACCGCAAGCTGGAAAACCAAACCCATTGAACCACGGAGGGCACGGAGATCACGGAGGAAAAACTGATTTTCTCAGTGTGCTCCGTGTGCTCCGTGGTTAAGCGATTTTCATATTTTTAGGAGTTTCAGGCAGTGCAATTCATTCAGAACAATCTGGGCCTGGTGGCCCTGGTCATTATCAGCGGCATGATGCTGTTCTGGCCCATGATCAACCGGCGCATTTCCGGCATCAAGGAAGTCGGCGCGATGGAAGCGACCCAGCTCATCAACCATCACGATGCATTGATTCTCGATGTGCGGGAAGATCGGGAGTTTGCCAGCGGGCACGCGCCGAATTCCAAACACATCCCGCTGGGTCAGCTTTCGGGGCGCATTCAGGAACTGGAAAAATTCAAAAACAAGCCAATCATCGCCATCTGCCGCAGCGGGGCGCGTTCCGGCCATGGTTGCCGCATGCTGCGCAAAAACGGTTTCGAGCAGGTTTATAATCTGAGTGGCGGCATTTCGGCCTGGCAGCAGGCCAATATGCCGGTTGAACGGAAATAGCTTGTTCCCTCTCTCCTGGCCCTCTCCCGGAGGGGGGCGGTCTCGCGACGCGAGTTTTTATTACAAGGAAAAGAAATGCCCAACATAACCATGTACAGCACCGGTACGTGCCCCTATTGCACCATGGCGGAGAAGCTGTTGCAAAAGAAAGGCGTGACAGAAATCAACAAGATCCGCATCGATCTTGAGGAAGGCCGCAAGGCGGAAATGATGGAAAGAACCGGGCGGCGCACCGTTCCACAGATCTTTATCGGCGATTTCCATGTCGGCGGTTTTGACGACCTTTCCGCGCTTGATGCGGAAGGCAAGCTGGACCCGCTGCTGGCGAAGTAACCACAAAAGCGGTTAACCACGGAGAACACGGAGGGCACGAAGAAAAGCAATGCCAGATGTCCTCCGTGTTCTCCGTGGTTATAAATTGTTTTTCAAGCTTCAATGGAGTACCAGATGAACCTCGTCTGCCCTGCTTGCCAGGCAATCAACCGCGTGCCGGAAGAGCGCCTGGGCCAGAATCCGAAATGCGGCAAGTGCGCGGCGCCGCTGCTGGATGGCAAGCCGCTTGAATTGACCGCTGCGAACTTTGGCCGCTTCGTGGCCAAGAGTGAAATGCCGCTGGTGGTGGATTTCTGGGCGCCGTGGTGCGGACCTTGCAAGATGATGGCCCCGGTATTCAGCCAGGTTGCCGCCGAGTTCAAGGCGCGTTTCCGTTTCGTCAAGGTCAACACCGAAGCGGAACAGGCACTGGCACAACAGTTCGCCATCCGCAGCATTCCCACCCTGGCGGTGTTCAGGAATGGGGCCGAGGTGGACCGGGTTGCTGGCGCGATGGATGCGGGCAAGCTAAAAAACTGGTTGCTGCGCCACTAAAACAGGCCCGGCGGGCCCCCGCTGGGCGCTGCTTCGCGTTACAATTCCCAATTTTTCAGAGGTTTTCCCCATGAGCGACATGAGTGAAGCGCAGGAAAAGGTAGTTTTTAGCATCGAAAAAATCTATGTCAAGGATCTTTCGCTTGAAATCCCCAATGCGCCCCAGATTTTCCTGGAGCAGGGAACACCGGCAATCAATGTCGAATTCCATACCAAGGCAGAACAATTGGGCGAGGATGTCTATGAAGCCGTGCTCACGGTTACCGTGACCTCGAAGCTGGAAGAGGGTGACAAGACCGTATTTCTGGTGGAAGCCGCACAGGCTGGCATTTTCCGCATCAGCAACGTGCCACAGGAAGATATCGAGCCGCTGCTGGGCATTGCCTGCCCCAATATTATTTACCCCTACGTTCGCGAAGCGGTTTCCGACATGGTGACGCGCGCAGGTTTTCCGCCTGTCGTACTGCAACCAATGAATTTCGAATCGATTTACCACCAGCAAAAGCAAATGCAGGCGAGTCAGAATCAAGCTGCAACCACGCATTAAAACGGGAGCAATGAAATGAACCGCTGGCACAGGACGGGATTGTTACTGCTGGCGGTTTTTTTCTCTTCCGCCGCCTGGGCGCTTGAGTATCGCTCCGTTCTCAGTGACCGGGCAGTGATGTACGACTCCCCTTCCCTGCATGGCAAGAAACTCTATCTTGCCAGCCGTTACTATCCTGTCGAAGTGATCGTCAGCCTGGAGCATTTTGCCAAGGTGCGCGATGCCGCCGGAGATCTGGCGTGGATTGAAAAAAAACTTCTCGGCAGCAAGCGCATGCTGCTGGTTATTGTGCCGCTGGCTGATATCCGCCAGGCCGCGAATGAACAAGCCGGGCTGGTTTTTCAGGCAGAGCGCAATGTTGTTCTGGAATTGCTCGACCATACCGGCGCCGGATGGCTCAAGGTGAAACATCCTGACGGTATGACCGGTTTTGTGCGGATTTCGCAGGTGTGGGGCTCATGAAGATCGCGGTGCTCGGCGCAGGCGCATGGGGTACCGCGTTGGCGGTCAGCCTGGCGGGGCGTCACGAGGTGGCCCTGTGGGCGCGCAGCGCTGCGCAGGTGGCGGAGATGGGCTCATCCCGTTACAACCCGCGCTATCTGCCTGATGTCATGCTTCCCCCTTCATTGTGTTTCGAATCGGATCTTGCCGTGCCGCTCAAGCGCGCCGAGATGGTGCTTGCTGTCGTCCCCAGCAGCGGATTACGGGCTTTATTGCGCGAGGTTGATATGCTGGCGCCGGGCGTTCCCGTGGTCTGGGCCTGCAAGGGATTCGAGGCCGGAAGCTGCAAGCTTCCGCATCAGGTGGCGGAGGATGAACTCAAGCCGGATACGCCGCG
This sequence comes from Sulfuricella sp., assembly GCA_041651995.1. Lineage (NCBI taxonomy): Bacteria > Pseudomonadati > Pseudomonadota > Betaproteobacteria > Nitrosomonadales > Sulfuricellaceae > Sulfuricella > Sulfuricella sp. The sequence goes on along the minus strand of JBAZID010000001.1, from coordinate 838,978 downwards.
CGGCGTGCTGTCCGGACCGAGCTTTGCGCGTGAAGTGGCGCTGGGCTTGCCTACTGCCCTGACACTGGCCTCGCTGGACGAGTCGTTTGCACGCCAGGCGGCCCTGGCTTTGCATAGCCACCATTTGCGCGTCTATGCCAGCCAGGACATCAAGGGCGTGGAACTTGGCGGCGCGGTCAAGAACGTGCTGGCGATCGCTGCCGGTATTTCCGATGGCATGAAGTTCGGCCACAATGCCCGCGCAGCACTGATTACGCGTGGCCTGGCGGAAATCACCCGGCTCGGCCTGGTGCTCGGCGGGCGCCAGGAAACCTTCATGGGGCTGGCCGGCATGGGCGACCTGATCCTGACCTGCACCGGGGACCTGTCGCGCAATCGCCAGGTCGGCCTGCAACTGGCAGAGGGGAAGCCGCTGGCAGACATTCTTGGCGGCCTCGGCCACGTCGCTGAAGGTGTCAACACCGCACAGGAAGTGCTGAACCTGGCGCAGCAGCACGCTGTGGAAATGCCTATTACCGGGGCGGTATACCAGGTGCTATACCAGGGGCTGGCGCCGCGCACAGCGGTGGAGAGCCTGCTCAACCGGGTGCCCAACTCGGAGTTTCGGCACTAACCCCTCCCAGCCTCCCCTTGTGCGAGCATCCGCTACGCGGATTGCCTGCTTGACCCATTTCAGGGGGGTTGAAGTGCCAGGGTTAAACTCCGCCTTCAAACCCATTTTGCCGCCATGCTTCATAAATCATCACGGCTGCCGCGTTGGATAAATTCAGGCTGCGGCTTTCCGGCTGCATCGGCAAGCGGATGCGCCGCTCAGACGTGAAGCTCTCCAGGATTCCTGGCGGCAGCCCCCGGCTTTCCGGCCCGAAAATGAAAACGTCGCCTGCCTGAAAATTCACATCGGCGTGGCGCGTCGCGCCCTTGGTCGTGATCGCAAACAGCCGCCGCCCGGCAAAATGTGCCAGGCAGGCGTCCCAGTCAGGATGCACCTTGAGCGTGGCATATTCGTGATAATCCAGTCCGGCACGTTGCAATTGCCTGTCCTCAAGAGTGAAACCGAGCGGCTCCACCAGATGCAGGGCGGTACCGGTGTTGGCGCAAAGGCGGATGATATTGCCGGTGTTGGGCGGGATCTCCGGCTCGAAAAGTACGATCTCAAACAATTTCTTGTATCCTGGCTGGAAAAACGTTAATTTAACACTATCAATGAGATGTGTTTAACTTATGACAAATAACATGAGAAATTGGGGCGACGATGGCCAAACCTGAAAAAATCCGGCTTGGCGAGGTGTTGATCCAGCAAAATCTGCTCACGGAAGATCAGCTGAAACAGGCGCTGGCCGAGCAGAAAAGCAGCGGGCGCAAACTGGGCCGGATTTTCATCGAAAATGGCTTTGTCACCGAGGAGGGGATTGCCGAGGCGATTGCGCGCCAGCTGCAAATTCCTTTCATCAATCTCAAGTTCTACAATATCAACCCCGAGCTGGTCAACAAGTTGCCGGAAACCCAGGCGCGCCGTTTCCGGGCGCTGGTACTGGAAGACCGGGCGGGGGCGCTGTTGCTTGGCATGGCCGACCCTTCCGACCTCTTCGCCTACGATGAACTGGCGCGTCTCCTCAAGCGCGATATTGATCTCGCCGCGGTGGCGGAAAGCCAGCTACTGCAGACCATTGACCGTGTTTACCGCCGCACCGGCCAGATCAGCGGCCTGGCTCAGGCGCTGGAAGAAGAGCTGGGCGATAGCGTGGTGGATTTCGGCGGTATCGGCACAACCGCCAATCTGGAAGAGGCGCCGGTCGTCAAACTCCTCCAAACCATGTTCGAGGATGCCACCCAGGTGCGTGCTTCCGACGTTCATATCGAACCGCAGGAATCAAAACTACAGATCCGCTTCCGCATCGATGGCGTGCTGCACCTGCAAACCGAGGCCGACAACAAGATTGCCGCCGCCCTGGTGCTGCGCCTCAAACTGATGTCCGGACTCGACATTTCCGAGAAACGCCTGCCGCAGGACGGGCGTTTCAATATCAAGGTGCGGGGACAGTCGATCGACGTGCGTATTTCCTCCATGCCCACCCAGCATGGCGAATCGGTGGTAATGCGTCTGCTCAATCAGAGTGGCGGCATTCTGACGCTCGACAAACTGGGCATGCCGCCGGAAATGCTGGAGAAATTCCGCAAGATACTTCATCGCCCCAACGGCATGGTGCTGGTGACGGGGCCGACCGGTTCCGGCAAGACCACCACCCTGTACTCCGCCCTGGCGGAACTGAACTCGATCGAATCCAAGATACTCACCGTGGAAGACCCGGTGGAATACCGCCTGCCCGGCATCAACCAGGTGCAGGTGAATGAAAAAATCGATCTTTCCTTCGCCCGCGTGCTGCGCTCCACCCTGCGCCAGGACCCGGACATCATCCTGGTGGGCGAGATCCGCGACCAGGAAACCGCGCAGATCGGCCTCCGGGCCGCCATGACCGGTCACATGGTGCTTTCTACCCTGCACACCAATGACGCCATCAGCACCCCGATCCGCTTGATCGACATGGGCGTGCCGCGCTTCATGGTGGCAACCTCGCTGCAAGTGGTGTTGGCTCAGCGCCTGGTGCGCGTGATTTGCGAACGCTGTGCCGAGACTTATACGCTCAAACCCTACGAGCATGAGTGGATGCGCCTCGAACTCAAGGACGCGGTGGATCAGCACCAGTATCAGTATGGACGCGGCTGCACCAATTGCAACGGCACCGGCTACCAGGGCCGCATGGGTATCTACGAAATGCTGGAAATGAGCTTCGAAATGGTCGAAGCCGCCAACCACCACGACCCGGCCCATTTCATGAAAATGGCGCGCCAGCAAATGGCAGGCAAAACCCTGCGCAGCCAGGCCGTGGGGGAAGTGCTCAAGGGACGGACGACGGTGGGCGAGGCGATGCGGATCAGTAATCAGTTTGATGAGTGAATAGAACCTGATGAACCACGGAGAACACGGAGCGCACGGAGAACTGCGTGACTGCGAAGAAAACCTGATCGAGCATGTATTGAGTGCGGCTATTAGTGTTCATCGTGAATTGGGTCCGGGGTTGCTGGAATCGGTCTATGAATTGGCATTAATGGTGGAGCTTGCCAGCCTGGACATTGAGGCGAAGCGACAAGTGGAAATCCCTGTAAGTTACAAGGGGGTAAACCTTGGTGCCGGTTTTAGAGCTGACATCATTGTTGCTGAACAACTTGTTCTTGAAATCAAAGCAGTGGATGAGCTCAGCACTGTACACACCGCACAAATAATGAGTTATTTGAAATTGCTTGGGTACAAAAGAGGTCTTTTGCTGAACTTCAACAAGAAGTTATTGAAAGAAGGGATTCGCCGTGTCTCAATCTAGTTTTTACTCCGTGTTCTCCGTGCACTCCGTGGTTAAAAAGGTTTTTTGACTTGCCATTCTTTTCCTACAAGGCCCGCAACGCCCGCGGCGATCTGATTGAGGGCATACAGGAAGGCCCCGACAGCGCGGCGGTAGCAGACATGCTGTTCAATAGCGGCGCTACGCCGGTGGACATCAGCCCTTCAGCCAAGGGTCCGGCTGAGCAGGGAGAAAGCCTGCTGGAGCGTATGCAGCGGCAGAAAATCACCGCCGTCGATGTGATGCTGTATTCGCGCCAGATGTATACCCTTCTCAAGGCCGGCGTGCCCATCATGCGTGCTCTGGCCGGGCTGCAGGAATCGGCGCATAACAAAAGCATGAAAAAAGTGCTGCAGGATATGCGCGAGAGCCTGGACAGCGGGCGCGAGCTCTCGGCCGCCATGCGGCGCCATCCCGAAGTATTCAGCCTTTTTTACGTCAGCATGGTGCGGGTCGGCGAGGCAACCGGCATGCTGGAGGAAATTTTTCTGCGCCTGTTTTACTACCTGGAATTCGAGAAATCGACCAAGGACAAGATCAAGGCGGCAATGCGTTACCCATCTTTTGTCATCATCGCGATGGTGGCGGCAATGGCAATCATCAACCTTTTCGTGATCCCCGCGTTTTCCAAGGTTTACAAAGGGTTCGGCGCCGAATTGCCGCTAATGACCAAAATCCTGATTGCCAGTTCGGATTTTACCGTGCAGTACTGGCCGCTCATGCTGTTGGCGCTGGCGGGAGCGTTTTACGGCTTTCGCCTTTATGTGGGCTCGCCTTCAGGGCGTTATCAGTGGGACAGGATCAAGCTGCGCCTGCCGGTGGTCGGCAGCATCATCGAAAAAGCCACGCTCTCCCGCTTTGCCCGCAGTTATTCCCTCACCAGCCGTAGCGGCGTGCCCATCGTGCAGGGGCTGAGCGTAGTGGCGCAGGTGGTGGACAACGATTTCATCGCCAGAAAGATCGATAACATTCGCGAAGGCGTGGAGCGGGGCGACAGCATTTTGCGCACGGCAGTGGCGTCCGGTGTATTTACCCCGGTGGTGCTGCAAATGATTGCAGTCGGCGAGGAAACCGGCGAACTGGACGAACTGATGCAGGAAGTCGCGGAAATGTACGAACGCGAGGTGGATTACGAAGTGGATAATTTATCCGCCAAGATTGAGCCGATCCTGATTGTGGGCCTGGGTATTCTGGTGCTGATTCTTGCCCTGGGTGTATTCCTGCCCATCTGGGATCTCGGCAAGGCGGCTTTTCATAAGTGAACAAGCTCGTTCCGGCGTATGGCTAGATCAAGAGGGCGCGCGCAAGCAAATGGCGTCGTGAGCGGACGGGGGTTTACCTTGTTCGAACTGCTGGTGGCCATTGCAATAATTGGTACGCTGGGCGCGGTGCTGCTGGACCGGGTTTTGCGCTACCAGGAGTATGCCGAAAAAACCGCCATGGAACAGACGGCCGGAATACTCCGTAGCGCACTGCACCTTCAACTGGCGGAATACCTGGTACGCGGAAAATGGCAGGATGTGGAGAAAATGGTTCTGTCCAACCCCATGGACTGGCTGGCGGAGAAGCCGGAAAATTATCTGGGCGAGTATTTGTACCCCAAGCCGGGAGAAATTCCGCCCGGGAACTGGTACTTCGACCTCGAAAATCGCACCCTGATATACTTGCTGCGCAGTGATCGTCACTTTGTGGCGGATAGCAAGGGGAAGAAATGGGTACGTTACCGGGTCAGCCCTGTATATGGGGATAACGGTAAAGAAAGTGGTCAAGCGGCCGATAAAAAAGAAATCAACGGCATACGCCTGACCCTGGTGGAAACCTACCAGTGGTTTTAGGTTTTCTGGCACGAAGTGGCTGAAGAGCCATGGTGTTTTTATTGAACTGGATTAACAAGCAAAAGGAGTTGTGAAGATGCGTAATAAACAAGCAGGTTTTACCCTGATCGAACTGGTGATGGTAATCGTGATTCTCGGCATTCTTGCCGCTACCGCGTTGCCGAAGTTCGTCAATCTGGGCGCGGATGCAAGAGTGGCCGTGATGAAAGGCGTCGAAGGGTCGCTGCGGGCGGCCAATGTGATGGTCTACGCAAAGGCGGCAACGGCAAACCAGCTGGGCGCCACGGGCACGGTGACCATCAACGGGGTGACCATAGATACGGTGTATGGTTTTGCGGCAGCAACCGGCACCAGCACCACCGCCGGCACCGGCCTGTTGCGGGTAATGGATTTGAGCCCGGTTGCGGATTTCAATATCGCTACCACTAACGTCATCGGACATGCCGGCGCCCAGGCCACCACCAACTGCCGGGTAAGCTATGTGGCAGCCACGGCCACCGCTGCGCCGACTTATACGCTCAACGTAACCAACTGCAACTGATTTCCCGAGCAGGTTCGGAGCGTGACAAGCCACGGTTTGCCGCTTCCGCCGACTGTCATGAAATCGCGCCCCCGCTTTTCCTTTGAGCCGATTCTCTTTTCATTCACAGGGATGCGCGGGTGGTTTGCGGCGTGGCTCTTGCTCTTCTGCATGCTTCCGGCGGGGAGCAGTTTTGCCGCCACCTTGCTCGGCCAGTACCGCATGGAAGAAGCCAGCTGGAATGGCACGGCGGGCGAGGTGAAGGACTCGGCGGGCCATGCTGGCGGGCCATTCAATGGCACGGCCAGCGGCAGTCCGCTTCCCGCGCCGGCCAATACCTTGCCCGCCCGGGCAGGCAGCCCCGGCACCTGTGGCAACGGCGCTTTCTTTGGCGGCAGCGGGACTGTCAAGGTTACTGGCCTGCCAGTGAATACCTCCGCAGGGGCCAAAACCAGCGTGGCTTTCTGGATGTACTGGGACGGCACCAACAGCGTCATGCCCATCGGCTGGAACCGGCATGACCTGTGGCTGGTGAGCGGACATTTTGGTTTCAACACCGCCAGCAGCGATGTGTATGGCATCAGTTCGGCGGGGCTGGCCAATGGCTGGCATCACGTGGCCGCCGTGTTTACCAATGGCGGCGTGACCAGCAACCAGCTTTTCATCGACGGCGTGGCGCAGACGCTCACCCAGCGGCAATCGACGCCAAACAATGCTAATGCGGTTGTTTCCAGCACGCTTACCCTTAGCGGCTGGGGGTGGGACAGCGGTTACAAGTTTTCCAGCCGCATCGACGAAGTAAAAGTTTACGACGGCGCGTTGACTTCTGCCGAGGTGAGCTCGCTGTACAGCGAAACCCACCCCTGCGCGCCAATACTCATCGCCGAGTGGCGCATGGACGAGAGCAGTTGGGGCGGGGCGGCGGGTGAAGTGGAGGATAGTGTCGGCACCTACCCGGCCACGGCGGTCAATGGCGCAAGCACCTCTTCGGTTCCGCCCGTCCCGATTGCCGGCAATCCGGGCACCTGCGGTTATGGCGTATTCGACGGCAGCAACGACTATGTGGCGTTGCCGGCAAGCTTCCCCAGCTTTACCTCGAATTTCTCCGTTACAGCCTGGATCCGCACCACGGACAGAAACAAAGGCGGGCAGCGCATTCTGATCGACGATGAAAAGAATACCGGGGGCTATGGATTTTCACTAGGGGATGGCGGAGCGGGCAGGCTGCGTTTTTTTGCCCGTGGTTCGTCGCCCATCATTCTGGATACGCCGGCGGTTATCAATAACAACACCTGGTATTTCGTCGCGGCCATCGCCGACATTTCCGCTGGCAAGCGCTGGATGTACGTCTATGACACCTCGGGTACCCAGCTTTCCGCGGTCAGCACGAACTTTACCGGCTGGAGCACTGATACTGGAACCGCGTCGATCGGGGGGGAAACCAACGCCTCGACAGAGGCGAGCGCGGCATTCCGCTTCAAGGGCAATATCGACGATGTGCGGGTTCATACCGGCGCATTATCGGCTGCGGAAATTGCTGCACTTGCCGCTAAAACCCATGCCTGCCCTGTCCCGGCGACCCTGCTCGCGGAATACCGCCTGGAGGAATCCTCATGGAACGGCACGGCGGGCGAAGTCAAGGACAGTAGCGGCAACAGCCGCCATGGAACGGCCATTGGCGTCCCACGTCCTTCACCGGCCACCCTCAGCCCGGCACGACCCGGCAACCCGGGCACCTGCGGCTACGGCGGCATGCCTGGCACCAGCTCCAATGGCGGCGCTTTCAGCTTTCCCAGCCTGCCGGTAAGCCTGGCGCCCGGTGCCAAAACCAGCGTGGCCTTCTGGATGTACTGGGATGGCGTCAACGGGGTCATGCCCATCGGCTGGAATGTGCACGACCTGTGGCTGGTGAGCGGAAATTTTGGCTTCAACACCGGCAATAGCGATGTGTATGGCATCAGCTCGGCAGGGCTGGCCAACGGCTGGCATCACGTGGTCGCCGTCTTCACCAACGGCAGCGTGCCCAGCAACAAGCTTTATATCGATGGCGCGGCGAAGGCGCTCAGCCAGCGCCAATCGACACCCAACAATGCCAATGCCTACGTGAATCCGACCCTGCGCGCCGGTGGCTGGCAAGCCAGCACCGGCTACCGCTTCAGCGGGCGGCTGGACGAAATCCGGGTTTATAACGGCGAACTGAAGCCAAGCGAGGTCAGTGCCATCTATCTGGCTACTCACGCCTGCGGCGGCGTGGTCAAGCCCTCGGGTTTCAACTGCGTGCTGAGCGGGGCGGACGCCTTGAGCGGACGGCTCTATACCAAACTGGCGGGAGCACCTTTCAGCTTCGACGTAGTAGCGCTCAAGGACACCAATAGCGATGGCGTCGCAGATGGGGTGGAAACCACATACGCCTCCGATGCCGACAAAACCGTCACGGTGGAGTTGGTGGATGGGTCGGGGGCCACGGCCTGCGCTTCCCGCGCTGCAATCAGCCCGGCGGTGAGCCAGACGCTGATTTTTACCAAGGCCAATCAGCCGGCGGAGCAAGGCCGCAAGAGCACTGCGCTCATGACAGTATCCCAGGCTTACCCGGACCTGCGCTGCCGGGTGACGGACGCCAACCAGGCGCCGAGTATTGTGGCCTGCTCCACTGACGATTTTGCGCTGCGGCCATCGGCGGTGACGCTCAATGTCTCGCCGGCAATGGCTACGCCACCCTCGGCCAGCGCCACTCCGGCAATCAAGGCCGGAGCAAACTTTACCCTTGCGGCAACAACCAGCCCTGCAGCAGGCTATGCCGGTGCGCTGATATTGGATGCGAGTAAATTAACGGCACAGATCACCAGCCAGGACGCTACCGTGCAAAGCGGCGGCACCGTTGGAACGCTCACGCCGGTGTCATTGACCGCCAACGCATCGGCCAGCAACAATGCCAGCTATACCGAGGCGGGTTACCTGTATCTTGCCCCCGGCACTTTCCGGGACGACAGCTATACCAGTGTTGACCAGCCTTCGGGATGCGCGGCCACCAACAGCTGTGACTGCGTGACCGCCACCGCCAGCAATGCCAACCTTGCCGATGCATTGGTTTCTGGTAAATATGGTTGCTCGATCGGCAACAAGACCAACAATTCGCTTGGCCGCTTCATCCCCGATCATTTCGATGTGAGCTACAACACGCCCTTGTTTGCACCGGGCTGTGGCGCAACGTTTACCTATATGGGGCAGCCCTTCAGTTACGCCGTATCGCCCATCGTCACCGTGACGGCAAGGAATGCCGGCAATAACCTGACCTCAAACTATAGTGGCAGCTTCTGGAAAATCACCAATGCCTCGCTGACTGGCAAGGCGTACACCACATTGTCAGGTACGCTGGATACCAGCGGCATCACCGGCACCGATCCGCTTGTCGTAAGGAATAATGACGGGACGGGGACGCTGACTTTCGGTTCCGGCACCGGGCTGAGCTTTACGCGACCCGCTGCGCCAACCGCGCCGTTCAACGCCGAAATCTCTCTCGCGATCAATGTGATTGACGAGGATGCCGTGTCCTATCCGGGTAATCCGGCGCGTTTCGGCCTGGCCACGGCAGGCAACGGCATCGCGTTTTCCACTGGCAAAACACAGCGCTTCGGCCGCCTGCGCCTGTCGAATGTGTACGGCTCCGTTTCCCCGCTCCAGATGCCGGTCGAGGCGCAATACTGGAGCGGAAATTCCTGGGTGAAGAACAGCGGAGACAGCTGCACGGTGCTCGCTGGCGGCAACCTTCTGCTCACGCCTTCGGGCTGGACGGCGGCGCCTGGCGCGCTTCTGGGCGGCAGTGGCGTCATTACGCTTACGCCCACCGCTCCAGGCAGCACCAAGGTTTGCGCCGATCTCGGCCCCGATAATGGGGTGGTTTGCCCGGCAACGAGCGCCAACCTGCCCTGGCTGCAATCGAAGTGGCCCGGTGGAACGGGTTACAACAACGACCCTTCCGCCACGGCAACCTTCGGCATCTTCAGCCCGGAAGGCCGCAAGGGTGTCTATAACCGCGAGCTTTATTGATGTTGCCCCGGCAGGCACGCGGCTTTACGCTGATTGAACTGGTTGCGGCGATGATACTCATCGGTATTCTGGCCGCCGTTGTTCTGCCGCGCATGGATTCGAGCCAGATGTTTCGCGAGATCGCTTTCAGCGACCAGACGGCGGCTGCCCTGCGTTACGCGCAGAAAACGGCGGTCTCGCACCGGCGGCTGGTGTGCGTGACGGTCGCCAGCGACCAGATTTCGCTGGGCATTGCGTCGAGTCATCCCGCATCGGCTTGTGGCAACCCGTTGGCCGGCCCGGACGGCCAGCAACCCGCGGCAATTTCTCCTTCAGATAACATCGCGCTCGTGGCTGTGCCTGCCGGGCCGCTATATTTTCAGCCTTCAGGGGCGGTGACCAGCGATGGCGCCGGCGCGACGGCGGCGGATTTCACCTTGACGGTGACCAACCAGACACCCATCCGGGTCTACGGGGCAACGGGCGATGTGGAATAGATCGCGCGGGATGACGCTGATCGAACTCGTGCTCACGATCGTGGTGATCGGCGTGGGGCTGGCAGGCATGCTGGCGGCCTTCAGTCAGGCAGTGCGCGGTTCCGCTGATCCAATGGTGAGAAAACAGATGCTGGTGATCGCCGAGGAAATGATGGAGGAGATTGTTTTCAAGCCCTACGCGCCGGTTGCCAATGCCGCGCCTGCCGCATGTGCACGGAATACCTATAACGATATCGTCGACTATAACGGTTATTCAACGGCGAATATCTGCGACATCGACGGCAATGCCATTCCATCGCTGACCGGTTATGGCATTTCCTCGGTGGTAATTAGCGATACGACGCTCAGCGGGGTTGCCGCAAAAAGGATTGTTGTGACGGTGACCAGCAGCGGGGAAACCCTTTCGCTCACCTCATATCGCACGGACTGGGCGTCATGACGAGAACGCGCGGTTTTACGCTTGTTGAGCTGGTGATCGTGATCGTGATCATGGGCATCATCGCGGCAGCGATCGCGTCAATCTTCAAGCCGGCGGTAGACAGCTATTTCGACAGCCGCCGGCGCGCGACACTTTCCGATATGGCCGATACGGCGGTGAAGCGCATTGGCCGCGAGGTGCGCCGTGCCGTCCCGAATTCCGTCCGTATCCCGAATGACCAGTGTTTCGAGTTTGTGCCGGGCACGGCGGGCGGACTGCATCGACGTGCCGTCGATATCGTCAACGCCGATTCAGATCCTCTCGACACGACCGGGCCTGATGCCAGTTTCGATGTTTTGTCGCCGCTTTCGGCTGCGCCTGTGAGCGGCGATTTTATCGTCATCGGCAACCAGAATACCAATGATGTCTATAGTGGCGCGACGCGCGGCACGGTGAGCGGATGGCAAAGCCCGCCCGCTCCCGGCGGCGTGCTGGTGGGGGAAGGAAGGGTCACGCTGACTCCCGCGACGCAGTTTCCCGCCGGCTATGACGGCGGGCGGTTCTTCGTTGTCGACCAGAACGAACGTAGCGTGTTTTATATCTGCCGGGGTACGGGCGTGTCAGGCGGCAACGGCACGGGAGAGCTGGTTCGTCTGGTACAGGGATTCAACGCGACCTATCCGGCATCGTGTCCGGCTGGTGGAGGCACACGTCTCGCAAGCCGTGTGGCGGCCTGTGAATTCATCTATGACCCTAACCAGGGCGCCACGCAGCAATCCGGTTTTGTCTGGCTGCGGATCGAATTGCTGGAAGCGGGCGAGCGGGTCTCGCTCGCCTACGGCGCGCATGTGAGCAACGTGCCATGAAAACCCGTCAGAGCGGACTGGGCCTTGTTGCCGCGATCATGGTCCTGGTGATCCTCGCGTCACTTGCCGCGGCGATCACCAGCTTCTCCACCGGCCAGCAAATGGCTTCGGCACAGGACGTACAGGCAGCCCGTACCTGGCATAGGGCTTTTTCAGGCACGGAATGGGGGCTTTTCCGTGCCTTGAAAAATGCGACTTGCGATACGCAGACCTGGGTTAGCCCGGATGATCCTGCGTCCAGGGTTACCGTCATCTGCTCACAACATACTTACAACGATGGCGAGAGCGTGCCTGGCACGGCGCGCCAGGTGCGTGTTTTCCGCATCGTCGCCACCGCCTGTAACGGCGGCGCGGCGAGTTGTCCGGACGATGCCGCGGTAACGAATCCGGCTTATGTCGAACGCCAGCGGGTAGCGATTGCTTACTGCGAATGGGATGGCATCGCCTGTTCCGGGCCGTGATGTTCGTGGCATCCGCTTGGCCGGGCTTGCCGATACCCCGTCCAGGCGCTTTCCGGCCAATTTGCAGCACCAGGCGGAGCGCTAATTTATTAAGGATGCATGGCGTAAATATACAATTGACAACAACGACTTATTGATTTAACTTCGAGCCAATTATTAAAATTCGTGGATTTATGTCTTTTTTGACCAGAAAAAAACAGGAACCAGGCTGGATGGCCATGCAGTCCTCCCCCGCGGGAGTGTGCCTGGTTCATGTGCGCCGGGTAACGGGAGACAGGCCACTGGTGACGCTTTGCGCCATTTCACCGGAGAGCGGGGTGAACGTGGCCGTGCTGGAGCGGCTGGTAAAGGAGCATCAGCTTAACCGCTACAATGCGAGTTTCCTGCTGAATTTTGGCGAATACCAGTTGTTGGTGGTGGAAGCGCCCGGCGTTCCCGCCGCCGAGCTCAAAACGGCGGTGCGCTGGCGCATCAAGGATATGCTGGATTTTCCCGTGGATGATGCAACCGTGGATGTGATCGATATCCCCGCCGGCAAGAATGCACAGCCGCGCAATCGTTCGCTGTATGCCGTGGCAGCGCGTAATGAGGTGATCAGGCAGCGCATGGAAGATTTTGATGCCGCCAAATTGCCCGTGAGCGTGATTGATATCCCCGAACTGGCGCAGCGTAATATTGCCAGCCTGCTGGAGGATCAGGGACGCGGCATCGCCTTGTTGTCCTTCGACGAAAGCGGCGGACTGCTGACTTTCTCGTTTGAAGGCGAGCTGTATTCGTCGCGCCATATTGACGTTTCGCTGTCGCAGCTTAACCAGCCGGATAGTGAACAGCGGCAACGCCAGTTCGACCGCATTACGCTGGAACTGCAACGTTCGATGGACAGCTTCGAGCGCCAGTTCAGTTTTATCACCATCAACAAGCTGGTGTTGGCGCCCTTGCCTCCGGAGGTCAATCTGGAAGCCTATCTGGCAAGCAATCTGTATCTTCCTGTCTCTACCTTGAATCTGGACGAGATATTTGATTTCTCCACGGTTTCAGGTGTGGGGCCGCATCTGCGCTTGCAGTGCTTTCAGGCCCTGGGTGCTGCATTGCGCACGGAAGGCGTAGCGCAGTGAGCCAGCAGATCAATCTCCTCAATCCCGCCTTTCGCAGACAGCGCGAATGGTTTACTTCGCGCATGCTTGTTCAGGCACTTGCGGCGCTGGTGCTGATCATGGCGGGCGTGTATGGCTATCAATACCGGCAGGTGGCGCTTCTGAACGCGCACATCAAAAATGGCATCACCACGCTGGAGCAGGATCAGGCCCGGCTGGCCAAGGTGGCTGCCGAGCATGCGCCGCGCCATAAAAATGCGGCGCTGGAAATGCGGGTGGTGGAAATGGAACAGCAACTCAAAGGTGAAGAGGCCGTTCTGGCCGTGCTGCAAAGCGGCAGCTTGGGCAACACCGAGGGCTATTCCGGCTATATGCGCGCTTTTGCGCGCCAGACCGTGAATGGACTGTGGCTGACGGAATTCGGCATCAAGGGCGCAGGCAAGGAAATGCGCCTGGGGGGGCGGACATTGCGTCCGGAACTGGTGCCGGCTTATATCCAGCGGCTGAACCAGGAAGCGGCGACCCAGGGCCGCGCCTTTGCCGCGCTGGAAATACAACAGCCGAAGGTGGAGGCTGACTCTGGCGATAAGCAGCCGAAAGTGCCAAATTACCTGGAATTCAGGCTACATTCCAGCATCGGCGAGGAGGTGAAGTGAAGCAATACTGGGAACGCTATGCCGCGCTGCTTGATGCCCGTAATCCGCGTGAACGCGCCCTGATTTTTTTCATGGTGCTGGCGGTGGTGTGGAGCCTGCTCAGTGTCATGTTGCTGGACCCGCTGGTGGCAAATAGGAAGCGCCTGAATCAGGAGGCAAGTCAGCAGCAGGTACAAGTGCAGGAATTGCAGGCCCGGATCGAGACTGTTCTGAGCGTTGGGCGGATAGACCCCGATGCGGCTACCCGTGTCAGGATGGCGGGGCTGAAGCAGAAGCTGGAGCAGAGCCGGGTTGCGCTGCAAAACGTGCAGCAGAGCCTGGTGCCGCCGGAAAAGATGGCGCGTCTGCTGGAGGATGTGCTGACGCAAAACCGGCATTTGAAGCTCGTATCGCTCAAGACTTTGCCAGTCAGTGATGTGTTGGAGATGCTCCCTGATGCGGTGGCGCCTCAAGCCAGGGAGAAAAAACCAGCCGGCCCGGTGATTTTCAAGCACGGAGTGGAAATCACGGTGGCTGGCAGTTATGCCGAACTGACGCAATATCTCGAAACAATGGAAAAACTGCCATGGCGGATGATCTGGGGGAAGGCTGAAATGCGGGTGGAAGAATACCCCCTCGTCACCCTGTCAATTACGCTGTATACGCTGAGTATGGATAAAACATGGTTAAGCGTGTGAGAACAATGTTTGTTGCGCTTGCGCTGGGCGTGTCAACTCAGGTTTTGGCGGTCGAGGCACTGCCCGATCCAACCCGCCCCCCGCTGGAGGCGAGCGTGGAAGCCTCCGGCATGGCAGTTGTTAGCACTGGCCCGGTGCTGCAGTCCGTGATGATTCGTCCGGGCCGCCGGGCGGCCGTGATCAGCGGCCAGCTGCTGGCTGAGGGTGAGCGTTTTGGCGACAGCAAACTGATCAGGGTAAGCGAGGGAGAGGTGACCCTTGCCGGACCGGGAGGCCGACAGACACTTAAGCTTTTTCCCGGAGTGGAAAAACAGTTTGTCCGTCCCCCGCGGGAAAAAACGCGGAAACGTGGTAACAACCAGTCAAAACGTAACTCTGAGCAAAAGGCATCGTAATGCGGACAGTATATTTCGGGCTTCTGATTCTGGCCTTGTCGGGCTGCGCCTCCCAGGCAAGGCAAGGCGCTACATTTGATCAAATCAATGCCGAGCTGGCCAAGGCGAGCCAGGATAGAGCCAAAGTGGTTCAGAACGACGCTTTGGGGGCGGCTCTGCTGCCGCCGCTCAGGGTCGAGATGCCCCACGCAGGCGGCAAGCCACTGGAGCAGCGGTTTGATCTGGTGGTCAATAACGCGCCAGCCAGCCAGGTGTTCATGGGAATTGTGCACGGCACGCGTTACAGCATGCTGGTCCATCCGGACGTGACGGGTTCCATCTCGGTCAATCTGAAGGACGTGACGGTATTCGAGGCGCTCGACGCCGTACGCGAAATCTATGGTTACGAATACAAGGTGGATGGATCGCGCGTTTACATTCAGCCGCTGGCCATGCAGACCCGTCTATACAAGGTGAATTACCTGGTCGGGCAGCGGATGGGCGGCTCGGATACGCGAGTGCATTCAGGTTCCATTACGGGCGCGCCAGCGGCCTCGGGGACTTCGTCAACGGGCGCAACCTCCACTTCCAGCGGTGGCTCATCTTCATCACGCGACAGCAGCACTATTTATACCTCGACGCGTAATGATTTCTGGGGAGATATCGAAGATTCGGTACGTACCGTGATTGGCTGCAAGATGCCGGCCCGCACGACCAGCGGGGGTGCCGCGGCAGGGAGAACTGAAACGGTCTCCAGCCGTGGCGTGGAAGGCTGTGACGGTGGCCGCAGCGTAGTCATCAACCCTCAATCCGGAGTGGTGCTGGTGCGTGCGATGCCATCCGAGTTACGCGATGTGTCGACATTCCTGAATACCTCGCAGCTGTCAGTTGAGCGTCAGGTGATTATTGAAGCCAAGATTCTTGAAGTGGAGTTGAGCGATGGTTTCCAGGCCGGGGTGAACTGGGCGGCTTTCAGAACCGGTTCGAATGCCCGCCTTTCCAGCGGGACCCTCTCGCCGGGGACGGTCTTGCAGACCGATGGTTCCCTGGCGACAGGGGCGAGTGCGATTGATACGGTTGCGGGAACCTATACGAGCCCCATCCTGAGCGCGCTTCCCGGCGTGAACATGGTCACCAACCCCAGCAATATCAGCGGCCTGTTCGGCCTGGCATTCCAGACCAGCAATTTTGCCGCCCTGATCCAGTTCCTCGAAACCCAGGGCAATGTGCAGGTGCTTTCCAGTCCGCGCATCGCCACCCTGAATAATCAGAAAGCAGTGCTTAAAGTGGGCACGGATGAGTTTTTTGTGACCAATGTGACAACCACCACCACAACGGGCACATCCACTACCACCACGCCTTCGGTGACCTTGCAGCCTTTTTTCTCCGGCATCGCGCTGGATGTGACGCCGCAGATCGATGAAAGCAGCAACATTACCCTGCATATCCACCCTTCGGTCAGCAAGGTGACCACGGTCAACAAGGTGGTTGATCTGGGATCGGCCGGCTCGATCATCCTGCCGCTGGCCTCCAGTAATATTTCCGAGACCGACAGCATCGTGCGTGCCCGGGATGGCCAGATTGTCGCCATTGGCGGCCTGATGAAACTGACAACCAGTGATGACCGCTCGCAAATGCCGGGCGCAGGTGATATTCCTGTACTGGGTAACCTGTTCCGTAATACCAGCCGCGCGACAGTCAAGCGGGAGCTGGTGATTCTGCTCAAGCCAACGGTCATCCAGAGCGATGCCAGCTGGCAGCAGGATATTCTCGACAGCCAGCGCCGTGTCCAGGGCATGAGCCGAACCACTGCTGGCGACCTGACGGGAACAGCCGCTTCCGGGGGAGCCGGAAAGTGATCGTGCCACGCCGCGTCTGACATGTATCAGGCGCATTTTGGCTTTGCTGAGCCCCCCTTTGGCATCACCCCCGATACCAGTTTCTTTTTCGCCTTCACCCGCTATCAGGAAGCGCTCAACACCCTGCTGGTGGCGGTCCATGGCGGCGAAGGCTTCATCAAGATCACCGGCGAGGTAGGGACGGGGAAGACCCTGTTGTGCCGCAAATTTCTGGCCAGCATGGGCAACGATTTCGTCACTGCCTACATCCCCAATCCTTATCTGGAACCCCGCGCCCTGCTGATGGCGGTGGCGGAAGATCTCCATATCACGGTGGATTTGATGGCGGATCAGCACCACCTTCTCAAGGCGCTGACTTTAGGCTTGATGAATTTTGCACGCGAAGGCAAGCGAGTGGTGCTGTGTCTGGACGAAGCCCAGGCGATGCCGCTGGAAACGCTGGAAGCCCTGCGCCTGCTTACCAATCTCGAAACCGAAAAACGCAAGTTGCTGCAGATCGTACTGTTCGGCCAGCCGGAGCTGGACGACAAGCTGGAGCAGGATTCAATACGCCAGCTCAAGCAGCGAATCAGCTTTCACTATCGTCTGGGTGAACTCGGGCGCGCCGAGCTGGAAGCTTATGTCAAGCACAGGCTTGCCATTGCCGGGTATGCGGGAGAAACCCTCTTCACACGCAGCGCGATGCGCCATCTCTTTCGCGCCAGTGGCGGTGTGCCCAGGCTGGTCAATATTCTTGCCCACAAGGCATTGCTGCTGACGTATGGGCAGGGCAGGATGCAGGTTGAGGCTCGGCATGTCCGCGCTGCTGTAGCGGATACGCCAGCAGCTCGCCGCCTGGGTTGGTGGTGGCTCATGCCCGGGCGGACAGGGCGGAAATAAGGAAAACGGATGAGTCTGATCAATCAAATGTTGCAGGATCTCGAACAGCGCAAGGCGGATGGCGCTGCAACAGCCGCCCAGGTACGCGCGGTAGGCCGCCCCGCAAGATCCTCGTTTGCGCCTTGGGGCTGGTTGCTTTTCATGCTGCTTGCGGCGGCAGGGGGTGCTTACTGGATTTTCGGCATGCCGGCTGATAAAAGCATCCAGCCAGCCCCTTTGCCGGCGCTGGAGAGCGTGCCGGAAATAGCCACTCCGCAGCCGGTGCCGCAGCCGGACTATGCGCCATCGGTATTGCAAGCAACTTCCGAGCTGAGTCTCTTGCCCTCCACCGCGCCAGCCGAGCCGGAAACAAGAGCCGCTGCCTCCGCCGTGGCCCCCCCGGCCAAAGCGGAAGTCTTGCCTGCCCCTGTAGTGGAAAAGCCGCAGCCGGTCGTGGCTGAAATAAAAAAACCGGCCCTTACCGTGGAGCCGTCCCAGGCTGCCGGCATCAACAAGGAAGTTCGCCAGCCCAATCCACAACAGCGCGCTGAAAATGCCTATCGGCAGGCGTACGCCGCCTTGCAGCATGGCCGCATGGGCGAAGCGGAAGAAAGCTTGCGGCAAGCGTTGCAATTCGAGCCGCGTCATGCCGCCGCGAGGCAGGCGCTGGCGGCATTGCTAGTGGAGTCGCGCCGCCTGGAGCGCGCTGAGCAGGTGTTGCAGCAGGGGCTGGAACTGCAGCCGGGAAATACCGGATATGCCATGACCCTGGCGCGGATTCAGGTGGAACGGGGCGATGTGGCCGCAGCCCTGGCAACCTTGCAGCGTAACCCTCCGGCCAGCGAAAACGCGGAATACCATGGTTTCCTGGCCGCACTGTTGCAGCGCAGCGAACGCCACAAGGATGCCATCGATCATTACCTTGCCGCACTGCATTCCAATCCCGATGCCGGCCCGTGGCTGCTGGGGCTGGGTATTTCGCTGCAAGCGGACGGCCAGCCCGCCAAGGCCGTGGAGATCTTCCGCCGCGCCCGCCAGAGCGGTTCGTTGTCGCCGGAGTTGCAGGCGTTTGCAGAGCAGAGGCTGAGGGCTTTGCAGTGAATGGTGAGCGGTAAGCAGTAAGCAGTAAAACCGGGTTCGGCGTGTTTTAATTTTCCGCTCACCGCTCACCGCTCACCGCTCACCGCTCACCGCTCACCGCTCACCGCTCACCGCTCACCGCTCACCGCTCACCGCTCACCGCTCACCGCTCACCGCTCACCGCTCACCGCCTTTAGGGCAGCGTCCGCGCCACCACCCAGGCACTGATTTCCACCGCGCCCTGTTTTTGCAGGGTGAGGGCCAGTTCATGCAGGCTGGTGCCCGTGGTCATGACGTCGTCCAGTATCGCCACATGCTTTCCGCTCAAGTCTTCAGAGCAGGAAAAAGCGCCGCGCACGCTTTTTGCCCTTTCCTTCCATGGCAGGCCCACTTGAGGCGGTGTGGCGCGGATGCGTCCGGCGCCCTGGGCGAGGAGTGGAAGATCAAGCTGCCCGGCCACGACCTTCGCCAGCTCCAGCGCCTGATTGAAGCCTCGTTCGCGCAGGCGGGATGGATGCAGCGGCATCGGGATCAGCACATCAGGGCGGGGGGCGGATTGGACGCGTTTAGCCAGCTCGGCGCCCAGCATGGGTGCAAGGGCGAGCTGATGCCGGTATTTCAGTTCCTGTACCAGTTCATCCAGTGGAAATTCGTAACGCAGCGCTGCAATCGCTCGATCAAACGCGGGCGGCTTATTCAGGCAGTGGCCGCAGGTCATGCCATCCATGCTGGGCAGGGCGCAGCGCGGACAGAGCGGGCCTCGATGCCAGGGCAGGCTGGCGTGGCAGGCCGGGCAGAGCATTTCATCGCTGCCCGCGGCACCGCACAGCAGACAGCGATGAGGCAGGATGAGCTGCATAATATTTGTGCAGCTGTTCAGAATGGATGATCTATAATTTGACAAGTCTGCTGTAATCTCTGATTATGCGGGCCATTTTATCATTCGCGCAGACTTCGGCATGGACCAGAAAAAGATCATCAGTGCTGCCCAGCAGCGCATTTCAGCCCGGATATTCAACCTCGCCAGCATGATCGCGATACTGTTCCCGCCCCTGCTGATGATCTGGATCGGCGCCTCGATTTTTGCCTACGCTTCGGTAGCCCATCATCCCAATCCCAAGGTGGTTCACTATAACCGTTTTGCCGGCTATCGCTTTTACGGTGTGACGGGGGCCATGGTGGTATTGGGTCAGCCGATTTATGGCTTATTCAATAATTGGCATGGCCTGCTGGCAGTCTGGGCGGTTCTCGCACTGGTTGTTCTTCCCTGGGGCATTCGTGATCTGTTGAGGGTGCAGCGGGAAAACTGGCAAGACATGGACATCATCGAGGTAAACACACATGAATAATGCAGCAGAGCTGAAGCACCTGGCCAAGTCGCCCTGGACCGTGGCGGAAATCGAGAGCCTGTTCGCGCTGCCGTTCAGCGACCTGGTATTCAAGGCGCAAACGGTACACCGCGAACACTTCGACCCCAATGAAGTCCAGGTGAGCACGCTGCTTTCCATCAAGACCGGCGGCTGTTCCGAGGATTGCGGCTACTGTTCGCAATCGGCGCACCACGAAACGCCGGTCGAGCGCGAGCCGCTGATGAAGCTGGACGAGGTGATTGCCGCAGCCGCCAAGGCCAAGGAAACGGGGGCCACGCGCTTCTGCATGGGCGCCGCCTGGCGCGGGCCGAAACAGAAGGACATGGAGCCGGTGCTGGAAATGGTGCGCGCGGTCAAGGCCATGGGGCTGGAAACCTGCGTCACCCTGGGCATGCTCAAGGAAGAGCAGGCGCAACAGCTCAGGGATGCCGGGCTCGACTACTACAACCACAATCTCGACACCGCGCCGGAATTCTACGGCCAGGTGATTACCACCCACACCTACCAGGACCGCCTCGATACCCTGGGCCGGGTGCGCAAGGCCGGCATCAAGGTTTGCAGCGGCGGCATCATCGGCATGGGCGAGTCGCGCACCCAGCGCGCGGCCCTGATCGCCCAGCTGGCGAACCTGGACCCGGTGCCGGAGTCGGTGCCGATCAACATGCTGGTGCAGGTTGAAGGCACCCCGCTGAAAAAGGCGGAAAGCCTGGACCCGCTCGAATTCGTGCGCACCGTCGCGGTGGCGCGCATCACCATGCCGGAGAGCCTGGTGCGGCTTTCTGCCGGGCGCGGCGAGATGGCGGACAGCGTGCAGGCGCTGTGCTTCCTGGCCGGCGCCAATTCGATTTTCTACGGCGAAAAGCTGCTCACCACCGGCAACCCGGACACCGATTCCGACCAGGCGCTGTTCAACAAGCTGGGCATCCGCGCCATGGCGGCGTGAGAGGGCGATATTTACCGCAAAGGACGCGAAGGTACGCAAGGGAAAGCGAATGTCCTACTTCGCGTACCTTTGCGTCCTTTGCGGTGAGAAAGACATTACCCAATCTGAACGAACATGCTTTTTTCATATCTTGCCGCTGAGCTGAAACAAAGAGAAGCAGATGGCCTGCTGCGCCGCCGCCGCATGCTGGAAAGCCCGCAGGGCGCCCGGGTGCGGGTGGATGGGGCGGATCTTCTGTCCTTCTGCAGCAACGATTATCTTGGCCTTGCCAACCACCCGGCGCTGATCGAGGCCGCCTGCCGTGGAGCGCAGCAGTTTGGCGTGGGCGCCGGCGCATCCCACCTGGTGACCGGGCACACACTCGCACATCATCAACTGGAGCTGGAGCTGGCGGCATTTGCCGGCTTGCCCGCGGCTCTGCTGTTTTCCACTGGCTACATGGCCAATCTTGGCGTCATTACCGCGCTCATGGGGCGCAATGACGTGGTTTTTGCCGACAAGCTGAACCATGCTTCCCTGAACGACGCGGCGCAGCTTTCCCGCGCCCGCTTCAAGCGTTACGCGCATCTCGACCTGGCCATGCTGGAAAGCCAGCTGGCCGCATCGAGCGCGCGCCGCAAGCTGGTGGTGAGCGACGCGGTATTCAGCATGGACGGCGATCTGGCGCCGCTGCCGGAACTGCTGGCCCTGTGCGAAAAATACGATGCCTGGCTGCTGCTCGACGACGCCCACGGCTTCGGCGTGCTGGGAAAAACCGGACGCGGCATTCTCGAACATTTCGCTTCACCTTTCACCGTTCACACTTCACGCCTCATCTACATGGCCACGCTGGGCAAAGCAGCCGGGGTGTCCGGGGCGTTCGTCGCGGGCGCGCGGGAGCTGATCGACGGGCTGGTGCAGAACGCGCGCGCCTACATCTACACCACCGCCACGCCGCCCATGCTGTCCGTGGCCCTGCGGGAAAGCCTGCGCATCATCGCAGATGAAGACTGGCGGCGCGAGCGGCTGGCACAGCTGATCGCCCAGCTGCGCAATGGACTGAAACCGAAGCGCTGGCAGCTCATGCCGTCGGAAACACCGATCCAGCCCCTGCTGATCGGCTCCAGCATGGAAGCCATGGCAGTGAGCCAGGCCTTGCAGGAAAAAGGCATTCTGGTACCGGCGATTCGCCCCCCGACCGTGCCGCAAGATACCGCGCGGCTGCGCATTTCGCTTTCCGCCGCGCACAGCCGGGAAGATGTCGGACTGCTGCTCGATGCCCTGCATCAACTGGAGCAGCAATGAGCCTGCATGTTGAGATTACGGGCGCGGGGCCGGATCTTGCCCTGATCCACGGCTGGGGCATGCATGGCGGCATCTGGGACAGCGTGTGCGCCGATCTGGCGAAGAATTTCCGGGTGCATGCGCTGGATCTGCCGGGCTACGGCGGCAGTGCAACATGCCAGCCTTACAATCTGGCTGCCCTGGCGCAGGCGGTGGCCGAGTCCCTGCCGTCCGGAATCCATGTCATCGGCTGGTCGCTGGGCGGGTTGGTGGCGCAACGTTGGGCGCTGGATCAGCCGCAGCAAGTTCAACGCCTGATGCTGGTGGGATCCTCGCCCTGTTTTGTGCAGCGCGGTGACTGGGGCAATGGCATTGATCCGCTCATTTTGCAAACCTTCGCCAACGATCTGGATCAGGACTACGCCGGCACGCTGCTGCGTTTCCTGTCCTTGCAGGCACGCAACGGCGAGGGGTTGCGCACGGTCATGAAATACCTGCGCGTCAATCTTTTTTCCAAGGGACGGCCCAGTGCCGAGGTGCTGAAAGCGGGGCTGAACGTGCTGCTCGATACGGACCTGCGCAATGAAGCGGGTAATTTCAAAATGCCGCTGGCGATTTTGCATGGTGAGCGCGACACACTTGCCCCGGTGGCGGCCGCGCAGTGGATGGGAACCCGGGTCGAAGGGGCACGGCTGGACGTGATTCCGGGCTGTGCGCATGCGCCTTTCCTGTCTCACCCTGAAGTTTTTATGCGGGTGGCAAAGGAGTTTTTTCAGTGACGGATGCTTTTCTGATAGACAAGAGCCAGGTGCGCCGTTCCTTCGAACGGGCGGCGGCAAGCTATGACCAGGCCGCGGTCTTGCAGCGCGCGGTGGCCGACCGCATGGCGGAGCGCCTGCAATTTATCAAGCATCATCCACTGGCCATTCTCGATGCGGGCTGCGGGACCGGCTACGCACGCCCCTTGCTGCAGGGACATTATGCCGATGCACGGCTGATTTCCCTGGATCTTGCTCTCGGCATGCTGCGCGTGGCTCGCGGCGTGCGGCCTTGGTGGCAAAAAATGTTGCCCGCAAAATCCGCTTCCACTTACATCTGCGGCGATCTTGAAGCCCTGCCGCTGCAATCGGGCAGCGTGGATATGTTGTGGTCAAGTCTGGCGCTGCAGTGGTGCAATGATCTGGATGCGGCCTTCGGCGGCATGCGCCGCGTGCTGGCGCCAAACGGCTTGCTGATGTTCAGTACCTTCGGCCCGGACACGCTTGGGGAACTGCGCAATGCATTCAGCCAGGCCGACGGTTACAGCCATGTCAGCCGCTTCCAGGATATGCACGATATCGGCGATGCCCTGATGCGGGCAGGGTTTGCCGATCCGGTCATGGATATGGAGCACTTCACCCTGACCTACGATACGGCATCCGGGCTGATGCGCGATCTCAAGGCGCTGGGCGCGCATAACGCAACCCAGGGACGGCGCCAGGGGCTGGCGGGCAAAAGCGCGTGGAAGCGCATGGAAGCCGAATACGAAAAGCTGCGTCAGGATGGCAAGCTCCCCGCCACCTATGAAGTGATCTACGGCCATGCCTGGGCGCCGAACCAGTTGCCCGACGGGCGGCAGGTGGTTCAGATGCCGTCGCCGCGCCAGCGGGGAAGACGATGAAGCCTGACGCTTCGGCCAAGGGCATTTTTGTAACCGGAACGGATACCGATGTTGGCAAGACCCTGATTTCCTGCGCCTTTCTGCATGCCTTTCGCCTCGCCGGAAAGACTGCGCTAGGCATGAAGCCGGTCGCCGCCGGCTGCGAAATTCAGCCTCAAGGTTTGGTGTGCGGTGACGTAACGGCACTGTGCCGGGCCTCTGGCGTGCAGGCGCCCGTTGAATGGGTCAACCCCTACGCCTTTGAGCCCCCCGTGGCGCCTCATATTGCAGCTGAAGAGGCTGGCGTCACCATTGATCTGGAACGTATCCGCGAGGCATTTATGATGCTGGCCGAATACGCCGGGATAGTCGTTGTCGAAGGTGTTGGCGGTTTCAGGGTGCCCTTGAGTTCGCACCAGGACGGTGCTGATCTGGCTCGTAAACTGGGCTTACCCGTGGTGCTGGTTGTTGGCATGCGACTGGGATGCCTGAATCATGCCCTGCTCACGGTGGATGCCATTCGCGCACAGGGCCTGACGTTCGCCGGCTGGGTGGCTAATCGCATTGATCCGGAAATGGCGTGTTTCGAGGCGAATCTGGAGGCTTTGCGGCAGCGTCTTGGGGCGCCGCTGTTGGGCGTGGTGGAGCACTGGGCTGCGCCGGACCCTGCCAGAATCGCGCAAAGCCTGCTTTTGCCCGAAATTGGGTAGTAGTTTCCCGCGAATTCAGGATGGCGCCATCCTTTACAAATTTATGGATTGCGGCATAATAAAGCGGCCATGATACTCTCCCGAACCAGTCAATATGCCATACAGGCGCTGATTTACATCGCTACCCAACCGCGTGGCGAGCCTGTGCTCAATCGTGAAATTGCCGCCCACCTGGGTGTCCCCTCCGCCTATCTGGCAAAAATCATGCAAAACCTGTGCAAGGGCAATCTGCTCTATTCCTTTCGCGGCCGGCTGGGTGGATTTTGCCTGCGCGAGGAAGCAGAAAAAACCGACTTGATGCAGGTGCTGGTGCTGACAGAGGGCAAGGGCTTTACCGATGATTGCGTCCTGGGCCTGAAGGTGTGCAGCGACGAAACCGCGTGTCCCATGCATGTGCGCTGGAAGCCAATCAAGGAAAAGGTTGTCAGCATGTTGCACGAGCAGACCCTGGAAAAGCTGGCTATTGCCGTGCAAAGTGGTAAATATCGGATTACCGACCTCCCCCACGCAGTGCTTGGCACCTAGCTTGCCATGCTCGCTTTCAGCTCCCCCCTCAAGCGAGTCAAGATTAGCAAGGCTGCGGAACAGTCAAGCACCCCTGTCGCCTGTACGGATTGCGGGATCTACAACCTTTGCTTTGCCGTGGGCGGGGATACAGACCTCAGCGTTCTTAATACGCTGGTGAAAAGCCGTCGCACCTACAAGCGCGGCGACCCCATTTTTTCTGTAGGCGAGCCTTTTCGAGCGGTATTCGCAATTCGCAGCGGGTCTGTGAAAACTTCCGTGTTGACCGATGATGGACGTATCCAGGTAACCGGTTTTCATATTTCCGGAGAGTTGATAGGCCTTAACTCTCTGGTTGCCAATCGCTATAACAGTGAGGCGCGCGCTTTGGAGGCCACCAGCGTATGTGAGGTTCCGTTCGAGCGCTATGAAGAACTGGTGGCGCAAGTGCCGGGGCTTCAGCAACAGATGCTCAGAATCATGAGCCAGGAAATTAATCATCACCAGGAAATGATGTTGCTGCTGGGGAAAAAAAGAGCTGAAGAGCGGCTTGCCAGCTTCCTTGTCAATCTGTCCCTTCGGCTCAAATACCATGGCCAGCCAGCAGAAGAGCTTAAGCTCAGCATGTCGCGTAGCGATATCGGAAACTACCTGGGTTTGGCGGAAGAGACTGTGTGCCGCGTAATTACACGTTTTGAGGAAGAATCCTTGATAGCCACCCAGCGGCGCATCGTGCGTCTAATCCAGCCGGACCGGCTGCAGAAATCTCAAGAGGCGGCCCCGCCGTCTTGAAGTAAGGCCTCAGACTGCGCCTTCAGGGCGCATCTTTTGTGCGACATGCCAAAAATAACCCAACAAAGTTGACATTGGTCAGTGTTTTCTTGGGCGTTTCCCGCTATATTGACGGGCGATGTACGTCCAGTATGCAATGTGATTGGCGTGTCAGTTCTACGGTTGCACTTACTAAGAGATGTCGAGGCCAGGCGAGACATAACGCTTGGCCTTTGTCTTGCCTGCCGGGCGGTTTGCCGGACTGGAAGGTCGACGCGCCACACTGGTGATGTTGTGGCTCGCTTCAAAAACAAAAGGAGAAGGTTATGGCGGCAGTTGGCGTCGCGGGTACCGAGCAATATAACTTCGATATTGTCCGGAAATTTACGATCATGGCCTTGGTCTGGGGTGCGGTTGGCATGCTCGTGGGTGTGTATATCGCCTCCGAGCTGGCGTGGCCTTTCCTGAATTTCGACCTGCCCTATATCACGTTTGGCCGTTTGCGCCCGGTGCATACCGGCGCCGTGATTTTTGGCTTCGGTGGCAGCGCTCTGTTCGCCACTTCCTACTATGTGGTGCAGCGTACTTGTCAGGCACGCCTGTTCGGCGATGGCATGGCGAGCTTCACGTTCTGGGGATGGCAGGCCGTCATCGTGCTGGCCGCGCTGAGCTACGTGATGGGTTACAGCCAGGGTCGCGAATACGCGGAGATGGAATGGCCGATCGATCTGCTGATCGAAGTGGTGTGGGTGACTTATCTGATCGTCTTCGTGGGTACCCTCATGAAGCGCAAGCAGCCGCACATCTACGTGGCCAACTGGTTCTATCTGTCCTTCATCCTGGCGACTGCCCTGCTGCATACCTTCAACAACCTGTCGGTACCGGTAAGCCTGTTCACCCTCAAGTCCTACAGCCTGTTCGCCGGCACCCAGGATGCAATGACCCAGTGGTGGTACGGCCATAACGCGGTAGGCTTCTTCCTCACCGCGGCCTTCCTCGGCATGATGTACTACTTCGTGCCCAAACAGGCCGGCCGCCCGATCTATTCCTACCGCCTGTCCATCGTGCACTTCTGGGCGCTGTCTTTCCTCTACATGTGGGTGGGCGCGCACCACCTGCACTGGACTGCGCTGCCGGACTGGACTTCCACCCTGGCCGCAACCTTCTCCATCATGCTGTTGCTGCCCTCATGGGGCGGCATGATCAACGGCATCATGACCTTGTCCGGCGCCTGGGACAAGCTGCGTACCGACCCCATCATGCGCTTCATGATCGTGGCGCTGTCGTTCTACGGCATGTCCACCTTTGAAGGTCCGATGATGTCGCTGAAGGACGTGAATGCGCTCTCCCATTACACCGACTGGACCGTGGGCCACGTGCACTCCGGTGCGCTGGGCTGGGTGGCGATGATTTCCTTTGGCTCGCTTTACCACCTCATCCCCAAGCTATGGGATACCAGGATGTACAGCGAAAAGCTGATCAATATTCATTTCTGGCTGGCGACCATCGGCACCCTGCTGTACATCACCGCGATGTGGATCTCGGGCATCATGCAGGGTCTGATGTGGCGCGCTTTCGATGACTTCGGCAACCTGCAGTACTCCTTTGCCGAGTCCGTGGCGGCAATGCATCCTTTCTACGCGATGCGTGCGATTGGCGGCATGTTCTTCCTGACCGGCATGTTGCTGATGGTGTTCAATACTTATATGACCATTCGTCAGAGCAAAGGCCAAGTCGCGGAAGTGGACGTGAACCCTGCCAGGGCGGCTGCATAAGTTAGCATCGGGAGCAGGCGGACGGCACTGCCGGCCGCCTGGAGCAATGGAATTAAGTGAGAAATAATATGTTCAATTTCAAACACGAATGGATTGAAAAAAACGTCGGCCTCATGCTGATCGCGACCATGATCGCCATCAGTATCGGCGGACTGGTCGAAATCGCACCGCTGTTCTTCATCAAGGAGACAGTGGAAAAAGTGGACGGAGTGCGCCCCTACACGCCTCTGGAGTCTCGTGGACGTGACATTTATGTGCGCGAGGGCTGCTACCTGTGCCACTCGCAGATGATTCGCCCGTTCCGTGACGAAGCACTGCGTTATGGACACTACTCGCTGGCGGCGGAATCCAAGTATGACCACCCGTTCCAGTGGGGCTCCAAGCGCACCGGACCGGATCTGGCGCGCGTGGGCAAGAAATATTCCAACGACTGGCATGTGCAACACCTGATCGATCCGAAATCCATGGTGCCGCCTTCCGTGATGCCGCGCTACCCGTGGCTGATGACTACCGCGCTGGATTATTCCGATATGGCTGAACGGCTCAAGGCGCTGCGCCAGGTTGGCGTGCCATACTCACTGACGCAGGGCGAGTACGATAGAAACGTCAAGGACTTTGGCGCCGATGTGGCTCAAACGCTGCATATCCCGGATGCCCAGAAGAACTTGATTGCCCAGGCTCAGGCGGGCAATTTTGACGGGGACCGCGGCAATGTCAGCGAGATGGATGCGTTGGTGGCCTACTTGCAGGTGCTGGGCACCATGGTGGATTTCAGCAAGTACGATAACGACGAATTCGTCAAATTCCGTTAATTAAGGTGGTTAGATGGAATGGTTGCAGTGGTTTTCCAGGGATGAAAATACCAAGCCGCTCGCGCTGGTAATATTTTTTGTCACTTTCTGCCTGGTTCTGATTTATGTGTTTGGCAGCAAGAAGCGCGGCGAGCGCCTGGAATCTCACAAGGACATACCATTCCTCGATGAGGATTCGGATACAAAGGAAGCGAAATAATGAGTCAGCAAAAACCGCAAACCGTACAAACTACCGGCCACGTATGGGATGACAACCTGCAGGAGTACAGCAATCCGCTGCCTTCCTGGTGGTTGATGGGGTTCTATGCCACGGTAGTCATCTCCATCATCTACTGGATGATTTATCCCGCATGGCCAATCGGCAAGCAGTTCACCACCGGGTTCGGCTCGGTCACCTACGTCAACAACAAGGGTGAGGAGAAAACCTCGCACTGGAATACCCGCGCACAGTTGATGAAGGATATGAACGAAGCCGAACAGATGCAGAAGCCCTATTTTGACAAGGTGACTGCCACTCCCTTCGAGCAAATCGTCAAGGATCCCGAACTGACCAGCTTTGTCAATTCGGCTGGTAAGGCGATTTTCTCAGACAATTGCGCGCCGTGCCATCAGGCGGGCGGGCAGGGGAAAATGGGTTTCTTTCCCAATCTGACCGACGACGACTGGCTCTATGGCGGCTCGCATGAAAAGATTCAGGAAACCATTGCCAAGGGCCGCAACGGCTACATGCCGGCCTTCAAGGAAGTGCTGAACAACGAGCAGCTGGATAATCTGGCGCATTATGTCGCTTCGCTCTCGGGTGAGAAGGCGGACGCCGCCAAGGTGAAGGCCGGTGATGCACTGTTCCACGGCGATGCCGCAGCTTGCTATTACTGCCACGACAACAACGGCAAGGGGCGTCAGGCCATCGGCTCCGCAAATCTGACCGACAAGATATGGCTGTGGGCGGATGTTCAGGCTCAGGAAAATGCCGGGAAGAAAGTTGAGGTAATACGGCAGGTGATTGCCAACGGGCTGAACCGCGGCGTCATGCCGGGCTGGGAGGCGCGTCTCAAACCCGAGCAGATCAAGCTGCTGACTGCCTACGTGCATGGCCTGGGTGGCGGAGCCAAGTAATTAATATTAGGAAATCCTGATATAATATTGGGCCCGCCTAGAGCGGGCCCTTGTCTTTTCAGGAAAACGGACATGGCAGATCACGAACCCTCCACGCTTTATCAGAAACGCATCCCCATTTTTCCCCGTTCGGTCAAAGGAAAGTTTCGTACTTTCAAATGGTTGACCCTGGCGGTTGCGTATGGCGTCTATTTTCTGTTGCCCTGGCTGCCCTGGCAGCGTGGTCACGAGGCACCGTCGCAAAGCGTGTTGTTCGATCTGCCGGGGCGCAAATTCTATCTGTTCGACCTGGTTGTTTACCCTCAGGATATTTTCTGGCTTTCCCTGCTGTTGTTTATCGCCGGAGCGCTGCTGTTTTTCGTGACCGGCCTGATCGGGCGCGCCTTCTGCGGTTATTTCTGCTTCCAGACCCTGTGGACGGACGCATTCATGGCGATCGAAAAATTCATCCAGGGTGAGCGGCCTGCGCGCCAGCGCCTTTACAAACAGCCGTGGAATGGCGAGAAAATCCTCAAAATATCGTTCACCCACGCGCTGTGGCTGCTGCTGGCGTTCTGGACCGCGCTGACCTTTGTGCTGTATTACGGTTATGCGCCCGACCTGTTCGTGCGTTTCATGACCGGGAAGGCGCCGAGCGTGGCCTACTTCACGGTTCTGGTGCTGACTCTCACCACCTATATTGCCGCCGGATGGGCGCGCGAGCAGGTGTGTCTCTATATGTGCCCTTATTCGCGCTTTCAGGGGGTGATGTACGATCCGGAAACCCTTGCGGTTGCCTATGACAGCCATCGCGGGGAAGGCGGGACGGGCCGGGCGGTTCCACGCGCCGGGCTGAGAACGCGGGAAGAGCGCAACGCCAGCGGCCATGGCGATTGCATCGATTGCAAGCTGTGCATCCAGGTTTGCCCGACCGGGATCGACATACGCAAGGGCTTGCAATATCAGTGTATCGCCTGCGGCTTGTGTATTGATGCATGCAACAACATGATGGATTCCATGGGCTATCCGAGGGGGTTGATTCGCTATGATTCAGAGGCGAACCTTGAATTGGCGGCGCCTGCCCAGCCAAAATTACACTGGAAACGTCTCAAAATCATAGGCTGGGGGGCCGCTCTGTTATTCATGACGGCTGCGCTGATCAGCAGCATAGGCAATCGCAGCAGTATAGACGCGGCTGTGCAGCAGGTGCGCCAGCCGCTATTCGTGATGCTTTCGGATGGAAATATACGTAACCGCTACCAGGTTCGCATCACCAACAAGTCGGTTGAGGATGAGGTGTACGCAATCAGTGTGAAAGGCGTGCCAGAACAGGCGCTGGACGTGGGTAATTTCAGTGAAGTGAATGTGCATGCCGGAAAGAGCCTGATCATTCAGGCTGGCGTCTCCCTGCCGCCGAAGGTGGCGGAATATACGCATAATTTCGAGTTTATTGTTACCCCCAAAGGCAACCCAGAGAATGCTTTGCACCTTGAAACACGATTCGATTTCAAACACGAATAAAACCATTAACGAGATCTAAAAATGTTTCAGACTCTCTTTGGCGGCGCATTACTGATCATTGTCCTGTATTACGTGCTGCGCGCATTTGGCGTCAGCAACTACTGGCGAGGCGTAATCGGCGGAACCGTGTCTGTAACCGCCTATCTCGCGCTGAGCATCAGGCAGTGGCCGGGGGGAGATGTGGTTTCCATGCACATGGCTGTGTTTCTTGCCACTGCAACAGTTCTCACGCTGATAGGCGGCCGTAAGCCGGGCGCTGCAAAAAAACTGCACTGGGGTCCAAAGCTGATTATCGGGTTCTTTCTGTTGCTGTTCGTTATAGATGGCGGATTGTTGCTGATTTCAGGCCAGGGCGTGCCACCCTCGGTGGCCAAATGGCTGCTGCCCGAGCCCGAAAAGAAATCGGCAAACCCGCCCCATACCGCTTTTTCCGGCGTGGTGCAGCATGACGAGGAAGCCGCCAAGACGATCAATCAATTCATGAAGGCTGCGGAAAAACAGCGCAAGCTGGGCTGGGAAATCACCATTGCCGGCCTTGACGAGATTGCCCGGGGACGCCCGCTTGCCGTTTCGGTGATCGCGCATGAAGCCGGGAAACAGCCGCTACGCGGCGCCACTGTCAAACTTGCCATTGTCCGGCCTGGACTGGCGCAACCGGAACAACTGGCCGATCTGCTTGAGACGGCCCCTGGTGTTTATCGTGGAGAATTGACGCTGAATTTGCCGGGGATGTGGGTGGCAGCGGTTCAGTTGCAACGTGACGATGACCGCTTTGAGCTGCAACGGCATATTGAAGTCTCCGCGGCACAATGAGCGGTGACGGCACATGTTTTCACTGCGGCCTGCCTCTGCCGCAAGGTGTTGATTACCCGCTAGAAATTGAAGGTCAGATGCGGGCGTTATGCTGCCGGGGGTGTCAGGCGGTAGCTCAGGCCATTGTCGAAAACGGGCTGCAGGAATATTACCGCCATCGTACGGCCATGCCATCGACCGGGCATGAACTGATCCCCGCCGAGCTGAGCAAACTTGCGCTCTACGATCACCCCGAAATCCAGAAAAGCTTTGTTATCGAGGACGCGCCCCACATCAAGCAGGCATCGCTGATTCTCGAGGGCATCACTTGCGCCGCCTGTGTCTGGCTCAACGAGCGGCATCTCCAGCAACTGCCCGGGGTCAAGGCGGTTCAGGTGAATTATGCCAACCATCGTGCCCGTATCAGCTGGGATGAACGGGAAATCCAGCTCTCCCGGATTCTCAAGGAAATCCAGCTTCTGGGCTACAACGCCCATCCCTACAATGCCCTGCAGCAGGAAGAGCTGCGGCGCAAGGGGCGCAGCCGGGATATACGGCGCATCGCGGTTACCGGGCTTTCGGCGGCACAGGTCATGATGCTGGCTGTTGCGTTGTATGCCGGTGCTTCGCTGGGCATGGATGTGGACACCGCCAATCTGCTGCGTTACGTCAGTCTGGTGCTCACGCTGCCAGTATTCCTCTATACCGCGGTGCCCTTTTATGTCAGCGCCTGGCGGGCAATGAAATCCGGCCACCTCAACATGGATGTTCCGGTGAGCATTGCGATCATCACCGCCTTTGCCGGAAGCGTGTGGGTCACCCTGCAAGGCGAAGGTCTGGTGTATTACGATGCCATAACCATGTTCGCCCTGTTTCTGCTTTCAACCCGTTTCCTTGAGCGCAATGCACGGGAGAAATCTGTTGAAGCCACCGAAAATTTGCTCAAGCTGGTTCCTGCCATGTCCCTGCGCCTCCGCGCTGGCAAGCAAGAGGCGGTGGCCGTGCTCGACCTGGTGGAGGGCGACATTATCCTGGCCAAACCGGGTGAGGCGATTGCCGCGGATGGCGAAGTGGCCGCCGGCATCAGCAGCGTGGACGAGGCTCTGTTGACCGGCGAAAGCCGTGCCGTTCCCAAGGGAATGGGTGACCCGGTCATCGCTGGCAGCATCAATCTCGATGGACCGCTCGAAATACGCGTGACCGGGACCGGAGAAAACACGGTTCTGGCCGGAATTGTGCGGCTCCTCGACCGGGCAGTAGCGGAAAAGCCGCGTCTGGCTCAGCTTGCGGATCAGGTGGCCGGGCGTTTTACCTATGTGCTTCTGGCTCTGACGCTGGTTGTCGCGCTTGCCTGGTGGTGGCACGATCCTGACCGGATTCTGGAGATCGTGCTGGCAGTCCTGGTGGTTACCTGTCCCTGCGCACTCTCCATTGCAGCTCCGGCTGCTTTTGCGGCGGCTGGTTCGCATCTGCTCAAACAGGGGATCCTGCTCACCCGCGGCCATGCGCTGGAGACCCTGGCCAAGGTGACGCATGTCGTATTTGATAAAACCGGCACGCTGACTTTCGGCAAACCCAAACTGCTTCGGGTGCTGCCATTCGGCAGGCTGGATACGCACGCCTGTTTGCGCATGGCTGCCAGCCTGGAGCAGGCCTCGGAACATCCCCTGGCCCAGAGTTTCCTCGAACAGTTAAGCAGGAATGAATTGCACCCGGTCACGGAAGCGCAGAATTTTCCCGGGAAGGGCGTTGCAGGGCTGATAAGCGGGCATCGTTATACCTTGGGCAACCGACTGCTGTCCGGCTTGACCCAGGCACAACAGGAGCCCGCCATGGATGTGGCGGCCGGAGCGACGGTGGTATGGCTTTGTGATGAAGTCGAGCTGCTTGCAGCCTTCGAGCTTTCGGACGAATTGCGGCCGGATGCCATCACCTTGATAGAAACACTGAAAACCCAGGGTTTGGGTGTGTCCATACTGAGCGGCGACTCGAATGCAGCCGTGCAGCATTTTGCAGCCAGGCTGGGGATCACGGAATATCGCGGCGCGCAGCGCCCCGAGGACAAACTGGCAGCCCTCAAGGCGTTACAGGCCGGAGGCGGGGTGGTGGCGATGGTGGGCGATGGGGTCAACGATGCGCCGGTATTGGCTGGGGCGGATGTTTCCCTGGCCATGGGTGGCGGCACACAGGTCGCCCGTGCCAGCAGCGATATTGTGCTGCTGTCTGAAAAACTGCCCGACATCTGGCGTGCACTGCAGGCGGGCCAGGCGACTTTGACGGTAATGCGGCAGAATTTCATCTGGGCGGCAGGATACAATTTTCTGGCCTTGCCATTTGCCGCAATGGGTTATATTCCTCCCTGGCTGGCGGCGCTTGGCATGTCGGTCAGTTCGCTGGTTGTGGTGCTGAATGCGCTGCGCCTGCGGCAAGTATGAGAGAATAAATCACATGAATTCTATCCTGATATTCCTGCTGGGCCTGGCTGGATTTATGGTCATCATTGCCGGCATTGGTATTTTCTGGGCTATCCGGAGCGGGCAGTTCGAAGATATGGAAGGTCCCGCGCAGCGCATCCTGATGGACGATGACGACCCCAGGATTCCACGCAGGGCATTGAAAAAAGACGATAAATGAATTAAAATTGCCAAAAATCAACCGGAGAATGCGCAATGGCAAACCTGTTTAGCAAAGAAAATCTGCCGATGACTGTGGTCATCGCCCTGATCGTCTGGTCCTGGATCAGTTTCCTGTCCGTAATTCTGGCCTGACCCGGAAAACACCTAAACAAAAACGGCGCCGTGAAAATACGGCGCCGTTTTTGTTTGGGCGGCTGCAACCGCAGCCAGGGCTGGATCAGTTTTCTCCGATCAGCACTTTCATCTTTTGCATCGCTTTCTGCTCGATCTGGCGAATGCGCTCGGCAGACACCCCGTATTCCGCTGCCAGATCATGCAGGGTCAAGCCGCCATCTTCCCGCAGCCAGCGGGCTTCAATAATACGGCGACTGCGATCATCGAGACTGGATAGCGCGGCACTCAGGCCTTCACTATGGCGCCGTGCTGTATCGTCCTGCTCAAGCTGAACGGCAGGCTCCGCGTTGGGGTCAACCAGGTAGGAAATCGGGCTGAAACTATCATCCTCATCAGAATTGTTGCCTTCCAGGTTGATATCCTTACCGGTAAGGCGGGTCTCCATCTCGACCACTTCCTCCGGTTTGACGCCTAACTGGCGTGCCATGGTCTGCACTTCATCATGGTTCAGCGTGCCCAGATTCTGTTTCAGGCTGCGCAGATTGAAGAACAGTTTTCGCTGTGCCTTGGTGGTGGCAATCTTGACCAGACGCCAGTTGCGCAGGATGAATTCGTGGATTTCAGCCTTGATCCAGTGCACGGCAAAAGAAACCAGGCGCACGCCACGGTCTGGATCAAAACGTTTGACGGCCTTCATCAGGCCAATATTGCCTTCCTGAATCAGGTCCGCCTGCGGCAGGCCATAGCCGAGATAGCCGCGAGCGATGCTCACAACCACGCGCAAGTGCGACATCACCAGCATGCGCGCAGCTTCCACATCGTTGTCATGCTTCAGGCGCATGGCATAGTCATGCTCCTCTTCAGGCGTCAGCAGGGGCACGGCCCTGATGGATTGAATATAGCTTTCCAGGCTGGCCGCTGAGTTGGGAACGGGAATGGCAAGAGCATTGGTCATAAATTGATCTCTCCTTAACACTGATATCTTAGCACTCGACGAATGAGAGTGATAGTACAGTAAAAAGTTCAAGTATTAAAGCAGTTGTTTTACGGTAGGTCGGACTAAAGCTCAACAAGTTCATGCTTTAATCCCTGTTGACGCGCCGCAATGCCAGAGATCAAAACCCGCTAAACAGAAAATCCAGCGCGGCAATAATCTCATCCCGTCTATGCGCCAAGGACAATACTCTATCGCCAAGCAGGCGAGAAGGCACGCCAGCCAGTTCGGCCGTCGACATCACAAGCGCGACGCCTTCGATTTCGACAGGCGGATTCAGGAATTTTGCCGCCTTGCCCATCTCGCTCGTCAGCACCAATGGGATAACGATCCGGGTGGCAAGAGGCTCCAGCATGTCGGACTGGACGTCCAGCAGAAAAGGGATCATGGCGCGAGATGCCGGATTGGAGTTTCGGTAAACATCGAACTGCGCCATCAGAAAGTCCGCAATCCGTCACTAAAAACGCCATTGTGTTCAATACGCTGATTATAAGCATCAATTGCTTCGTGATTTTCCGCCAGCCAATTCTTCTGGAAAGACTCTCGGAGATGCTCGGCAAGACGCTGTTCCAGCAATTGTGACAAATTGATATTGAGCGCCTTGGCCTGCAACAGCAATGACTCGTTGATGCTCAGATTGGCGGGTCTCTTTTTTGCGCTGAGATCGTACAAATTCATACGCATGAATAAATCCTTAATGGTGTTCGATGCGTATATATTATGCGCATCAAGCATGCAAGGCAACGCCCAAAAAAACGGGCGCCGAGGCGCCCGTTTTAAGCTTCAGACTTCAGACCGGACTAGCCGGCCGGAAATTAGAATGCGTGCTTCAGACCCAGTGAGAGGCCAGCGGAGTTGTCGCCGTTGGCAAAAGTTGCTGGCTGGTCACCATGACCGCCACCGAATGCGCTAAAGGCCTTGGTGTTGTCATCGTTGTTGGTGCGAGCATAGGCTACATAGGTAGTCGTACGCTTGGACAGGGCATAATCCGCACCCACAACAATCATGTTGGCGCCAGTCTCGGAAGCATCGTTCACATCGCCAGCCTTGTAGTATTGACCTTTGATGGTGGTAGCGCCGATCTTGTACGCAGCACCCAGACCCCAAGTGGTACGGTCAGCGCCATCTACAGCACCCAGATTGTCCGCTTTCTGATACAGGGCGGTCATCTTGGCATCGCCGAAGCTGTAGCCACCAACCAGACGCCATTGCTTGGGATCAGCATCGGTGCCGGCAACATTGTGCCTTTCATAGCCAAGACCAACCATCACAGGACCGTTTTCGTACATACCCAGAGCGCTGGTGGCTTTGGTAGAACCTTCTTCAGTGAAGTTGGAATCGTTGTTGGTAACGTAAGCGATCGCGCCGTGGAAACCACCCATGGTTGGGGAAATGTAGGCAATCACGTTGTCTGGACGCAGGTCGCCGATACCGCCGACAGTAATCAGGTTACGCGAATCACCGATCTGGTCGCCGAACAGGTCTGCCTTACGGCCTACGATTTTCAACGGGGTGTCATGACGACCTACGATGGCTGTACCAAAGTTGCCAGACAGACCGAGAAAGCTGTTGCGGTTAGCCCAGGAGTTGCTGATAGGGGTGAGGGTGGTGGTGCCGGTTACGGTGCCAGTAGCTGAGGAGGTGTTGCTGGTGTCGCCCATACCGAATTGGGTTTCCAGTTGCCAAATGGCTTTCAGGCCATTGCCCAGATCTTCATTGCCTTTGAAACCAAGGTAGGAAGAGTTGCTGGAAACGTTGGTTTCACGGTTATTGCCATCGTCCAAGCTGTCAACGGACATGTGCAAGGAGCCATAAATCGTTACGTTGCCGGAATCGGCCATTGCAGCAGCAGGAGCCAAAGCGGCAGCGATTGCCAGTGCCAGAAGTTTCTTGTTCATATGATCTCTCCATTAAGAGTTGAGTTTTAGAGTTGCTTAGTAGCCCGGTTACCCGGTTTACTTAACCTCTCTGTTGAGAAGTTGGGCCCATTCTTGCAAATAGTCAAAGCTGCTGGCAAGGCAAATTTGGGATTTGCGCAACATCCGGAGGTATTGTGTGGTTTTTGTGCAACACTCTTTGGGTGAGGGGTGAGGGGTGAGGGGTGAGGGGTCATGAAAGATCGTATATGAGGGGCGAGGGGGCTTACTACATAAAGTAGGTCGGGCTTCAGCCCGAAATTTCGGGCTGAAGCCCGACCTACGATTTAATGGATCATTTGGCTTGAACCCGGATTATCCATTAGGGCCAAAATATAGTTGTAGGAGCGGCGCCCTCGCCGCGATTCGCGCCGGGGGCGGCGCTCCTAATCTACGAGCATCCCAATGAACAATCTGGGTTTAAATTTGATATGGAATACGCACACCCGGCTCGTCATGCGAAAAATCCTTCGTGTTCCGCGTGACCAGTATGCGTCCATTTACCTGGGCCGTCGCCCAAACGACTGCGTCAGGCAGTTTAATTTTATGTTTTTTTCTGAGCACGACAGCGACACCGCTCACGCGGTCTTCAATGGGCAGATTGACGAATCCATTCAGGAAGTTCCGCACAACCCCCTCGGTTTCGGGGGTTGCACCTACCATGACCTCCATCCAGGTAACCAGGCTGATAGCCCGGTCAGCGTATCTGCCAAGCTCGGTTTTTGCCTGCTCGATGCCATTCAGATAGTCGATCAATATATTGGTGTCAAACAGGACTTTTACCATTCGGACCGAGCCTGTTCCTGGTAGGCCACCCCATCCACCTGGCGGTTTTTCCAAAGACCGAACACATCAGCGGATTCGGTTTTTTTATTTTCAAGATAAGCGGAAATGGCGCGTCTGATTATTTCGGCACGAGAAACTTTCTCTGCCGCGCAAATATCCGCCAAATCATGAACTTGTTTTTCTGGAATATCGACCAGTGTACGCATTGCATCCTCCTTGATGCCTGATATATGCACTATATATCAAAACCGGCCTTTGCAGGGCTCCTGTGCTCGGCTGACCTGGCTAGGTGTCAGCCTGACATGTCGGCATGAATGCCGACCTACGGTTGAAGTTGCCAGCGTTTCGGGCGGTTAAACTTCCTTCTGATGCCGCAGTGCCAGTACGGTTACAAGTTCAGCTTCGTAGCGATACAGCACGATATAGCCGCTGTCACCAAAGTCGATCAGCAATTCCCTGTACTCTGGATCCATGCCTTCGGCTGGCCTGCCGATCTGTGGATGTTGCTCAAGCATTTGTATGGCTTTTGCGATGACAGCGGCGGAGCGTTTTGCCGCCGCTGGATTCTTGGGCCGCAAGAACTCACGTAATCGTTCCAAATCACGCAGCGCGGCTGGCGCAAATCTTACTTGTGGCATAGGGGCGCAGGCTTCTCGTTTTCTTCGCCCCACGTATCCAGCCATGCGATGACTTCATCCCCTGTCACATGCAGGCCAGTTTCCTGATATTCCTGCCAGGCGTTGATGGCGTCCTGCTGGAACGCCTCGCGCTTTTCCTCGCGTTCAACGTACTGCTGGATGGCCTCACGCATCAGCCAGTGCGGGGTGCGATGGCGGGCATCGGCCAAGCGTTTCACGCGCTCCTTGGTTTCAGGGTCAATCTTGATTGTTACGGGACTAATGGTTGCTGTGCTCATGGCAGCCTCCAAGCGGTATTGATAGGTAATACCTTAGCACAAAGAAAATGCATTGTGTTGCTGCGCAACGCTTGGTGGGTTAGCAACCCACCCTACATTATCTACAAACCCAGCCGCTGCCACACGGTGGTGATCAGTCCCGCCTGGTTGAGCGTGTAGAAGTGCAGCCCCGGCGCGCCGCCTTGCAGCAGGCGGTCGCACATGGCGGTCACCACGTCCAGCCCGCAAGCGCGGATCGAGGCGGTATCGTCGCCGTAGCCTTGCATCTTGAGGCGCAGCCAGCGCGGGATCTCTGCGCCGCAGGCGTCGGAAAAGCGCGCCAGTTGCGAGAAATTGCTGATCGGCATGATGCCCGGCACGATGGGAATGTCGATGCCCATGGCGTCGCATTCGTCGCGGAAGTTGAAGTAGGCGTCGGCGTTGTAGAAGTACTGGGTGATCGCCGCGTTGGCGCCGGCATCGACCTTGCGCTTGAAATTGGCGAGATCGGCCTGCGCCGTCGGTGCCTGGGGGTGAAACTCCGGGTAGGCGGCTACCTCGATGTGGAAATAGTCGCCGGTTTCCGCGCGGATGAAGGCCACCAGCTCGTTGGCGTAGCGGAATTCGCCCACATCCTGCGTGCCGGATGGCAAGTCACCACGCAGCGCGACGATGTGCCGGATGCCGTGGCTTTTGTACTCGTTGAGGATGGCGAGGATGTTTTCCCGCGTGGAGCCGATGCAGGACAGATGCGGCGCGGCCTTGTGACCTTCCTGCTGAATTTCGATCACGGTTTCCAGCGTGCGGTCGCGCGTCGAGCCGCCCGCGCCAAAAGTCACCGAGAAGAATTCCGGGTTGAGCTGGGCGAGCTGCTGCCGCGTGGCGCGCAGCTTTTCCATGCCCTCGGAGGTCTTGGGGGGGAAGAATTCGAAGCTCAGGATGGGTGAGGGGTTAGGGGTGAGGGGTGAGGAGGGGTCGGTGGGTAGTTTAGTCATTATTTACTCGCTTCCGCTGGTGGCTGATCAGGCCGCTGATAAGGGCAAACAGCCGATCCAGTTTGTCTGATGGCAATTGTGACGCGTCCAGGTAGCCAAGTTCTCGCGCGATGATCAACTGGGTTTCCAGTTCACTCAAGGAACCTCTGGCAATGCCAAGGAAATGAATAAATTCCTTGGCGGTCAATCTGGCACAGCCTTCGGCAATATTGGATGGAACAGATACCGCGCAGCGACGAATCTGGCTCGTCAATGCATAGATTTCGTATGGGGGAAATGAGGTCGTCAGGGAATAAACGTCCTTCACTAGATCAATGGCGACCTGCCATGCATCGAGATCGTGATGTTTACGCTTCATCCCTCACTCCCGGTGAGGGGTTAGAAGGTGAGGGGTGAGGCGGAAAGTCAAAACCCCCTCCGATCACGCTTTTCCCCCTCACCCCTAACCCCTCACGCCTCACGATTTAGTAGCGATAATGATTCGGCTTGTACGGTCCATTCTTCGGTACACCGATATACCCAGCCTGCTCTTCTGACAACTCCGTCAGATTCACGCCGATTTTCTTCAGGTGCAGGCGCGCCACTTTTTCGTCCAGATGCTTGGGCAGCACGTACACGCCAACCGGGTATTTGTCCGGGTTGTTGAACAGGTCGATCTGCGCCATCACCTGGTTGGTGAAGGAAGCGGACATGACGAAGCTGGGGTGGCCGGTGGCGCAGCCCAGGTTCACCAGGCGGCCTTCGGCTAGCACGATGAGCTTCTTGCCGTCGGGGAATACCACGTGATCCACCTGGGGCTTGATGTTGTCCCACTCGTATTTGCGCAGGGACGCGATGTCGATCTCGGAATCGAAGTGGCCGATGTTGCACACGATAGCTTCGTTCTTCATCTTGGCCATGTGGTCGTGGTTGATGACGCTGAGGTTGCCGGTCGCAGTCACGAAGATGTCGCCCTGATCGGCCACTTCATCCATGCGCACCACGCGGTAGCCTTCCATGGCGGCCTGCAGGGCGCAGATCGGGTCGATTTCGGTGACCCACACGGTGGCGCCCATGCCGCGGAAGGCCTGCGCGCAGCCCTTGCCCACGTCGCCGTAGCCGAGCACGATGCAGATCTTGCCGGCGACCATCACGTCGGTGGCGCGCTTGATCCCGTCAGCAGGGATTCGCGGCAGCCGTACAGGTTGTCGAACTTGGACTTGGTGACGGAATCGTTGACGTTGATTGCGGGGAAAGCCAGGCGGCCTTCGGCGTGCATCTGGTAGAGGCGATGCACACCGGTGGTGGTTTCCTCGGTCACGCCGCGAATCGCGGCCAGACGGGCGGAGTACCAGCCGGGGTGGGTCTTGAGGCGCTTGCTGATCGCGGCGTAGAGGGCGGTTTCTTCTTCATTGGTGGGCTTGGCGATCACCGAGGCATCTTTCTCGGCGCGTGTACCGAGATGCAGCAGCAGGGTGGCATCGCCGCCATCGTCGAGAATCATGTTGGGCATGCCGCCATCGTGCCACTCGAAAATACGGTGGGTGAAATCCCAGTATTCGTCCAGGTTCTCGCCCTTGTAGGCAAACACCGGAATGTTATCCGCTGCAATCGCCGCCGCCGCCTGGTCCTGCGTCGAATAGATGTTGCACGACGCCCAGCGCACTTCGGCGCCCAGCGCGGTCAGGGTTTCGATCAGCACGGCGGTCTGGATGGTCATGTGCAGGGAACCGGCGATGCGCGCGCCCTTCAAGGGCTGCGTCGCGCCGAATTCCGCGCGCACCGCCATCAGGCCGGGCATCTCGATTTCCGCGATGGAAATTTCCTTGCGCCCCCAGGCGGCGAGGGTCATGTCGGCGACAACGTAGTCGGTAAAAGTGCTCATCAATTTCTCCATTCAAGTTTCTGAATGGGCGCAGTTGTTACGGTAATCCCGCACCGAGCCTGGCCCCGTTCGGGGTCGCAGCGCCCCTCGGAGGGGGTGTTTAATATGAAAAACTTACGTTCTGAACCACGGAGAACACGGAGTGCACGGAGAAAGGCAGCCCCCTTGTCGGGGGGTTACTCCGTGTTCTCCGTGCCCTCTGTGGTTAATCGCTTTTGATCTTACAATCCCGCATCCGCGCGCAACGCGTCTGCTTTATCTGTGTTTTCCCAGCTGAATTCCGGTTCGTCGCGGCCGAAGTGGCCGTAGGCGGCGGTCTTGGCGTAGATCGGGCGCAGCAGGTCGAGCGCGAGGACGATGCCCTTGGGGCGCAGGTCGAAATGTTGTTTGATCAGTTCGACGATCTTCGCGTCGCTGATCTTGCCGGTGCCGAAGGTATTCACCATCATGGAAACCGGCCTGGCGACGCCGATGGCGTAGGCTATCTGGACTTCACATTTTTTTGCCAGCCCGGCGGCGACGATGTTCTTCGCCACGTAGCGGCCGGCATAGGCGGCGGAACGGTCCACCTTGGACGGGTCCTTGCCGGAGAACGCGCCGCCGCCGTGGTGCGCCGCGCCGCCGTAGGTGTCGACGATGATCTTGCGCCCGGTCAGGCCGCTGTCGCCCATCGGGCCGCCGATGACGAAGCGCCCGGTGGGGTTGATGAAGTACTTGGTGTCGTGCGTCAGCATGTGGTCGGGAATCACCGGCTTGATGATTTCGTCGATCACGGCCTCGGTCAGTATCTGGTATTCAATGTCTTCGGAATGCTGGGTGGAAAGCACCACGGTATCGACGCTCACCGGCTTGCCATCCACATAACGGAAGGTCACCTGCGATTTGGCGTCCGGGCGCAGCCATGGCAGGCGGCCATCCTTGCGCACTTCGGCCTGGCGCTGCATGAGGCGGTGGGCGTAGTAGATCGGCGCGGGCATGAGCTGCGGGGTTTCGTCGCAGGCGTAGCCGAACATCAGGCCCTGGTCGCCGGCGCCCTGGTCCGGGTCGAGTCCCTGGCCTTCGTTCACGCCCTGGGCGATGTCGGGAGACTGCTTGTCGATCGCGGTCAGCACCGAGCAGCTGCGATAGTCAAAACCACCGGCGGATTCGTCGTAGCCGATGCGCTTGATGGTGTCGCGCGCCACCTGGGCATAGTCCACCACGGCGGAGGTGGTGATCTCGCCCGCCAGCACCACCAGGCCGGTATTCACCAGCGTTTCGCAGGCCACGCGGGCATAAGGATCCTGGGACAGGATGGCGTCGAGCACGCCGTCGGAAATTTGATCCGCGACCTTGTCGGGATGGCCTTCGGAAACCGATTCCGAAGTAAACAGATATTCGTTCATAAAACCCTCAAAAAGCAAAAAACCCCGTTTAGCGGCGGCTAGAACGGGGTTTTGTCCTCGCTTTAGCCGTATTTTTAACGCGCCCGCAAGCTGAATCAAATCGGCGCAAGTCGGCTTTATCTCATTTTTGTTTTGCCTTGTCAACCGGGGCCAGCTCGTAAGTGACCTTGATCCGCATCTTGCTTTTTACCACCCGGCCATTGCGCTGAGCAGGTGAAAAACGCGCATTGCGGAACGCGTCCAGGGCAGATTGCTCGAATATGCCGGGTGGGCTGGCCTCCTCCACCGAAAGCTCCTGAACCTTGCCGCTTTCGTCCAGCAGCAACTCCAGCACCACGCTACCGGCCACCTGGGCACTGGCTGCCCCATCCGGATAAAAAGGCTGGATAAGCTGCAAGGCCGTGGGATGCACATCCACTTCCAGAGCCGGGTAATACCTTGGATCCTCGATCAGGGGCACTTCGATGCTGGGCAGGCTGGTGCTCGTTTCCGGCGCGGCGACACTGGCGAGCGGCGGGGCGGCTGTTGCCGGCTCGGGAACCGGTGGCTCGGGCGATGGCAAGGGGGGCTCTTGCGCCTCGGCCAGCAGCGATTCCGGTTCGGGAGGCTGTGCCTCCACTACTGCCGCTGTGACGGCGGGCGCCTCCACCAGACGCGCCTGAATGACCCGGCTGACGTGGCTGGAGGAAGGCGCCGCGCGGATTTGCAGGCCGAAAACCAGCGCAAAATGAAAAATCAGCGAAGCGGCCAGGGTCAGCGCGAGTTTTTCCGCAGTGGCCGTGTCCGAATGCGGTGGGTTGGGCGCCATGCTTAATCCAACCGCCTCCCGCTAACGTCCTGCAACCCCCCTCGATCCCCCCTTGTCAGGGGGGAGGCGATTTGGCTCCTCCCCTGACAAGGGGAGGCTGGGAGGGGTTGCAGGAAGGAAAAAGCGAAGGCTCGCCGCATGAGTTTCACGTTAATAACCCTGCTGCAGCCGCACATAATGCGCCGCCGAATAGCTGAAATAGGCCAGCTCTTCCGCCGTCAGGGGGCGCACTGCACGCACCGGGCTGCCGAGATAGAGATGGCCGCCCTTCAGGCGCTTGCCCTCCGGCACCAGGCTGCCCGCGCCAAGCAGGACATGCGGTTCCAGCACGGCAT
Source organism: Sulfuricella sp. (assembly GCA_041651995.1). NCBI lineage: Bacteria > Pseudomonadati > Pseudomonadota > Betaproteobacteria > Nitrosomonadales > Sulfuricellaceae > Sulfuricella > Sulfuricella sp. The sequence goes on along the minus strand of JBAZID010000001.1, from coordinate 794,439 downwards.
GGTCCATGACGATGGCGCCCATGCCGATCAGGCATTCGTCGCCGATCTCGCAACCATGCAGGATGACGCGATGGCCCACGGTGACCCGCTCGCCGATCAGCAGCGGCGCGCCTTCCGGCCGGGCCGCGCTTTTATGGCTGACATGCAGCACGCTCAAATCCTGGATATTGCTTTCCGCGCCGATGCGGATGCGGTTGACGTCGCCGCGAATCACCGCGCCGCACCACACCGAGGCGCGCGCGCCCAGCTCGACATCGCCGATGATGTGAGCGCTGGCGTGGACAAACACCCCTTCCGCGAGGCGCGGGGCGATGCCCTGAAAAGCTGCGATATTCGGTTTCATGCTTGAACTCTGCCCGTGGAGACCCAGATAGTATAATCAATTCGCCACTTTTCACGGACCTTGACACACCATGACCAACCCCCTGCTCGATTTCTCCGGCCTGCCGCGTTTTCCCGACATCACTCCGGCGCACGTCACGCCAGCGGTGGAACAACTGATCGCCGACAACCGCGCGCTGGTGGAGAAGCTGGTGAAGGACACCGCCGCGCCCAGCTGGGAAACCTTCGTGCGCCCGCTGGAAGACGCCAACGAGCGGCTTTCGCGCGCCTGGGGGCAGGTTTCCCACCTCAACGCGGTGACCAACAGCCCGGAGCTGCGCGAGGTTTACAACGCCAACCTGCCCACCCTCACCGCCTTTTATGCCGACCTGTCGCAGAACCGGGGCCTGTTCGACAAGTTCAAGGCGCTCAAGGCATCTGCCGGATTTGAACTGCTGAGCGCGGCGCAGAAAAAAATCGTGGAAAACGAGCTGCGCGATTTCGTCCTCGGCGGCGCCGATTTGCCGGAAGACCAGCAAGCCCGCTTCAAGGCCATCCAGGAAGAACTCTCCACTCTCTCCGCGCGCTTCGAGGAAAACCTGCTCGACACCACCAATGCCTTCGCCCTGTTCGTGGAGAACGAAAACGAACTGGCGGGCATTCCCGCCGATGCCCTGCAGGTGGCACGCGAAGCGGCCGAAGCGGATGGCAAGGCGGGCTGGAAATTCACCCTGCACATGCCCTCCTACCTGCCGCTCATGCAATACGGCGAGAACCGTGGCTTGCGCGAGCAGATGTACACCGCCTACGTCACCCGCGCTTCCGAATTCGGCAAGCCCGAGCTGGACAACACCGGGCTGATTACGCAGATCCTCAAGCTGCGGCGTGAAGCCGCAAATTTGCTGGGTTTCAGCAGTTATTCCGAGGAATCCCTGGCCACCAAGATGGCGGAAACGCCGCAACAGGTGCTGGATTTCCTCAATGAGCTGGGAAAACGCGCCAAGCCTTACGCTGAACGCGATCTGGCCGAGCTGCGCCAGTTCGCCCGCGAGGAACTGGCGCTGACGCAACTGGAAGCCTGGGACATCGCCTACTCCAGCGAAAAGCTGCGCGTCAGGCGCTACGCCTTTTCCGACCAGGAAGTGAAGCAGTATTTCCCGGAAAACCAGGTGCTGCCGGGCATGTTCAAGGTGGTGGAGACGATTTACGGCCTTGCCATCCATCCCTCCAGCGCCCCGGCATGGCATGAGGACGTGAAATTCTTCGACATCCGCGACCAGCAGGGCAAGCTCATCGGCCAGTTCTACCTCGATCTCTACGCGCGCCAGAACAAGCGCGGCGGCGCCTGGATGGACGATGCCATCACGCGGCGGCGCACGGAGTCCGGCATCCAGGTGCCGGTGACCTACCTCAACTGCAATTTTTCCGCCCCGGTCGGCGGCAAGCCAGCTTTATTCACCCACGACGAGGTCATCACCCTGTTCCACGAGTTCGGCCACGGCCTGCACCATGTGCTGACCAAGGTGGAAGACCTCGGCGTGTCCGGCATCAACGGCGTGGAATGGGATGCGGTGGAGCTGCCCAGCCAGTTCATGGAGAATTTCTGCTGGGAATGGGACGTGCTCAAGCACATGGCGAAGCACGTGGATACGGGCGAAGTTCTGCCGCGCGGGCTGTTCGACAAGATGCTCGCCGCCAAGAACTTCCAGGGCGGCATGCAGACCGTGCGCCAGCTCGAGTTCGCCCTGTTCGACATGCACCTGCACCATGACTTCGACCCGGAACCCTCCCTCTCTCCTAACTCTCTCCCGCCAGAGGGAGAGAGGGACGCGGGTTCGCTTCGCGAATCTCATACTAAGGCAAAAACACCGCTGCAACTGCTGGACCGCATCCGCAGCCAGATTGCGGTCATCATCCCGCCTGCATTCAACCGCTTCCCCAACAATTTCTCGCATATTTTCGCCGGGGGCTACGGCGCCGGCTATTACAGCTACAAGTGGGCGGAAGTGCTGTCGGCCGATGCTTACAGCCTGTTCGAGGAAAACGGCGTACTGAGCGAAGAAGCCGGCCACCGCTTCTGGAGCGAGATTCTCGGCATGGGCGGCAGCCGCAGCGCGCTGGAATCCTTCGTCGCCTTCCGCGGCCGGGAACCCTCGATGGATGCGCTGCTGCGCCACAACGGGATGAATTAGTCCGGTTCAGTTTTCATTCAGCCCGCCACAGGTAGAATGTGTCCTTCTCCGTGAATTTGCCGCTTTCAGGCTCAAGGAACATCCCATGAAACGCCTGGCCCTGCTCTGTGCACTCATCCTGCCCGCTGTCGCGGCGGCGGAGCTGTGGCAAGCGCCTGCACACCGCCTTCAGGCTGAAGGCGGGCGCCCCGCGCAAGCCCGCATCACCATGGGCGACGCCATGAACAAGGTGCAGCAGGCTTTCGGCGGGCGCGTCATTCAGGCCCAACCCGCCAGCGTGAACGGGCGCGAGGGCTACCGCATCAAGGTGCTGACCTCGCGTGGCGAGGTGCGTGTGGTCTACGTCGATGGCGAAACCGGTGCAATTCAGTAATGCGAATCCTGATCATCGAGGATGAACCCAGGCTGCGCGCCCAGCTGTGCAACGGCCTGGAAAGCCAGAACTACCGTGTTGACGCCAGCGGCGACGGCCAGGACGGGCTTTATCTCGCCACGGAATATCCTTTTGACGCCGCCATTGTGGACCTGGGCCTGCCCGGCCTGTCCGGCATCGAAATCATCAAGGCGCTGCGTCAGCAGGGAAAAACCCTGCCCATTCTGATTCTCACGGCACGAGACCGGTGGCAGGACAAGGTTGAAGGCCTTGAAGCCGGCGGGGACGATTACCTTGCCAAACCGTTCCAGATGGAAGAGCTGCTGGCAAGGCTGAAAGCCCTGCTGCGACGGGCTGCGGGCAGTGCTGGCCAGACCCTGCGCGGCGGCCCCATCAGTCTGGATCCTGTTGCACAAAAGGTGCTTGTCGCCAGCCAGGAAGTTGACCTGACGGCCTTTGAATACCGCCTGCTGGAATACCTGATGCAACAGCGCGGCAAGGTTATCGCCAAGAGCGAACTGGCCGACTATCTCTACCCCCACGACGAGGACCGCGACAGCAACGTGCTGGAAGTTCTGCTCGGGCGTCTGCGGCGCAAGCTCGACCCGGACGGAACCCTGCAACCGATCGAAACCCTGCGCGGCAGGGGTTACCGCTTTGCGCTGCAATGACTCTGAAAAAAGCAAGCAACCACGGAGAGCACGGAGAGCACTGAGACAAGCAATGGATACACGTCGTTTTACATTCACCCGATGGGGTGGCCATAAAATACCCAAGACCGCCTTACTCCGTGCCCTCCGTGTTCTCCGTGGTTCCAAACTAAGGTTTTCAGCTTAATGTCCCTCAACGCCCGCATCATTCTTGCCGCTTCCATCGTGCTGGCGATTTTTCTCGCGCTTACCGGCATCGCCCTGGACCAGGCGTTCCGCGAAAGCGCGCGGGCGGCCAGGGAAGAGCGGTTGCAGGGGCAGCTTTATATGTTGATCGCGGAAGCGGAGGTGGATGCGGCCGGCCGTCTGGTCATGCCGCCGCAGCTGCAGGAGCCGCGCCTTGGTCAGCCCGTCTCGGGCCTTTACGCCAGCATTGCCGATGGCCGTGGCAAATCGCGCTGGCGCTCGCCCTCGGCGCTGAATGTCGAGCTTCCGGCCGAAGCCTCGCTGGCGGCAGGCAAAAGCGCCTTTTCCCAAAGCCCGGGCATCTCCGGCACGGATTATTTCGTTTACCGCATGGGCGTAAGCTGGAGCGAAGGAAAGCGGAAATATGCCTTTACCTTCAGCGTGGCCGAAGACCTTTCTCCCTTCCATGCCCAGCTTGCCCGCTATCGCCGCAGCCTGTGGGGATGGCTGGGCGGGATGGCCGCATTGCTGCTGCTGGCGCAAGCCGTGTTGCTGCGTTGGGGGCTGCGGCCGCTGCGCGATGTGGCGCAGGAAATTCGCGCTATCGAGGCAGGAGAAAAGGAGCAGCTCACCGGCACTTATCCCGCCGAGCTGAGCGCGCTGACCGGGAACCTGAACGGCCTGCTGCTGCGCGAGCGCGGCCAGTTGCGGCGCTATCGCGACGCGCTGGGGGATCTCGCCCATAGCCTGAAAACGCCGCTGGCCGTCATGCGCGGAGCGCTTTCAGAACAGGCGCGCGGAGCGCTATCGGAGCAGCCGCGTGAACCGGCCAGTATTCTCGCCGCCACGGTGGCCGAAGAAACCGGGAAAATGCAGCATATCGTCGATTACCAGTTGCAGCGCGCGGCCACCGCCGGACCGGCATCGCCGCTGGCCGCCCCGCTGCCGCTCGGGCCGGTGGCAGAGAAAATCATCATCTCGTTGAACAAGGTTTATCACGACAAGAAGGTCAGCGCGCAACTCCACATCGAACCCGCCCTGAATTTTCGCGGCGACCGGGGGGACTTGCTGGAACTGCTCGGCAACCTCCTCGACAATGCCTACAAATGGTGCAACTCCAGAGTGGAAATGAGTGCCGGAGCCGAAGCCGGCCATCTGACGCTGGCGGTGGAAGATGACGGGCCGGGCATCCCGGCGCAGGAGGCCGAGCGCATCCTGCAGCGTGGCGTGCGCGCCGACCAGTCCACGCCCGGGCAGGGCATCGGCCTGGCAGTGGCGGCCAGCATCGTGCAGGCCTATGGCGGAGAAATCCGCATCGGCAAGAGTTTGCTCGGCGGCGCAAGGGTGGCAATCCGGATACCGGGATAAATTCCGGTCTGCATCCCTGAAGTTCAACATGGCTGACTCCCGGCCGCACATTCCCGTGGCAGGAATTCGATATCCAGCACCCCCAGCGCCTGGCTCGATTGACAGCCATCATCCTAGAAACCTCAGTTCGATAACCACGGAGGGCACGGAGAACACGGAGAAGCGGGGTAGGCAGGGATGGGCGACTTGTCGCCCAACTCGCAAAGGCGGTTTGCGGTCATATATGGCCTCACCCAAGGGGTGAATGCCAAACATCATGCAATCTATGGTTTTTACTCCGTGTTCTCCGTGAACTCCGTGGTTAACTGCTTTTTATAGGATCATTGATCTTTTTCCCCTCTGGTGCTAGCTTGAAGCGGTATATCTGGCGAAGGAGGGGTGCCATGCCAAACCGTTGCTGCACTTGTGCCATAAGGCGCCATCCTGCCCGTTTCACGCGAGCTGAATCGTGACTTCCCTTCCCCTCCCTTTGCGCATCATGGTGCTCGGCATCGGCAATACCCTGCTGCAGGACGAGGGCGCCGGGGTGCATGCCATGCGGCAGTTGCAAAATGAATTTGCTGCTTGCCCGGATGTCCAATTCGTTGATGGCGGCACCCTGAGTTTCAGCCTCGCGGGGCCGATTGGCGAGGCCGAGTGCCTGCTTGTCATCGATGCCGCCGAACTGGGGGAAAAGCCCGGAACAGTGAGGGTGTTTTGCGATAGCGAGATGGATCGTTTCCTCGGCGCCAACCGCAAGCGCAGCGTGCATGAAGTCGGGCTGCTGGATCTGCTGGCGGTCTCCCTCTTGACCGGCAGCCTGCCGGCACAAAGGGCACTGGTCGGCATCCAGCCCGGCGTGGTTGACTGGGGGGAAACGCCCTCCGCCGCGGTGCTGGCAGCCTTGCCGGCAGCCTGCGCCCAGGCGCGCGAGCGTATCCTGGCCTGGCAAAAAGGAGGTGATGATGAGCGATAAACTTTCCCTGCCCGTGATCTTGCAGGCGCACGGCATCTCGCGGCGCAAATTTCTCACCTTCTGCGGCAGCCTGGCCACCCTCATGGCGCTGCCCGAGAGCATGGTTCCCGCCATTGCCGCCGCGCTGGAAAAAGCGCAGCGCCCCTCGGTGATCTGGCTCTCGTTCCAGGAATGCACCGGCTGTACCGAATCCCTCACCCGCTCGCACTCTCCCACCCTGGAAAGCCTGATCCTCAACGCCATCTCGCTGGACTATCACCACACCCTGCAGGCGGCTTCTGGCGAGGCGGCCGAGGCGGCGCGCCTGGCGGCGATGCGGCAGTTTTACGGCAAATACCTGCTGGTGGTGGATGGCTCGATTCCGACCGGGGACGGCGGGGTGTATTCCACCATCGCCGGTATCAGCAATCTCGACATGTTGCAGGAAACCGCCAAGGGCGCGGCGGCGATCGTGGCGGTCGGCACCTGCGCGGCTTTCGGCGGCCTCCCGCATGCCCATCCCAATCCCACCGGCGCGGTGGCGGTGTCGGACATCATCAGGGACAAGCCGATCATCAACATTTCCGGCTGCCCGCCGATTCCGGTGGTGATTACCGGCGTGCTGGCGCATTACCTGACTTTCGGCGCCATCCCCGAACTGGATGCGCTGGGGCGGCCCAAGGCGTTCTACGGCGAATCCATCCATGACCGCTGCTATCGCCGCCCCTTCTACGACCAGGGCAAGTTCGCCAAAACCTTCGATGACGAGGGCGCGCGCAACGGCTGGTGCCTGTTCGAGCTGGGCTGCAAGGGGCCGACCACCTTCAACGCCTGCGCCACCACCAAGTGGAACCAGGGCACCAGCTTCCCCATCGAATCCGGCCATGGTTGCCTGGGGTGCTCGGAGCCCAATTTCTGGGATGCCGGCAGTTTTTACCAGGCACTTTCCACGCCGCTCACGCCCGTTGGACGAGCCGCCGCTGTTGCCGCGGCAGCAGGCATCGTGGGCGGCGCCGCCATCGCCATGCACAACCGCCACACCAAGGCCGCAGCGGAATCGGGGCACCAGACCGTGACGGTGAAGGATCTGGAGAAACCGCCGGGAGAAGAAAAATGAACGACATGGATTTGCTGCTTTGGGCCCGCGGCCCGGGCCTGCAGATCGCGCTCGCGATCTTCATCGCCGGGATGCTGCTCAAGCTGTTCGAAATCTTCAGCCTGGGGCGCAAACAGGATCTGTCCGTGCCGCGCCCCGGCAACGCCGCTGCAGGCTGGAAAACCATCGTCAGCCGTTCCCTGCCCAACCGGGCCCTGCTGAAGCGCACCTTCCCGACCTACCTCATGGGCTACACCTTCCACATCGGTTTTTTCATCGCCCTGCTGTTCGCTGCGCCCCACATCCAGCTGTTCCGCAACACCGTGGGCCTGGGCTGGCCAGCGCTGCCGAACCCGCTGGTGGACGGCGCATCCCTCCTCGCCATCGTGGCGCTGCTGCTGATGCTGGCCTACCGCCTGCTCCACCCGGTCAAGCGTTTCCTTTCCACTTTCGACGACTATGCTTCCTGGGCGCTCACGCTGGCGCCGCTCTTGAGCGGCTACCTGGCTTTCCATCACCTGCTGCTGCCCTACACCCTGATGCTGGCGCTGCACATCCTGAGCGTGGAACTGCTGCTGGTGTTCATGCCCTTCACCAAACTCTTCCATACCGTATCGCTGTTCATTGCCCGCTGGTACAACGGCGATGCGCTGGGACATAAGGGGGCGAGATTATGAGCAAGGAGCAGGGCCCGCGCGGAGCATGGGTGCGACTGGCCGCGAATAATATCGGTTGCCGACACTGCGATGTGAGGCATGCCACCTATCGTTCGGAGGCAACATTATGAGCGCATCTCTGGAACGCGGCCTCAACGCCTTTCGCGAGGTGATGGACGCCCCCATCGCCAGCTTCTTCAACAGCTGCGTGCACTGCGGGCTGTGCGCCGACGCCTGCCTGTTTTATACCGAGACCGGCGATCCGAAATACACCCCGATCCACAAGCTGGAGCCCCTGCGCAAGCTGTGGAAAAGCGAATACACCCTGTCCGGCAGGCTGGCTTCCCTGGTGGGGCTGGGTGCAAGCATCAGCGACGCGGAACTGGAAGAATGGAGCCCGCTGGTGTACGACAGCTGCACCCTGTGCGGCCGCTGCACCCTGATCTGCCCGGTCGGCAACGACATCACCTACATGATCCGCAAGATGCGCGAAGGCATGGCCGCGGCCGGGCACGCGCCGGACGGCCTGACCGATGCAACCCGCAAATCCATCGAACTGGGTAGCCCGATGGGCATCAAGCTCAAGGCTTTCCTGGCCCAGGTACGCGGACAGGAGGAGGAAACCGGCATCGCGATACCAGTGGACCAGGCCGGGGCGGACTACCTGGTGACCATGTCCTCCATGGAAATCCTGGGCTACCCCGAATATCTCGGTTCCCTGGCGCGCATCTTCAAGCAGGCGGGCATCAGCTGGACCGTCTCCAGCGAAGCCTTCGAAGCCACCAACAGCGGCATCCAGATCGGCGTTTCCGACATCGCGCGCGAAATCGTGCTGCGCATCGTCACCGCCGCGGAAAAGCTCGGGGTGAAATACGTCATCAGCCCGGAATGCGGCCACGCCTACACCGCCCTGCGCTGGGAAGGCCCCAACCTCATCGGCCGGCCATACAGGTTTGAAGTGGTGCATGTGCTGGAACTGCTCGACCAGCTGCAGCGGGAAGGCCGGCTGAAAACGGAAGGCAAGCTCGATGCCGCGCTCACCTTCCACGACCCGTGCCAGATCGTGCGCCGCAGCGGAATCGTGGCCGAGCCGCGCAAACTGCTCGGCCTGGTGGCCAGCGATTTCCGCGAAATGGAAGATGCGGGGATGGTTAACTGGTGCTGCGGCGGCGGGGGCGGCGTGGCGGCGATCCCGCGCGCCGAGGAACTGCGCTACACCGTGTTCAAAATCAAGAAACGCCAGATCGAGGGCACCGGCGCCAACACCCTGGTCACCACCTGCGCCAATTGCCGCAACGTGATCGAGGAAGGCCTGGAACACTACAAGATGGACACCAAAGTGCTCGGCCTGACCGAGCTGGTGGCCGAATATCTGAAAAAGGATGGACCTTGAAACCCCACCTGAACCACGGAGCACACGGAGAGCACGGAGAGCACGGAGTCATATCAAAGTGCGATGCAGGCTTCATGCATCACCTGCCGGATGATGCCAATGATATTCCAATATCTTGATTTTCTCCGTGCTCTCCGTGTGCTCCGTGGTTAACAGCTTTTTACAGGACAAACCGGCATGAACCAGCGCATCGTCGTCGACCCCGTCACCCGCATCGAGGGCCATCTGCGCATCGAGGCGGAAACCAACGATCAGGGCGAAATCACCCGCGCCTCAAGCGCCGGCACCATGGTGCGCGGCATCGAGATCATCCTCAGGGGGCGCGACCCGCGCGATGCCTGGGCCTTCGCGCAGCGCATCTGCGGCGTGTGCACGCTGGTGCACGGCATCGCCTCGGTGCGGGCGGTGGAAAACGCGCTCGATTACAAGATTCCGCCCAACGCCCAGCTGATCCGCAACCTGATGATCGCGGCCCAGTACGTGCACGACCACGTGATGCACTTCTATCACCTCCACGCGCTCGACTGGGTGGACGTGGTTTCCGCGCTCAAGGCCGACCCGAAGCGCACTTCCGAACTGGCGCAGAGCATTTCAAAATACGCCAAGTCCTCACCCGGCTATTTCGCCGACACCCAGAAGAAGCTCAAGGTCTTCGTCGAATCCGGCCAGCTCGGTATTTTCAGCAACGGCTACTGGGGCCACCCGGCCTACAAGCTGCCGCCGGAAGCCAACCTGATGGCGGTCGCGCACTATTTCGAAGCCCTGCTGTGGCAGCGCGACGTGGCGCAACTGCACACCATTTTCGGCGGCAAGAACCCCCATCCCAACTTCGTGGTGGGCGGCGTGCCCTGCGCCATCAGCATCCACCCCGGCCATCAGGGCCACGGCAAGGGGCCGCACTATCGCGGTGGCGCCGGCGCGACCGCGCTCAACATGGTGGGGCTGGAAAAGGTCAAGAACCTCATCGTCCAGATGCGCGATTTCGTCGATCAGGTGTATGTGCCGGACACGCTGGCCATCGCCGGGTTCTACAAGGACTGGGCAAGCCAGGGCGAAGGCATCGGCAATTTCATGACCTACGGCGATTTCCCGGAAAAAGGCATGGACGATCCGGCCAGCTTCCTGATCCCATCCGGCGTGATTCTCGACCGCGACCTGAGCAAAATCCACCCGGTGGATCTCAATGCCGGCGACCAGATCCAGGAATTCGTCGCCCACTCCTGGTACGACTACAGCGCCGGCAAGGACCAGGGCCTGCATCCCTATGAGGGTGAAACCACGCTCAACTACAGCGGGCCCAAACCGCCCTACCAGCACCTCGACACCGACGCTTCCTACTCCTGGCTCAAATCGCCTCGCTGGAACGGCAAGGCGGTCGAGGTCGGCCCGCTGGCGCGGGTGCTGATGCTGTACGCCAAGGGCCATGAACAGACGAAAGAACTGGTCGGCATGACGCTGAACCAGCTCGATCTGCCGGTCGGTGCGCTGTACTCCACCCTCGGCCGCACCGCCGCGCGCACGCTGGAAACCAAGGTCATCGCCGATGCCATGCAGGGCTGGTACGACCAGCTGCTGGCCAACATCAAGGCCGGGGACGTGCGCACCTTCAACGAAACCCTGTGGGAGCCATCCTCCTGGCCGAAAGAGGCAAAAGGCGTGGGCTACACCGAAGCGCCGCGCGGCGCGCTGGCGCACTGGATCGTGATCAAGGACCAGATCATCGACAACTACCAGGCGGTGGTGCCCTCCACCTGGAATGCCGGGCCGCGCGATGCCGCGGGCCAGGACGGCCCCTACGAAGCGGCGCTCAAGGGACATAAACTGCACGACGCGAAGCAGCCGATCGAGATCCTGCGCACCATCCACAGCTTCGACCCGTGCATCGCCTGCGCCGTGCATGTGGTCGATCCGGCAGGTGAAGAACTGGTGCAGGTCAGGGTAATATAAAACAGGATTTGAATCGTGTGACGTATGGGCAGTAATAAAGGTCAGACAGAATCAGCCTGTTGATGAAAAATATTATTCATTTATCACAAACATTTTATCCATCACTTTGATGCAATATTTTGCGTCAATTAGGATGGCTACTTACCGTTAGCCCTTCTTCGAGCCGCACTATGATCGACGTAGTTATTGACACAAGCATCTACCGAGCAGATCCGAAGAGAGAGAAGGCCGCATTTCGGATCTTGACTAAGCTGGCTACGAATGGCTTTGTTCGAGTGCATATCCCTCATGTAGTTGAGAGGGAGTTCTCGACACAGCAACTCACATCGCTCGAGAGTACTCTTGCGGAAGCCAGAAAATTCATTTCGTCTGCTCGAAAGAGAGTATCCGAACCACTAATTCAAGAAGTTAACGGAATTGAAAAGCTTATCGAAGCATTTCGGGCCAACGCAGAAGCGGAGGTAGCGAGTTCATTATCAAAGTGGGCCAAAGATATCAACGCGGAGATTCACGCCACTCAACCGCATCATGGGGAACTGGTGCTGAATGCCTACTTTAGTGGTGATGCACCATTTTCGCAGCCAAAAGAACGTAAAGACTTTCCCGATGCATTCATCTACGAGTCAATACAGGATTTGGCAAAGCTGAAGGGTAGTGTTCACGTGGTTTCGGCAGACGAGAATCTTCGAAATGCCTGCTCAAAGATAAAGGGAGTAACGGCGTACGATGCGCTTGAGGAATTTCTGAAATCTGAACCGTGCATCGACGCAGCTCACCACCTCGAACACCTCGAAAAGCTCAATCAATTCCGAGTGAACATCGGGTCCTACGCGTCGGCTTTTCTAAAGCATGTCAATCAGCTCCTTCTAGACTACCTACCGTATAAACAGTTCGAAGACCCGCATTTCAAGAGCGACGACAATTCAGGCGCCGTAGAGATGATGAACGAATCAGAGGATATAGAGCTCGATGAAAGCAAAATCGAAATCTTAGGAGTAGACACTCTGCTCGTTCCGTTCTCATGCCGTCTTGGTGCATTGGTCTATTACTCGATATTTGCCGCTGACTACTGGGCAATGGCCGACAATGAATCGTTAGGAATTAGCGTTCATTACAATGAAAACTCTAGCGATCACTACCTCGAAGCGAACGAGGACGTGACGTTAGAAATCAATGGTGTGTTTTCTGTCTCCTTCGAATTTGATGTAGGCGAAGCGATCAACGATCCGGAGACTGACTTTGCGTCATACCTTGAAGACGCTGACGTTACTCTCGAAGATGTAAAGTCGATTCAGGTAGTCGAGGAATAACAGGGCTAACCCATCATTCCACCGGACCAGTGCGAAATGCCACGCAGGCCGGTGAATTCAGACGTTGGGCTTTATTAAATAAAAGGGATTTGTTATGTCCAGCAGTTAACCGCAAAGGAATTCAGTCGCCTGGGTGAACTGCGCAACATAATGTGCTCTGCCCCGTGAGCCCCGTGGTTAACTGATTTTTCTGGGATAATAAATTTATGGAACAGCTTCCCGCCAATTTTTCCGCCCTGCTGGCGCTGGTTTTCGCGCTCGGCATGCGGCACGGCTTCGATCCCGACCACCTTGCCACCATCGACGGCCTGACTCGCTTCAACGCGGCCGCGCAGCGGCGCATCAGCCGCTGGTGCGGCTTCCTGTTTTCGCTCGGGCATGGCGTCATCGTCATGGCGGTGGCCATCGGCGTCGGCGTGCTGGCGCAGGCCTGGCAGGTTCCGCTCTGGCTGGAAGATGCGGGCGCCTGGATTTCGATTATTTTCCTCACCCTGCTGGGTTTTCTGAACCTGTCGGCAGTACTCAAAACCGCCCCGGATCAGGTGGTGCGCCCGATCGGGCTGAAGGGCCGCCTGTTCGCGCGCCTGCAGCATGCCAGCCACCCCGCGCTGATCGCCCTGGTCGGCGCCCTGTTTGCCCTGTCTTTCGACACCATGAGCCAGGCCGCGCTGTTTTCCGTTACCGCCGCCGGCCTGGGCGGATGGGAGTATTCTCTGTTGATGGGCGGAACCTTCATGGCCGGCATGATGGTGACCGACGGCATCAACGGCCTGTGGATTTCGCGCCTCATCCAGCGCAGCAGCCAGATGGCCTGCCTGGCCTCGCGCATCATGAGCCTGTCGATCGCCTCCCTGAGCCTGCTGGTGGCGGCTTTCGGCGCCGCGAAATATTTTTCGCCCGCGGTCGAGGCCTGGAGCGAGGGGCGTGAAATGGTGCTGGGATTTGTCGTCATTGGTGTGGTGGCGGGCAGCTTCCTGCTTGCGCTGCGCCTGTCCCGGCCCTTGCCGGCTGATGCCTGATGCATGAAATGTCGCTCGCCGAGAGCGTGCTGGAAATCATCGAGAACAGCGCCGCACAACACGGCTGCACGAAAATCCACAGCGTATGGCTGGAAATCGGCCAACTCGCCGGGGTTGAAGTGGAAGCCATGCGCTTCTGCTTCGATGCCGTGACACGCGGCAGCATCGCCGAGGGCGCGCAGCTGGAAATCATCGAAACTCCGGGGATGGGACGCTGTCTGAACTGCGGCAAATCGATCCATCTGAACGAGCGTTATGATCTTTGTCCCGAGTGCGAAATGCCGGTGGAAGTCACCGGCGGCACGGAAATGCGGGTCAAGGAACTGGAAATGACATAAACCCGGATTATCCATTGGAGCGCGCATTCATGCCGCGGCATTTTGGCTCTAATGAACCATCCCGGACAAACGGAGAACACGATGTGTACAAGCTGCGGTTGCGGTGGCGGTGAACTGAAAATCGGCGGCAAGCCACACCGCCACGATCAGGGCGAGTTGCGTTTCCGCCGCCCCAATCATGAGCATGGCCATGAGCACAGCCACGAACATAGCCATGGCGAATCCTTGCGCCGGGTACGGGTCGAGCAGGACATCCTGGCCAAGAACAACGCCTATGCTGCCCAGAATCGCGGCTATTTTGCCAGCCACGGCATTTTTGCCCTCAATCTGGTTTCCAGCCCCGGCTCCGGCAAGACCACCCTGCTGACCCGCACCATCGAGGGCTTAAACGGCAAGGTGCCGGTAGCGGTGATCGAAGGCGACCAGCAGACCAGCTTCGATGCCGAGCGCATCCGCGCCACCGGCGTGCCCGCCATCCAGATCAACACCGGCAAGGGCTGCCACCTCGACGCCCACATGGTGGAGCATGCGCTGCAAGAGCTGAAACCGGCCGCCCACAGCCTGCTGTTCATCGAGAATGTCGGCAACCTGGTATGCCCCGCCAGCTTCGACCTGGGCGAAGCGCACAAGGTGGTGATCCTGTCCGTCACCGAAGGCGAGGACAAGCCGCTCAAATACCCCGACATGTTCGCCGCCGCCGGCCTGATGCTGCTCAACAAGGTCGATCTGTTGCCCTATCTATCCTTCGATGTGCAAAAATGCGTCGAATACGCGCGGCGGGTCAACCCCCGCATCCGCGTGATCCTCACCTCCGCCACCAGCGGGGAGGGCATGGATGAGTGGCTGGGTTGGCTGCGAGCTCGCGGGGCGTAATAATGCCAGGAATTGATAGCGTTCAGAGGAGAGGAAGAAGAGATGAAAGCATTGCTCTTGATCGGCATGATAGCCGTGGTTGTTCCGGCTCAGGCCGATGTCTACAGATGCCAGGATGCGGGCGGCAAAACCGTGTACCAGGAAACACCCTGCGAGAAGGCAAACCTGACGACAGTAAAAAAACTTGCCAAGCCGGTGGGCGAACCCTCCCAGGAAGCCATAGAAAAAGCCCAGGCGGAATCCAGGACCCTCATTCAGAGCTATAACGAACGCAAGAAGGCCGAGCAGGAAGCGGCAAAAAAAGAAAAAGAACCGCAGAAAACCGATCCGCAGAAAACGGCCCAGCCGGTTGAGCGCGGGGCTGGTGCAGAATAGCGGCCATCCCGCACAACCGGTCGCCACAAGCATCCGCGTGCGCGGCCAGGTCCAGGGCGTCGGCTTCCGCCCCTTTGTCTATCGCCTCGCGTGCGAACTCGGTTTGGCCGGCTGGGTGCGCAATGATGGTGATGGGGTGGAAATCGCCGTTCAGGGTGAAAGAACCGCCATCAGCGGCCTGCTCCGCCGCCTGAAATCGGACGCTCCGCCCCTGGCCCGCGTCACGGCTGTAGAAGCAACAGAAAACGCCGCATTTTCTCCCCTTCAGGGTTTTTCCATACAGGAGAGCCAGGCCGGCCCGGCCCGTACTGGCATTGCACCCGACACCGCCACCTGCCCTGCCTGTCTGGCCGAACTGTTCGACCCGGCCGGCCGCCGCTACCGCTACCCCTTCATCAACTGCACCGGCTGCGGCCCGCGCTACACCATCACGCGCCACCTGCCTTACGACCGCCCGTACACCAGCATGGCCGGTTTCCCGCTGTGCCCGGCATGCAACCAGGAATACCGCGACCCCGAAACGCGCCGCTTCCACGCGGAGCCCAACGCCTGTCCGGTATGCGGCCCGCGGCTTTCCATGCGCGACGCCGCTGGGCGGATCATCGGCACACAGGACGTCATCGCAGCAAGCGTGTCTTTGCTCAAGGCAGGGAAAATCCTTGCCCTCAAGGGGCTGGGCGGCTTCCACCTCGTCTGCGACGCGCGCAATGCCGAGTCTGTAGCCACACTGCGCAAACGCAAGCAGCGCGAAGAAAAACCCTTCGCCGTGATGGCGGCCAATCCCCTTTCCCTGAAATCACTGGTGCAAATGAGCGAAGCAGAAACCGGGTTGCTGCAAACCAGCGAACGGCCTATCGCGCTGCTGCGCAAGCAGCCGGGCTGCGACGATGCTTTGCCGGATATCGCACCAGGCATTGCCTGGCTGGGGGCGATGCTGCCCTACACGCCGCTCCACTATCTGCTGTTCCACGAAGCGGCAGGAAAACCATCCGGCACAGCCTGGCTGGAACAACCGCAGGAGCTGCTGCTGGTCATGACCAGCGCCAACCCCTGTGGCGAACCCTTGGTAATCGATAACGATGAAGCATTGGCGCGTTTGGAGGGCATTGCTGACGCCTTCGTGCTGCATGACCGCGATATCGTGGCACGCTGCGACGACAGCGTGGTAAGAAACGCCACCGCCGTCACACTTCACACTTCACCCTTCACGCTTCACTCCCCGTTCCAATTCATCCGCCGCGCCCGCGGCTACACCCCGCGCGCCATCCTCCTGCCCCGCTCCGGCCCCTCGGTGCTGGCCTGTGGCGGCTGGTTCAAGAACACGATATGTCTGACGCGCGGCAACGAGGCCTTCGTTTCCCAGCATCTGGGCGACCTCGACAACGCCTCGACCTGCGAGGCGCTGGAGGAAACCGTGGCGCACCTGATGAACGTACTGGAAATCCAGCCCGAAATCGTCGCCCATGATCTGCATCCGGATTTTCACAGTAGCCGGTTTGCGGTGGAATTCGCCACCGAACGCGGCATACCGGCTGTCGTGGTGCAGCATCACCATGCCCACATCGCCGCCGTTCTGGCCGAGCATGGCATCGACGAACCCGCATTGGGGCTGGCGCTGGATGGAGTTGGCCTGGGCACGGATGGCACTGCCTGGGGGGGCGAGTTGCTGCGGCTTGAAGGCGGACGTTTTGAGCGCCTCGGCCATCTGGCACAGCTGCAACTTCCGGGCGGCGACCGCGCCGCGCGCGAGCCTTGGCGCATGGCGGCCAGCGCGCTCCACCAATTGGGCCGGGGAGAAGAAATCAGCCGGCGCTTCGCCATGCCTGCCGCCGCTATGCTATGCCAGATGCTGGACAAGGGCGTCAATACGCCCTCCACGTCGAGCTGCGGACGCCTGTTCGATGCGGCAGCAGGTTTGCTGGGGATCAGGGACACGGCCAGCTTCGAGGGGCAGGCGGCCATGCTGCTGGAAGGGCTGGCGGAAACGCATGGTGCGGTGGCGCCCATGCACAACGGCTATTCGCTCGCAGCAGACAGCCAGCTGGATTTTCTCCCCCTGCTCGGCGCGCTGGCCGGCAACCCCGGCGCGGCCTACGGTGCGGCGCTGTTTCATGCTACCTTGGCAAACGGGCTGGCGGCATGGGTGTTGCAGGCCACACAGCGAAGCGGCATTACCATCGTGGCATTGGGTGGCGGCTGCTTCCTCAACGCCATCCTCAGCCGGAATTTGCGCGACGCGCTGTCAGAAGCAGGGTTGCGCGTTCTGGAAGCGCACAAGGTGCCGCCCAACGATGGCGGCCTGAGCCTGGGGCAGGCGTGGGTAGCAATGCAGAACAAGCATTGATTGTCCATTTTGTCTATTTTATACTTTATCGATCCCATCTCCCGCAAGGAACCACGACATGCGCACCATCTCTGCCACCGAAGCCAAACAGGGGCTTGCCAGCGTTCTGGACGCGGCCCTGCGCGAGCCAGTCGTGATTCAGCGCCAAAAACGCAATGTTGCCGTCGTTCTGTCCATGCAGGATTACGAACGCCTGACGCGCCTTAACGTGCGTGAATTCCAGCGCTTTTGCGACCGCGTGGGCAATGATGCACAGGCCAGGGGGTTAACGGAAGAAGGCTTGAACCAGTTACTCGCAAACGATGACTGAATTCCGCCTGGTCGTTGATACCAATGCCTGGATCAGCCGCCTGCTGCTTCCCGGAAGTACAGCCGCACTGGCGGTGGACCGGGCGCTGACGCTGGGGCGGGTACTGGTTTCCGAGGCGACGCTGGACGAACTGGCAGAAGTGCTGGCCCGCCCCAAATTCGACCGTTACGTGAGCCGGGCCGACCGGCGGGAGTTCATCCACCACCTGGCCGGAATCGTCGAAATCGTCCCCATCCTGAGCCGCATTCAGGCCTGCCGTGATCCAAAGGACGACTGTTTCCTGGAACTGGCGATCAACGGCCAGGCCAGCCATATCATCAGCGGGGACAAGGATCTTCTGGTGCTCGACCCGTTCATGCAGGTGCGCATCCTGGCCCCGGGGGATTTTCTGGCCGCAACGGATCAGGACATGGACTTGAGGAACAAATAATGTGTCTGGCAATCCCCGCCCTGGTGGCGGAAATTCTTGAAAACGACATGGCTGTCGTGGATGTGGGCGGCGTGCGCAAAACCATCTCCCTGGCGCTGGTGGACGGCGTGGCCGCCGGAGATTATGTAATCGTCCATGTGGGCTACGCCCTCAACCGCCTCGACCCGGAGGAGGCCGCCAAGACCCTGGCCCTGTTCGCCGAAATCAGCGCGGTACTGGACTCCTCACCCCTCACTCCTCACCCCTCACCAGAATGAAATACATCGACGAATTCCGCGACGGCGATCTGGCGCGCAAGCTGGCGGCGGACATCACGCGCGAGGTACAGCCGGAGCGCCGTTACGGCCTGATGGAGTTCTGCGGCGGGCATACCCACGCGGTCTACCGTTATGGTGTGCAAAACCTGCTGCCGCCCAACGTGAACCTGATTCACGGGCCGGGCTGCCCGGTGTGCGTGCTTCCCATTGGCCGGCTGGATTACGCCATCCAGTTGGCCCGCACCCCCGGCGTGATCCTCTGCACCTACGGTGACATGCTGCGCGTGCCGGGCTCGGGCGGCGTGAGCCTGCTCAAGGCCAAGGCGGGAGGCGCGGATATCCGCATGATCTACTCCAGTGCCGATGCGCTGAAAATCGCCCGGGAGCATCCAGCCCGTGAGGTGGTGTTTTTCGCCATCGGTTTCGAGACCACCACCCCGCCCACGGCCGTGGCCATTCTGCAAGCCGAAGCACAGGGGCTGCAAAACTTTTCCGTGATTTCCAGCCACGTCCTCACCCCGGCGGCGATCTCGGCCATCATGGGGAGCGGAGAAGCCAGGGTGGACGGCGTGATCGGGCCCGCACACGTTTCCACCGTAATCGGCAGCCGGCCCTATGAACCCTTCGCCACGCAATATCACCTGCCGGTGGTGATTGCCGGATTCGAACCGCTCGACGTGATGCAGGCGATCCTGATGCTGGTGCGGCAGTTGAACACGGGCCGCGCCGAGGTGGAAAACGAATTCACCCGCGCCGTGTCGCGCGAGGGAAATCTCAAGGCACAGCGGCTGGTGGCCGAGGTGTTCGAAGTGCGCGATGAGTTTGAATGGCGCGGCCTGGGCGTGGTGCCGCACAGCGGCCTCGCCATCCGGCCACGCTTTGCAGCTTTCGACGCCGAAAAACGTTTCAAGCTGACTTACCACCCGGTGGCCGACAATCCGGCCTGCGAATGCAGCGCCATCATCCGCGGGGTGAAAAAGCCGCTGGACTGCAAACTGTTCGGCAGCGTCTGCACACCGGAAAACCCGGTTGGCTCGTGCATGGTTTCATCGGAAGGGGCCTGCGCCGCCCATTACAGTTATGGACGGTATCGGGATGGGCAATAACAGGATTGATGAATCGCCTCGCCTGGTTGCCGCTGAAGTGACATAACCGGTCAGATGATTCACCTAGAATGACAGGCCGCAATATCGAAACAGCCGGTCATTTTAATCAAAAATTACTGGGGGGTTTCAGCGTAGTAGTTAGTCGGCAATTAGTGCTGAATGATCTCGACACCGGTGATTCTGCCCTGATTGTTAAAGTAAATGTGCAAATCATCGTAGTCCCAACCTAAGCCACTGCACATGCCGAGGATGTAACGATATTCACCTTCCGCTGTAAAATCTGGTTTACCTAGAAAACCCTCGACGAACTGTTTGGTCTCCCCTCGGCCAAGAAGGCGGTCGCGTATGTCAATTGCCATTCCTCCACGGTAGCAAGTTATGTCTTGTGCATCTGAAATGGGCGCATGCCACTTGGCCTGATCAAACTTCTCAGTCGAGAACACGCCGACGGAAGACCACCAAATGAAGGCGCCTAGCATTACAGCAACGAAAAACAGGAGCGCAGCAAAGATAATTGCAACGGCTTTGATGATTCGCCGGATTGTCGTCACTGGCATTTGGTTCGGCCCAATTTAATAATATACGCCCCCGATCAGTACTATTGATAATAATGAAGCGTGTAATTCCTTATTAATAAGTTGATTCTTAAGTGATTTTATTGGTTTTAGTATCCACGTGTGTCATATTACTGCAAATCAATGGCGACAGCGTAAAAGCAACAAATCGGATGGCTATAATTGAGCGTATTGCGGACCTTAGATAAGGCGATGAAGGCGCTTAAGGCTTGGTGCCAGGAGATGGCCCTATGCATATCTAACAATATCTATGCATGTCTATCTGTTTTTAGATAGAATCACGTAGAACTTGCTAGAGGCACCCATGGACCCGATCAACAACCCGTTTTCTCCCGGTGCGGGCGCGCCGCCGCCCGAGCTGGTTGGGCGTGACCCGCTGCTCGAACAGGCGCGCATCCTTCTGGGGCGCGTGAAGCAGAAGCGCCCGGAAAAGAGTCTGCTGCTGACAGGGTTGCGCGGCGTGGGCAAGACCGTGCTGCTGAACGAAATCGAGCGCATGGCGAAGGCCGCCGGTTATCAAACGATCCTGCTGGAAGCGCATGAGGAAAAGCCGCTGGGCGAACTCATCTATCCGGCGCTGCGCAGCCTGCTTTTCGAACTGGACCGGGCGGCCGGGGCGGGCAACAAGGTGAAACGCGGGCTGGCGGTGCTGCGCAGTTTTATCGGCGGCATCAAGTTGACGGTGGGTGATGTGGCGGTGGGGCTGGACATCGAGCCGGCCAAAGGCACGGCCGATAGCGGCGATCTGGAAATCGACCTGCCGAACCTGTTCGTGGCCATCGCCGAGGCGGCGGAAGAGCGCCACACCGCCGTTGCCATTCTGGTGGACGAAATCCAGTACCTGAGCCAGAAGGAGCTGGGCGCCCTGATCATGGCCATGCACAGGATGCAGCAGAAACAATTGCCCCTGGTGCTGCTCGCTGCCGGTTTGCCGGTTCTCCCCGGCATGGCGGGGGAGTCGAAGTCATATGCCGAGCGGCTATTCAATTTCCCGGACATCGGGGCCCTGTCGGAAGAGGATGCGGCCAAGGCGCTGCGCGACCCTGCTCACGAGGCCGGTATCGAGTTTCAGGATGATGCGCTAAGGGAAGTGTTTCGCCTGACGCACGGCTACCCCTATTTTCTGCAGGAGTGGGGATACCAGGCATGGAATATGGCAGCGGCGAGCCCCATCACCTTGCAGATCGTAAGGGATGCGACCGCGGAGGTGGTTCGGCGGCTGGACAGGAATTTCTTCCGGGTGCGTTTTGACCGGCTGACGCCCGGAGAAAAAAACTTCCTCCGCGCAATGGCGCACCTCGGCCCCGGCAGCCAGCGCACGGGGGACATTGCCGCGGCGCTGGGCACCTCCGTGAAGGGCATTGGTCCGGTGCGCTCCAAACTCATCAGGAAGGGAATGATTTACAGCCCGGCGCACGGCGACATGGCTTTTACCGTGCCGCTGTTTGACGAATTCATGGTCCGCGCGATTCCTCAATTCACGCCCGGCTGAAGGTCAATCGCGATATTTAATGGCCCTCTCTATCAAGGTAATCAAATGACCAAAATTCGCAGACGCTACATTCGTTCGCTGGACCTCGAACATGGCCGGGTGGACATGACGCACGGCAGCGGCGGCCGCGCCATGGCGCAAATGGTGGAAGAGCTCTTTCTCGCTGCTTTCGATAACGAATTTTTGCGCCAGCTCAACGACCAGGCCAGCTTCAGCGTTCCGGCTGGCCGCATGGTGATGGCCACGGACAGCCACGTGGTGACGCCGCTGTTTTTCCCCGGCGGCGATATCGGCTCCCTGGCCGTGCATGGCACCCTCAACGATGTCGCCATGTCGGGCGCAAAACCGCTTTATCTCTCCGCCGGCTTCATCCTGGAAGAAGGCTTCCCCCTCGCCGACTTGAAGCGCATCGTCGACTCCATGGCGGCGGCGGCCCGGGAGGCGGGCGTGCCTATCGTCACCGGCGACACCAAGGTGGTCGAGCGAGGTAAAGCGGATGGCGTATTCATCAACACCACCGGGATCGGCGTCGTGCCGGAGGGCATCCGCATCAGCGGCGAACTGGCGCAGCCGGGCGACCAGATTCTGCTGAGCGGTTTCATGGGCGACCATGGCGTGGCGGTCATGTCGCAGCGCGAAAATCTTGCCTTCAGCTCGGCCATCCTCTCCGATACGGCTTCCCTGCATGATCTGGTGGCGGCCATGGTGGCAGCCGTGCCCACGATTCATTGCCTGCGCGACCCGACCCGTGGCGGGGTCGCCACCACGCTCAACGAACTGGCACGGCAATCCGGCGTGGGCATGCTCATCCGGGAAAGCGCCCTGCCGGTGCGCGAAGCGGTCAGCGCAACCTGCGAATATCTCGGCCTGGACCCGCTTTATGTGGCCAACGAAGGCAAGCTGGTGGCTATCTGCAGTGCGCAGGATGCGCCATTACTGCTGGCAACCATGAAAAACCACCCCCTGGGCCGCGATGCCGCCATCATCGGCGAGGTGGTTGCGGACAGCCACAATTTTGTGCAGATGGAAACCTCTTTCGGCGGCAAGCGCATCGTGGACTGGCTAAGCGGGGATCAATTGCCGCGGATTTGTTGACCCAGGCTTCATCGCCCCGCTCACGCGGCTGCTAGTGGCGGGTAAGGTGAAAGTGGCGCAGAAAGTGGCTGACTGCAATATAGGCGCCGGCCCAGCCCAGGACGGCGGAAAAACCCAGCAGCACGACCGCATCTCCCGTGGCCAGCCCCTCCAGCCTGAAGGCCGAGCCATAGAGACTGCCAAGCCTGATTACGCTGACATTCAATATCTGGGTGCTGATGGCGATGATGGCCCACGCGGCCAGGCCGCCCAGCAGTCCCTGAAATGCGCCGTGGTAGAGAAAAGGCAGCCGGATGAAACGGTCGGTGGCGCCGATCAGCTTGCTGACCTCGATTTCTTCCTGCCGGGTAAGGATCTGCAAGCGGATAATGTTGCCCATGCCGGCAATCAGACCGAAAGCCAGCAACACGGCAAGCATGAAGGTTAGCTGCCGGCCCAGATCCAGCATGGCGTTCAGGCGCTTGACCCAGGCCGAGTCGAGTTCCGCGCTTTCCACGCCCGGCCATTTCGAAATTTCGCTGCGCAGCTTGTCCAGTTGAGCCGCATCATTTTCCAGGGCGGTAATGATATAAGCGTCAGGCAGGGGGTTGTTTGGCAGACCGGCGGTGAGGTCGCCCAGACCGTTGCTGGCAGTGAGCTCCTTGAGCGCGTGGTCGCGAGCGACAAAACGGAATGTCTTGATCGCAGCGTTACCCTTGAGTTGCTGTTCGATCTGGCGCTGCACCTCTTTACCGGCATCAAGTTTGAGAAACAGGCTGATTTGCGGCTGGGTTTCCAGCGTATCGCCAGCCTGGCCGAGGTTGGAGAGCAGCAGATAGAGCCCGGCCGGCAGGCTGAGGGCGATACCGATAACGCTGACCGTCACCAGGGTGGCAAGCGGCGTGCCGGCCAGCCGCCGCAAGGTGCCCATCAGGGTGCGCCAGTGGCGGTTCATGCTGCCAGGGTTCCGTGTTGCAGGTGCAGGGTGCGTTCGCCAAAACGTTCTATCAGGCGCTCGTCGTGGGTGACAATCAGCACGGTGACGCCAACCTGATTGAATGATTTGAACATTTCCAGAATATCGCCGGCATAAGCGCTGTCGAGGTTGCCGGTGGGCTCGTCCGCCAGCAGGATGGACGGGCGGTGGACAATGGCGCGGGCGATGCACAGGCGCTGCTGTTCACCGCCGGAAAGGGCGATGGGCATGGTTTTTTCGCGCTCCAGCAGCCCGACCTTGTCGAGCGCGGCGCGTGTGCGCTTGGCGGCCTCATTGCGATCAAAACCCGTAATCTCGAGCGGCAGCATGACATTGTCGAATACGCTGCGGTCATAAAGCAGCTTGTGGTCCTGAAAAATCAGGCCGAAGTTGCGCCGCAGGAACGGCACTGCGGCGCGACGAAGCTGGCTCAGATTCTGCCCGTTGATGATGATGCTGCCGCTGCTGGGAGGCTCGATGGCGGCAATCAGGTTGAGCAGCGTGCTTTTTCCCGCGCCGGAATGGCCGGTGACAAACACCATCTCGCCTTTTTCGATGGAGAAGCTGATGTTTTTCAGCGCCTCATAGCCGCCGGGGTAGCGTTTGCTGACCTGGCTCAGGCTGATCATCTTTCTTCCGTGCCCAGCCCGCCCAGCGCCAGTTCGGCGGCGCGCAGCACGGCGCGCGCCTTGTTGCGGGTTTCTTCCCATTCGCTCTGCGGGACGGAATCGGCCACCACGCCCGCGCCGGCCTGTACGAATAAAGTGCCATCCTTGATCACGGCGGTGCGAATCGCAATCGCCAGATCCATGTCGCCGTTATAGCCGAGATAGCCTACCGCGCCACCGTAAATGCCACGCTTGGTCGGTTCCAGTTCGTCGATGATTTCCATGGCGCGCACTTTCGGGGCGCCGGACAGCGTGCCTGCCGGGAAGGTTGCACGCAGCACATCCAGTGCCGAGACACCCGGCTTGCGCCGTCCTTCAACGTTGGAAACGATGTGCATCACATGCGAATAACGCTCGATCACCATTTTCTCGGACACCTGCACCGTGCCCGTTTCCGCAACGCGGCCCACATCGTTGCGTCCGAGGTCCATCAGCATCAGGTGCTCGGCCAGCTCCTTGGGATCACTAAGCAGGTCGGCCGCCAGGGCTTCGTCCTCCTCGCGCGTTTTGCCGCGCGGACGGGTGCCCGCGATCGGCCGGACGGTAACGGTATCGGATTCGAGTTGAACCAGAATCTCCGGCGAGGCGCCGACCACATGATGGTCGCCCATGTCGTAGTAGAACATGTAGGGGGAGGGGTTCAGCGTCCGCAGCGCCCGGTACAGGGAAAGCGGGGAGGCGGCATAGGGCTGGCTCATGCGCTGGGACAGCACCACCTGCATGATGTCGCCGTCGAAAATATAACGCTTGGCCTTTTCCACGGCGGCCTTGAAAGCTTCCTCGCCAAATTCCGATGTCGCCTGTTGCGGACCGGAAACCGCTGCCTCCGGAATTTCCACCGCCCTGCGCAGCATGCCGCGCAGCTCTGCAAGCCGCTGCTGTGCCAGGGCAAAGGCATTGGGCTGGCCGGGATCGGCGTAAACGATGAGATAGATCTTGCCGGAAAGATTATCCATCACCGCCAGCTCGTCAGACAGCAGCAGCAGGATGTCCGGCGCGCCAATGACGTCAGGCTTGACCACGGCGGCGAGCTTTTTTTCGACATAGCGAATGGTGTCGTAGCCGAAGTAGCCCGCCAGTCCGCCGGAAAAGCGCGGCTGGCCTGGACGCTCGGCCACTTTGAGGCGGGCCATGTAAGACTCGATGAATTGCAGCGGGTCAGAGCTTGCCGTACTTTCAAGAACAGCCTGGCCGCTTTCAACCGTGACCTGCTTTCCGCGTACCACGATGCGGGTTTTGGCGGGCAGGCCGATGAATGAATAGCGGCCGAAGCGCTCGCCGCCCACCACCGACTCAAGCAGGTAGGAATAGGGCTGGTTGGCGAGCTTCAGGTAAAGCGAAAGTGGCGTGTCGAGGTCGGCCAGCGTTTCCAGCGTGAGCGGGATGCGGTTGTAGCCTTCTGCGGCAAGACGGTTGAATTCCTGTTCGGTCATGATGTGGATTCCGTAAGTTTTACTGAAAAGGGGAATAGCTGGCGCTGCTTATTGCCAGGCACGCCATCGCCAGGAAAGCCCCGCGCTTTTCAGTTCAACTCGCCGATTATTCATGAATCAGATTTTCACCATCAGTTTTGTGGCTTCCAGCAGGCTGGGCACCACGGCATCAAGGTCCAGTTCTTCCACGCTGCGGCCACGGTTGTAGCCATAGGGCACGCAGAATACGTGACTGCCTGCCGCACGTGCAGCCTGGGTATCGTTGAGAGAGTCGCCGATCAGCAGCAGTTCGGACGGCTCGATCCCGAAATGTTTGCAGGCATGCTGCAGTGGCAGCGGATCCGGTTTGCGTTTGGGCAGCGAATCGCCGGAAAGGATCAGTTCGAAATAATCAAACAGGCCGGTGTCTTTCAGCAACGGCACGGTGAATTTTTCTGCCTTGTTGGTGATGCAGGCGAGGCGGTATCCCGCCGCTTTCATTGCTTCCAGGCCCTCGACCACACCCGGGAAAGGCCGGCTTTCGCGGCTGACCACCTCGGCATAGTGTTTTTCATAAATCGGCAAGGCCCTGGCGAACAGGGCCGCATCAGGCTCCGCATCCATCTCGCTGGTGAGCACTCGCTTCACCAGGCGGGAAACGCCGTTGCCGATGTATCCCGTGACAGTCGCCAGCGCCACCGGCGGCAGGGCAAGCTCCGCCGCCATGCGCGTAGCTGCCTCGGCCAGATCGGGCGCGGTGTGGAGCAGGGTGCCGTCGAGATCGATGACGACCGCCTTGAGGCGGATGGGAAAATTCGGTTTTGTCATGTATTTTTAGTGTTTCTCAGGTTGTTCTGCCGCAGGCTCGGCGGCCTGATCGCCCTCGGGCTTGGCTTCGCCCTCGGCTGCCGCCTCTTCGGCTGGTTTTTCCGTGCCGTGGGGGACTTCCTTCTTTTCCGTGTCGGCACGCTTCCAGCCAGTGAGAATGGAGGTGGGCGTATAGATGCTGTTTTCCTTCATGCAGTCTTCGGGCAGCTTGTCCGACAGGCGGCAGGCGAAGCCGATGGATTCGCCGTCCTTGCCTTTGTCGCCACCGCTCAGCATCTCGCAGCCAGCCAGCGGCAACGCCGCGGCCAGCAGCAAGAGTGGAACCGTGCGCCTGAACATGGTGGCGATTAAACCTTGGCCAGTTCGGCACGCATCGCGGCAATGATGGAGTCAAAGCGGTGTGGGTCGCTGTCCTTGGCGGCACCGAATACGGCAGAACCGGCGACAAAGGTGTCCACCCCGGCGCGGGCCACTTCCAGAATGTTGCCGGGACCCACGCCGCCGTCAATTTCCAGGCTGATGTCCAGGCCGCGCGCATCGATCATCTGACGGACCTTGCGGGCCTTGTCGAGCACATAGGGAATGAATTTCTGGCCGCCAAAACCGGGGTTGACCGACATCAGCAGCACCATGTCGAGCTTGTCCAGGGTGTATTCCAGCACATCCAGCGGCGTGGCCGGATTGAATACCAGACCGGCCTTGCAGCCATTTTCCTTGATCAGGCCGATGGTGCGGTCGACATGCTCTGAAGCTTCTGGATGGAAAGTGATGTAGGTGGCGCCAGCCTTGGCGAAGTCAGGGATGATGCGGTCCACCGGCTTGACCATCAGGTGCACGTCGATCGGCGCGGTCACACCGTGCTTGCGCAGGGCTTCGCATACCAGCGGTCCGATGGTCAGGTTGGGCACGTAATGGTTGTCCATCACGTCGAAGTGAACGATGTCCGCGCCGGAGGCGAGCACGTTGTCCACGTCCTGGCCGAGATTGGCAAAGTTGGCCGAGAGGATGCTGGGCGCGATACGATATTGAGGCATGATGATTCCTTAAAAAGGCGGGGAAATTTGCATTTTAACCCTAATTTGCCTTACGGGCGCAAGGGTGGCGCGATACGCACGAGTCCCAAACTCCGGATTCGGGACTTTACGTCAGGGCATCCTCGGCAGGCATCAGCCACTTGCCAATTACCCGCTCCGCCTCTTCCATACCCTGATGCTTGGGGCTGGAAAACAACTGAACGGTCGCGCCCGGGTAAATTTCCTGCAAATCCTTCTCCACCGCGCGCAACGTGGCGGTCGCCAGCTGGCGGGTCAATTTGTCCGATTTGGTCAGCAGCACATGGACCGGCTTTCCGGTAGGCTGGAACCACTCCAGCATCTGCCGGTCCAGGTCTGTCAAGGGGCGGCGCGCATCCATGATGAGCACCAGACCACACAACGAAGACCGGGTTTGCAAATAGGCGCTCAGCACCGAACGCCAGTGCAGGCGTATTTTTTCAGGCACCTTGGCGTAACCATAACCCGGCAGGTCCACCAGGTAGCGGTCCTCCCCCAGGCTGAAGAAATTGATCAGCTGGGTGCGGCCAGGTGTTTTGCTGACGAAAGCAAGCCGGTTCCGGTTGGACAGGGTGTTGATTGCACTCGATTTGCCCGAATTGGAGCGGCCGGCAAAAGCCACCTCGCGCCCGAACGGCGGGGGCAGATCGCGCAAATCATTGGCGGAAATATGGAACTGTGCGTGCTGAAGTAAAGCCATGGAAAAATTTTCTATCAAAGTGGCATGATAGCTTACTCTTGGTATAGAATTGTCAACTTTTATAGCTCAAAAGAACTGTCTAAGGAGTCGGAGAATGAAACAAACCATGGCGATGATGGCGATTGCGGGTGTAATGGCCGCATCTTCAGCGCTGGCGGAAACTGCCGCCAAGGGCGATCCTGCCAAGGCTCAACAGATCGCGACGACGGTTTGCGTTGCCTGTCACAATGCTGACGGCAATAGCACTGCACCTGCCAACCCAAAACTGGCCGGCCAGCATCCCGAATACCTCACCAAGCAACTGACCGACTTCAAATCCGGTGAGCGCAAAAGCGCCATCATGGCTGGCATGGTCGCCGCCCTGTCGCCGGAAGACATGAAAAACCTGGGCGCCTACTTCGGCCAGAATAAGGTCACTCCCGGCAGTGCCCAGAACAAGGATCTGATCGCCCTGGGCCAGAAAATCTACAAGGGTGGCAACCAGGCCAGCGGCGTACCCGCCTGCGCTTCCTGCCACGGCCCGAACGGTGCCGGCATTCCGGTTCAGTTCCCCTCGCTCCACGGCCAGCATGGCGAATACACTTTGGCCGAGCTGAAGAAATTCCGTAGCGGCGAGCGCGCCAACGATGCCGCAAAAATGATGCGCGTCATCGTCTCCAAGATGACGGATCAGGAAATGGCTGCCGTGGCGGAATACATCTCCGGCCTGAACTAAAGCAATCAACGGGCAACCGTAAACAGATAAGGGTGGCGCAAGTCACCCTTTTTTTGTCCGCACCAGTTTTCATATCGTGACCCAACCAAACCCATCACACCGCAATCTGGCTCATGGCCTGTATGAATTGCTGAGCTCGATGCGCTTTGCCATCAGCCTGCTCACCGTGCTGGCAATTGCTTCGGTCATCGGCACCGTGCTCAAGCAAAACGAGCCATACCCGAACTACATCATGCAGTTTGGCCAATTCTGGTTCCAGACTTTCGAAATGCTGGGTTTGTATGATGTTTATCACGCCAGCTGGTTCCTCCTCATCCTGGCGTTCCTGATTCTTTCCACCAGCCTGTGCCTTTATCGCAACACGCCGCTGATGCTGCGCGAGATGCGTTCTTTCCGCGAACACGCCACGGAAACATCGCTGCGGGCCTTTGCCCATCAGGCCGAATATGCCACAGCCCTGCCTGCGGCCACATTAACCCACCGGCTCGGCAACTATCTTCAGGGCCAGGGCTTCCGCGCCAAACTGGGCGCACCGAACGAGGGCGGGGATGTCTTGATTGCCGCAAAGGCCGGCAGCTACCACCGTATCGGCTACATACTCACGCACGCTGCCATTGTGGTGATTTGCCTGGGTGGTCTGATAGACGGCAATCTCCCCCTCAAGGCCCAGCAGTTGCTGGGCTGGAAAAAAATCGAAACCCGGGACATTCCACAGAACGAGGTCCCGGCTGCCAGCCGCCTGTCGCCTGCCAACCTGTCTTTTCGCGGTGGTGTGACCATTCCTGAAGGTGCGGGCGCGGATGTTGTCTTCATCCATATTGCCGACGGCTATCTGGTACAGGACCTGCCTTTCGACATCAAGCTGAATAAATTCCGGGTGGAACATTACCCCACCGGCCAGCCCAAATCCTTCGAGAGCGATATCACGCTGATCGACAAAACCACCCGGGAGAGCATTTCCCGCACCATCAGCGTCAACCATCCGCTGATTTACCAGGGGATTGCAATTTATCAGGCCAGCTTCGGCGATGGCGGCACGCGCCTGAAGATGAAGGGCTGGAGCCTGTTCAGTCCGAACCACCAGGCTTTCGACCTGAAGGGCGTGGTCAAGGAGTCCAGCCAGCTTTCCAACAACGACGCCACTTACACCATCGAATTTAGCGAATTCCGCAAATTCAATATCGAAAACTTTAATCATGAGGAGGGCGGTGCGGACGCCTGGGACAACCTGAACAAGTTCTTCCGGACCGGCAGCGCCAAGCGCGCGCAAAATGATTTGCGCAACGTCGGCCCCAGCTTCCAGTACAAGATCCGCGATGCCCAGGGCCAGGCGCAGGAGTATTTCAACTACATGCTGCCGATCCAGCTTGAAAATCGCTGGTACCTGCTCTCGGGCATGCGGATGGCGCCTAACGAGCCGTTCCGCTACATTCGTTTCCCGCTGGACGGGCAAAGCAAGATCGATGGCTTCATGCGCCTGCGCGCAGTGCTGCTGGACAAACAGGCCCACCCCGGAATCGCGCGCCACTTCGCCGAATTTGCCTTGCAGGGCGAGGCCATAGACCCAAAAGTGCTGGCCAAACTGGCGGACAGCACAACCAGGGTGCTCAATGTGTTTGCCAGTGGCGGATTTGAAGCCATGGCCAAATTCATCGAGCAAAGCGTGCCCGCTGCCGAACAGGAGAAAGCGGCCCAGACCTATGTCAAGATTCTCGAAAGCGCAACGCTCTCGGCCTGGCATGCCGCCCAGATCCGCGCAGGCCAGCCCGTCGCCATGGATGATGAAACCCGGCATTTCGTGCGTGACAGCCTCAGCACTGTCAGCGATCTGTTCGCCTACGGCGCACCGGTCTATCTCCAGCTCGCGGAATTCGAGGAGGTCATGGCGAGTGGTCTGCAATTGACCCGCTCCCCCGGCCAGAATATTGTCTACGGCGGGTGTGTTTTGCTGGTGCTGGGCGTATTCTTCATGTTCTATATCAGGGAACGCCGTATCTGGCTGCTGGTCCAACCACGACTTGGAACGGTGTTGTTCGCGACGTCCAGCAACCGCAAGACGATGGACTTCGAGCAGGAATTCAGCCGCCACAAGACGCATCTGGCTGCGCTGCTAAAGGAATGACGCATGGAATTGACGGACAAGACACTCGACTATCACGCCCGGCCCTCGCTACTCAGATCCCTGTCGTGGTTTGACTGGCTATATGCATTGGTGCTGGCGGGTGGCAGCATTTACGCCTTCCAGCTCTATGGCGACTACATGGATGCCTACGAAAAAGGCATCCTGTTCCTTACCGCCGCGGGCTTGGTCTGGCAGGGCTGGTTCTGGAAACCTTTCCGCGTCCTGCTACTGCTGGTGGCCGCCCTGAGCCTGTTTGGCATCAGCCAGTATCACGGCCAGCTGGAACGCGCGGAGCAGGCCTTCTTCCTCAAATTCTTCTTCGGCAGCCAGACCGCCATCATGTGGATGAGCGCCTTGTTCGTACTCGCCACCGCCAGCTACTGGTTCGCCCTGCTGACCCGTTCCGGCTTTACCGCCAGGGTTGCCAGCGCCATCACCTGGAGTGCGGTGGTGATGGGTTTTGTCGGCCTGATGACGCGCTGGTACGAGTCCTACCTGATCAGTCCGGATGTCGGCCACATCCCGCTCAGCAACTTGTACGAAGTTTTCATCCTGTTTTCCCTCCTCACCGCGCTGATGTATCTCTATTACGAACTGCGCTACCAGAACCGCCAGCTGGGCAGCTTCGTGCTGCCGGTCATCAGCACTGCCGTGGGATTTCTGCTGTGGTACACCTTCGATCGCCAGGCACATGAGATCCAGCCGCTGGTCCCGGCGCTGCAATCCTACTGGATGAAAATCCACGTCCCGGCCAACTTCATCGGCTATGGCGCTTTTGCGCTGGCCGCGAGCGTTGGTTTCGCCTATCTGCTGGCCGGAAAGGGCATCCTGGCAAGCCGCCTGCCCGCCCTCGATCTGCTTGACGACCTGATGTACAAATCAGTCGCCATCGGCTTTGCCTTCTTCACCATCGCCACCATTCTCGGCGCCATGTGGGCAGCGGAAGCATGGGGTGGTTACTGGTCATGGGACCCCAAGGAAACCTGGGCACTGATCGTATGGCTGAATTACGCCGCCTGGCTCCATCTGCGTCTGGTCAAGGGCCTGCGCGGCCCGCTGCTGGCGTGGTGGGCTGTTATCGGGCTATTTGTGACGGCCTTCGCTTTTCTCGGCGTCAACATGTTCCTGTCCGGGCTGCATTCATACGGCACGCTATAGACCAAGGAAATATCATGAACCGCTTTCTCTGCGCCATCCTGTTCATTTTTTCTGCCGGCTCTGCCGGCGCCGCGCTCCCCGTCAAGGGAGATGCAAACAAGGGCAAAGCCATCTCCGCCCGGGCATGCATTGCCTGCCACGGCCCGGATGGCAACGGCATTTCTCCACCCAATCCGGACTATCCAAAACTCGCCGCAAAACAGCCGGAATACCTGCTCAAGCAGCTCAAGGACTTCAAGGCGGGCAAGCGCAAGAACGACATCATGTCCGCCATGGTGGCCAGCCTCAGCCCGGATGACATGTCTAATCTGGCGGTCTTTTTCGCAGAGCAGAAAAACAAGCCCGGCATCGTGAACAACCCGGATCTGCTTGAGTCCGGCAAGAAATTCTTCGCCAACGGAAACCCCGATCTGGGCGTGCCGGCCTGTGCCGGCTGCCACCAGCCGGACGGAAGCGGCACCAGTGCTTACCCGCATCTGGCGGGCCAGCATGCTGCTTACGTCTACCAGCAGTTAAAACGCTTCGCCAGCAGTGAGCGTGATAATGACCGCGGCCTGGTAATGCAGTCTCTGGCACTGCGGATGACCGAACAGGAAATGAAAGCGGTGGCCGAATACGTCGCCAGCCTGAAGTAATCACTGATGGAAGGATTTGCACCATGAAAAAAGCATTTCTGACAAGCCTGACCCTGACCCTGAGCCTGGCCGTCCTGTCGTCCGCCCATGCGGCTCCTCCCCAGCAGCCCAAGGCACCCGGGATAGAATCGCCCGATTATGTCTGGGAAGCACAGTCGGGAGAGGAAGCGATTCTCTTGAAAATGAAGGGCAACGCGGAACGCGGAAAAATCGCCTATCAGGGCTGCCAGGGCTGCCACAAACCCGACGCCTCCGGCCTGCCGGACGGCGCTTACCCGCAACTGGCTGGACAACACATCACGGTGCTGATCAAGCAGATTTCCGATGTGCGCGAAGGGCGGCGCGATAATCCGAAAATGTTCCCCTTTGCCGGAAAGCATGTAATGGACACGCAGGAAGTAGCCGATATTGCCGCCTTCCTCAACAGACTGCCCTTGCCCGGCAACAATGGCAAAGGCCCCGGAAGCGACCTGGCGCGCGGCAAGGCGCTGTACCAGAAAGATTGCGTTACCTGTCACGGTGAGCGCGGCGAGGGCAATGCCGAGAAATTCTACCCCGTCACCAAAGGCCAGCACTACCGTTACCTGGTCCGCCAGATAACGGCCATCCGCGACGGCAATCGCCGCAATGCCAATCCCAAAATGGTCAAGGTGGTAAAACGCTATTCCACCAGTGACATCAGTGCAGTGGCCGATTATATCTCCCGCATTGGCCCCGGCGAAAAGACGGCAAAATAGCCGGGGCGTGTTAACTCGCTAGGGTGCAGCCCGCAGCACGGCAATCTGTTCCAGCACCGGCTCGCTCACCGGCTCGAGCTTGCGCCGCATCAGGGAGCCGATGGCGGTGGTGCGCGACAGAATCGGCGCCACGCTGAACTCGCCTATCTCGGCAAGGGTCATCAAGGCTCGCAGCGCTGGCAGACATTGGGGTGCAGCGGCAAGGACGGCAGCCAGTTCACTGTCTGGAGAATCCAGTCGCTGCTGCGCCATCGCTATCGCGCTCTCAAGATTCAGTTCCTCACCCACCTCATGCCGCAATACGCCAAAATAAGCCCCCATGACATGAAACATGGCACGCGCCACATCCTGATCCGCAGGGCGCCGCAACACATCATCGCAGGCAGCCAGGAAAGTCTGGCCAGACGCTGACAGCACGCGCATCAACTGTCGTGCATAACGGTTTCCGTTCTGCGCCAGAGGGTCCAGCAGGGCAGTCAGCTCTTCCTGATCGGCCCTTGCCGTGCCTTGCCCCGGCAAGGTATCCGGCATGGCAGCAAGAAAGCCGACATAGTAGGCATTGTCGCTTTTTGCCCGATTCCACAGGCGCGACTGAGTTTGTTCATCAAGCAGCCCAGGCTGAAGCACAATGCGGATGGTGTCGATCACCACGTGGGGGCTGGTCTCAAACGGCAAATGCTCCACCAGATAGTTTGCCAGCACCGGCCCCATGCTTCCCCGCGAAACCACTTCCCGCTCCAGCATGCGCCGCGCATTGTCCCCGCTCTGCGAACACCACCATGCCCGGCGTGCCAGCTCGTCAGAGAGCCTGGGTGAATAAGCGACAGAAACGACCGCCTCCTCATCCCCAAGAAGCAGCAATTTGTCGATATTGTCGCCAGAGTTCTGCCCCATGCGCGTCCAGCGCTGGATGAACAGGGGATAACCGCCGGGTGAGCCCA
Organism: Sulfuricella sp.; assembly: GCA_041651995.1. NCBI lineage: Bacteria > Pseudomonadati > Pseudomonadota > Betaproteobacteria > Nitrosomonadales > Sulfuricellaceae > Sulfuricella > Sulfuricella sp. The sequence continues at coordinate 759,876 of JBAZID010000001.1, read as the reverse complement.
GCGCATGACCTGACAGCATTTCACGCACCAGGCGCAAGTACTGCTCCTTGCGTCCGGTCGGATGCAGCGCAACACGCGCCTCACCCCGTTCGGTCAGGGCATAAAGGGTGAAAGTGTTTTCATCGATGCGCACCGCCTGCAATTCATGCGTCAGCAGGACATTGAGGCGCAGGGCATCTTCGCTGGAAAATTCCATTAGTTGAGCTGTATCCTTTGCCCCCACGGCACCGGCGCCCGGCCCTTGACCAGCCAGAGGGTGGGGAAATTCGGCTCCTGTTTGGGAAAATCGCCTTCGGCGTCGGTAAAATACAGCAGCAAATCAGGCTGCCTGCCGTAGCGGGAAAGCCATTCGAATACCGGCACAAAGCTGGTGCCGCCGCCGCCCTTGATGTGCGCCGGCAATCTCAATTCCTCCCACGGCTCGAACTCCCATGGCGCGCCTTCCGCCACGGCAGTATCACAGGCCAGCAGCGTAACCCTGGCGCGCATCTGGCCCTTCAGCGCATTCACTTCGGAAAGGAACTGGGAGAGTTCCTGCTCGCCCACCGAGCCGCTGGTATCCAGCGCCACCACCAGATCCACCTGACCGCTGCGCAGGGAGGGGAAGATCACCTGCCCCTCTCTTCTTGAGGGCCGCATATAGCTGTAATCATCCCGCGCCGCCTGGGTCATATAGCGCGCCAGCAGCATGCGCCACGGCAACTGCGGTTGCAGCAGATGATCCACCATGCGAGCCAGGGCGCCGCCCATCTTGCCCGCGGCCATCGCCTGCTGGGCGGCGGCAGCCATGCGCTGCTGCCACTGACGGCCCAGTTCGTCGCGCTCCCTGGCGTTCAGGGGCGGTGGTTGCGCCGCGCCACCCTGCCCATCCTGCTGGTCCTGCTGCTGACCGCCCCCGCTGCCATCGCTATCATCCTTCTGCTGCCTGCCGCTGCCTCCGCCGCCATCCTGTTGCGGCTCCTGATCGTTCTCGCCCTCCTGCCCCCCCTCCGACTCTTCATTGTCGTAGAGGTGCTGGTCCATGGTCTGGTCGGAATTGTTGTCACCGATGCAGGGGTAGATTTCCTCCGCCGTCATGCCTTCATAGGCGTCCAGCAACAACACGCCCGGCGGCGGCTTGAGGCCGTCCGCCACCAGCAGGGGATTGATGGCATGGTCGCAGGCCACGTCCCAGCGGTGCTTGACGCGATGCTGGCGGCGAGCAAAGTGGGACAAGGCGCAATGCAGCGCCTCATGCGCCAGCACGAACTGGGTTTCTTCCAGCGTCAGCGCGGCAATGTATTCCGGGTTGTAATAGAACTTGCGCGCGTCCGTGGCCGAGGTGGGACACCATTTGGCATTCGCTGCCACCATGGGCAGACGCAGGGCCAGCGCGCCCAGAAACGGCTTGTCGAGAATCAGCCGGGTGCGGGCGGCGGCGAGCTTGGTTTCGATCGAGGTATCAAACATGGCGTATAAAGGCAAAGGCTTTTACCACGGAGTTCACGGAGAACACGGAGTAAAAGCAGGTTGGTCTTTCTCCGTGTCCTCCGTGTTCTCCGTGGTTACAAACCGGCATCCCAAGATTTACATTTCGTACAGCATGATGTCGGCCACCGCATTCGCCCATTGCGAGAACTGCGGCACCTTGAAGAGCTGCTGGCCGATGGCGCGATGCATGTCCGATACCAGCATGATGCCCATTTCGCGCAGCGGGAAACGGGTGGCGTAATCGAGGATATGGCCATGCACGGCTGCCGCTTCGGGGCTGTTTTTGGCGCGAATGGCGCGGCCGACCAGTGCGGACGCGACGGCATATTGCAGATCGACTTCATGCGGCACCTCGGCGGCCTCGCCGCGCACGATGGCGTCGATATCCGGCATCTTGCCGAGATTATCCACGAAGGCATGCAGTTCCAGCCCGGCAGCCGGGCCGACACAGGCCTGCAGCGAGCCGAGCAGCAATTCCGGCATGTCGCCGAACTTCTGCAGCGCGCGGTGGGCAAATTCCCAGGAACGGGGCGAGGGAAAGGCCACCGGGTTGTGCGCCGGATCAAAATCGAACAGCAGTTCGGGGCGGAAGCGCAGGAAAGCGATCAGGCGCTCGTCGATGCCGCTGTGGTAGGCCCACGCCACCCAGTCGTCGAGATGGGCTTCCACCTCGAAGTGGGAAAAACGGTTGGCCAGCGGTGCCGGCATGGTGTAGGTCACGCCGCGATCGCCCTGGCGGTTGCCGGCGGCGAAAATGGCCCAGCCATCGGGCACGCGGTAATTGCCCAGACGGCGGTCGAGAATGAGCTGATAGGCCGCCGCCGAAACGCTGGGCGGCGCGGAAGTGATTTCATCGAGAAACAGCACCCCCGCCGGGCCATGGCGCACGGCATCCGGCAGCATGGCCGGCACCGCCCATTCCACATGGTCGCCGATGCGGAACGGAATGCCGCGCAAATCGGAGGGCTCCATCTGCGACAGGCGGATATCCACCACTGGCGCATGGTGGCGTGCCGCCACCTGGGCAATGATCTGCGACTTGCCCACGCCCGGCGGCCCCCACAGCATGACCGGCGTATGGTGGCCTTCAGCGGCGCTGGTAAATTCGCGATCCAGAATCGTCATCAATTGCGCGGGACGCATGAAATCTCCTGCTTATTTCAATTTGGCAAAAACGCGCCGCGCCGCCTCCAGTGTTGCCTCGATTTCCGCGTCGCCATGGGCGGCGGACACGAATCCGGCCTCAAACGCGGAAGGTGCCAGGTACACGCCCTCGTCGAGCATGGCGTGGAAGAAGCGGTTGAAGGCTTCCTTGTCGCACTGCATCACTTCGGCATAACTGGTCGGCGGCGTGGCGCTGAAATACAGACCGAACATGCCGCCCACCGACTGGGCGCAGAAAGCCACGCCGGCTTCCTGCGCCACGGCCGTCAGGCCATCGGTGAGCTTCTTGGTCATGCGGGTCAGGTTTTCATAAAATCCGGGCGCTTGCAGCAATTTCAAGGTGGCGAGTCCGGCTGCCACCGCCACCGGGTTGCCGGAAAGCGTGCCCGCCTGATAAACCGGCCCGACTGGCGCCAGTTTCTCCATGATTTCGCGCCGTCCGCCGAAAGCACCCACCGGCATGCCGCCGCCGATCACCTTGCCCAGCGTGGTGAGGTCCGGCTTGATGCCGAACAGCCCCTGCGCGCTATGCAGGCCGACGCGGAAGCCGGTCATCACTTCGTCGAAAATCAGTACGCTGCCATACTGGCTGCACAGATCGCGCATCGCCTTGAGGAATTCGGGTTTGGGTGTGATCAGGTTCATGTTGCCCGCCACCGGTTCGACAATCAACGCGGCGATTTCGCTGCCGATCTGCTGAAAAGTCTGCGTCAGGCCTGCCACGTCGTTGTAATCCAGCACAATGGTCTGCGCCGCCACTTCCTCCGGCACGCCGGCCGAGCTGGGGTTGCCGAAGGTCAGCGCACCGGAGCCGGCCTTGACCAGCAGGAAGTCGGCATGGCCGTGGTAACAACCCTCGAACTTGATGATCTTGCTGCGCCCGGTAAAGCCGCGTGCCAGCCGGATCGCGCTCATGGTGGCTTCGGTGCCGGAACTCACCAGCCGCACTTGCTCCATCGAAGGCACCAGCTGGCACAACAATTCCGCGATTTCCAGCTCTTGCGCCGTGGGTGCGCCAAAGCTCAGGCCCCTGGCCGCCGCATCCTGCACCGCGCGCACCACATCGGGCTGGGCATGGCCCAGAATCGCCGGTCCCCAGGAGCCTACATAATCGATATAAGCCTTGTCGTCCTCGTCCCATAAGCGCGGCCCCAGGCCGCGCTTGAAAAATACCGGCGTGCCGCCGACCGAACGAAATGCGCGTACCGGGGAGTTTACGCCGCCTGGAATACGCTGCTGGGATTGCACGAAAAGCTCTGTATTGCGCGAAGTCATGTCGGGTTCCTAGTGCAGCCTCTGCCCGGTCATCGGTGCATGGCTGAAAAGTTGAGAATATTGTTGTGCTGCGAGCTGAATATCGGGCGCATCGAACAAGCCGGAAATCACTGCTATCGCGTCTGCGCCGGCGGCAATCAGCGAAGCTGCGTTGCCTATGGCAATTCCGCCAATGGCGACAACCGGCACAAGCAGATGCGCTTTCGCTTCGTTCAGCAGGGACAGCGGCGCCGCCACCGCCCCCGGCTTGGTGATGGAGGAAAAAAAACTGCCGAAAGCAACATAGCTGGCCCCTTCCTCCTCCGCCCGCATGGCAAGCTCCAGGCTATTATAGCAAGATACGCCGATCACTTTCTCCGCGCCAAGCACGATGCGCGCTTGCCGCAGGGAGCCGTCGTCCCGCCCCAGATGCACGCCATCGGCGCCGGTCAGGTCAGCCAGGCGCAGGCTGTCATTGATGATCAGCGGGACTTCAAATGAATGGCACAGTTCCAGCAGCTCACTCGCCTGTTCATGCAGCAGCGCCACATCCTCGCTCTTGCTGCGGTACTGCACCACTCGCACGCCACCACTCAGGGCTGAACGAACCTGAGACAGCAGGCGTGCCGTATCGGGCTGTTCCGGCGTGATCGCATACAGGCCGCTAATCAGCATCACTTTCCTCTTCGCGCGCCCAGAACAGCCGGTCCGGAATGTATTGGCCCATACCCGGCCTGAATCCAGCCTGCAGGGTTTGCCAGGTGTATTCCTGGGCTTCGCGCACCGCATCGGCCACATCCAGGCCATGTGCGATCGAAGCGGCAAGCGCCGAAGCCAGGGTGCAGCCCGATCCGTGATAGCTGCCGGGCAGGCGCTGCCAGGCATCGGAGCGCAATACGCCTTGCTGACCATAAAGCGTATTCACCACCTGCGGGGTGTTTTCATGCGTGCCGGTAACCAGCACATACTCGCACCCCAGCTCGATCAAACGCCGGGCGCAATCGGATAAATCCAGTTCCTCATCGCCGTCATCCTGTCCGAGACGAAGCGCCTCCAGGCTGTTGGGAGTGATAATGGTGGCCTGGGGAATCAGCATGTCGAGCATGGCTTCCAGCATTTCCTCCGAGGCCAGTTCATCGCCCCGCCCGGAGGCCAGAATCGGGTCGAGTATCAGTGGCACATCCGGATAGTCGGCAACAATCTCCGCGATCGCAGCGATATTTTCCACGCTGCCCAGCATGCCAATCTTGAATACCGCCACCGGCATGTCTTCCAGTACGGCACGCGCTTGCGCCGCCACCAGTTCAGCATCCAGCGCAAGGATGTCTTCCACTCCCACGGTATCCTGTACCGTGATGGCCGTCACCACCGAAATGGGATAGCAGCCCATGCTCGACAAAGTCAGCAGATCCGCCTGCAATCCCGCCCCACTGCTGGGGTCGGAGGCGGCAAAAGTAAGCACGATAGGAGGCGTATCAGACATGATAATGAAGATTCCGTAACAGCAGGCCCACCGGAGCGGGCCTCGCCACGGTGGATTGCAGGGTTATTTGAGTTTGCTCAACTGGCGCTGGATCAGTTCATCCGAGAGCGGGAGATATCCTGCTGCAACGACGGCCGCCTGACCATCGCGCGACAGGCCGGTCCTGAGAAAATCAGCGATCTCGGCCGGAACCGGTTTGCCACTGGACTTGTTGACATACAAATACATGAAATGCTGCAACTTGTAGCTCCGGTTATAAATATTGTCCGGGGTCAGCGCGACATAATCTCCCGCACCTTTCTTCAAGGGCACGATTTTCAGTTTTGTGCCCGGCTGATAGCGACCGTAACCCAGCGCATTCCTGGTTTCCGCCACTTTGGCCAGGAGTTCGTCGTGTTTGAGTTCTTCAACCTCGGTTGCGAAATCATCGCGACACAATACCGATTTGTTGAAAAAATCGCGGACAGCGGATTTCTTGTCATGGCCCAGCCGCACGATAGTCTGTTTGTCCCACGGCGAAGGGAGGCCAAGCTGGCCCCACTGCCTGATATCCTCGCTCCAGCCACAGCCATGGCCGGCAGAATAAATGGCATCCACCTGCTTGACATCCAGCCCCTTGATCGGGTTGTCAGGGTGCGCGTAAAGCGCAACCGCTTCGATCGCCACCGCAATACCGATCGGATAATGTCCGTGGACACGGATGAAAGCTTCGGTTTCATCGTTGGTCATTTCGCGATTCATCGCGGCCAGATCCGCCTTGCCGGAAATCAGCGCCTTTGGGGCCACGCTGGTGCCCGGGCTGGAAATATTGATTTCAGCGGCAGGCGACCTGGCCTGGTATGCCTGCGTCCACTGCTTGAGAAAAGGCTCGAGCGTGCTGGAGCCAACAATCGTGACGCTGGCCATGGAGAATGGCGCCACCGCAGTCGATCCGAGCAGAACGGTAAGGGTCAGAAACTTGCGCAACATACCTATCTATCCTGTTATTTAAACGAAAAACAACGTCGCGGCATCATAGCATAGTTGCCGGAAACGGAAATTGTTGCTGCCAGCCACGCTGTATGCCAGCGGCGTCAGAAAAACTCGGTTTTAATCAAATCATGCCCGCAACGGGGTTTACCTGCCGATGTTTTTCTATACAATGGCATGCAGCTATTGTTTTAGACAAGTTCGAAAGCACGCATTCTAGGGGGATCAGTGAGCGAGGAAAACAATCTGGCCGGCACCAAGGTCATGGTCATTGATGATAGCAATACCATTCGCCGCAGCGCAGAAATCTTCCTGCTGAAGGCAAGCTGCGAAGTCATTCTGGCGGAAGACGGCTTTGACGCCATGGCAAAAATCACCGACCATGAGCCCGACATCAGCTTCGTGGACATCATGATGCCACGCCTGGATGGCTATCAAACCACCATGCTGATCAAGAAAAACCCCCGTTTCAAACACACCCCGGTCATCATGCTCTCCAGCAAGGATGGGCTGTTCGACCGCGCCCGTGGCAGAATGGTGGGATCGGACGAATATCTCACCAAGCCCTTCACCAAGGATAGCCTGCTGGAAACCGTCCGCAAACACACCACATCGCGCAACGCTGCATGATTTTTGCAACGAAGAGGTAAACCATGACCATCAAAAAAATTCTGCTGGTAGACGACTCGCCCACCGAGCGGCACTTCCTTAGCAGCCTGCTGACCAAACAGGGCTACCAGGTGGCGCTCGCTGAAAGTGGCGAAGAGGCGCTGGATAAAGCCAAGCAGGAAAAACCCGATCTCATCATCATGGACGTGGTCATGCCCGGCCTCAACGGCTTCCAGGCAACCCGCGCCATCACCAAGGATGACGAGACCAAGCATATCCCGGTCATCATGTGCACCACCAAAGGCCAGGAAACGGACAAGGTATGGGCCATGCGCCAGGGCGCGAAAGATTACGTCACCAAGCCGGTGAACCAGGACGAACTGCTGAGCAAGATTTCCGCGCTCGGCTAATCACAAGGAAAACCGTCTAAACATGGCACGCAAAAAAATCAGTTTGCGCGAATACCAGCAAGGCGTGGTAGCCAAATTGCAGGCCATTGCCCAGGGGGGCGAGACAGGAGCGGCTTCCAAGCTTGGTCTGCAGGTGGGGGATCAATACTGGCTTGTGGACCTGGCCGATGTGGGTGAAGCAATTCCGCCACCAGAACTCGCGCAGGTGCCGCATTCGCAACCCTGGTTTTCCGGCGTTGCAAATATCCGTGGCAACCTTTACAGCGTAGTGGATTTTTCTGCCTTCTGCGGTGGCGAGCCGGTTTCCGGCGGCCCCGACAAACGCCTGATCCTGGCCAATGCAAAATTCCTGGTGAACTCCGGATTGCTGGTCAGCCGCGTGCTGGGCCTGCGCCACGCCGACCAGCTGCAACCCAGGGAAATCAGCAACGGTGCGGCACCCTGGGTAAGCGCCGAATTTTCCGATACCGCCGGACGGCTCTGGCAAGAACTGAACATCCAGGCCCTGGTCAACGATCAGGGCTTCCTGCAGGCAGGACGATAGCGGCAACCTAAAAAAACAAGGGATGGAGAAAAGGCAATGGCTTTCAAAGTGGAAAACCTGATGTTCTGGAAAAGCAAGAACAAAACCAAAAGCGCCGGCGAAACGCCGATGCATACGACCATGATCCTGCAAGGTCTGCGCAACCTCTCCGCCAAGGCGCCCGGAAGCGTCCCGATCATCGGCCACCTGCCGATCGAAAAACAGTATCTCATCACGGTTTCAGCGCTCGCCATCTTTCTTGTCCTGGCGGTAACCACCCTGGTTTACAACACCATTCAGGTAGGCCGCAATGCCGACTACGTTGCCATTTCAACTGAAATGCAGATGCTCTCGCAGCAGATTGCCAAAAGCGCGCAACAGGCAACTCAGGGCAATACGGCGGCATTCAAGCAACTGGGTGAAAGTGAACAGCTGTTCGAGAAAAACCTGAAAAAGCTGATCAACGGTGGCGACGGCCTGCCCGCTTCGCCTTCTTCCATCCAGCCGATGCTGAAAGAGCTCGACGAAAAATGGGAGCCAACGGAAAAATCGATTTACCTGATTCTGCCGCAGGAAAAGAAACTGGTGGAACTGAACCATAGCGTGGCGGCAATCAACGCCAACAATATCCAGCTGCTTGAACTGGCCGAACAAGTGACTGCGCTCCTGACCCAGTCCGCCGCGCCATTACGGGAAATTTCGATCGCATCGCAGATGGTAATGCTGACCCAGCGCCTGGCAAAAAACGCCAACACCCTGCTCTCGTCCGACGTGATCGACCCGGAAGTCGCCTTCCTGCTAGGCAAGGATGCCAACACTTTCCAGGAAATGCTTGATGGTCTTATCAACGGTAGTGAAGACCTGCGCCTGACAGCAGTCCGTGACCCGGACACCCGCGACAAGCTGGACGAACTCGGCGAAGCATTCAAGGAATTTTCCGGTCACTCCAACAAGATTTTGCAAAGCATGCAGGAACTGGTGAACTCCAAGCAGGCCGGCCGGAACATTTTTGTGGGCAGCGACCAGTTGCTCGACGGCGCGCGCAAACTTGCCACCAGTTATGAAAAACTGGCCGGCGGGACGGGCCTGCTGATCCTGTCCTTCGTTTATGGCTTGCTCGCCGTCGGCGCTCTGGTCCTGCTGGGCACAATTAACGTCAATGATGCGAAAAAACGCGCTTTGTCGAGCGAGCGCGAGAACAAGGCCAACCAGGAAGCCATTTTGCGGCTACTGAATGAAATGGGCGACCTGGCGGAAGGCGATCTGACAGTGCGCGCCAAGGTGACCGAGGACATTACCGGCGCCATTGCGGACTCGATCAACTACACCATTGACGAGCTGCGCGGACTGGTCACCGAGATCAACAAGACCAGCGAGCAGGTGACTCGCGCATCGCAGGAAGCGCAGGGCATTTCCAGCGGACTGCTCGAAGCCGCGGAAAAACAGTCTCAGGAAATCGAGGACACTTCTTCGCAGGTGCTGCAAATGGCGCAGTCGATTAACGAGGTGTCTGCCAACGCAGCCGAATCCGCCCGCGTAGCGCAACAATCACTGGATGCAGCAGAAAAAGGCACCACCGCCGTGCGCAACTCCATTACCGGCATGCATGAAATTCGCGAACATATCCAGGACACCTCGAAGCGTATCAAACGATTGGGTGAAAGCTCGCAGGAAATTTCCGAGATTGTGGACCTGATTTCCGACATTACCGAACAGACCAACATTCTGGCGCTCAACGCCGCCATCCAGGCGGCCTCGGCCGGCGAAGCGGGGCGTGGCTTCACGGTGGTGGCGGAAGAGGTGCAGCGTCTTGCGGAACGCTCCGGTGAAGCGACCAAGCAGATTTCGGCGATTGTGAAGACCATTCAGACCGATACCCAGGACGCCGTGTCGGCGATGGAGAAGAGTACTCAGGGTGTGGTGGAAGGGACAAAGCTATCGGACGCCGCCGGTCAGGCGCTCAACGAAATCGGTCAGGTGTCGCGCAACCTGGCGGAACTGATCGAAACCATTTCCCGCGCCACCCAGAATCAGGCCGAGGCAGCAGGCGTGGTGGCCAACAACATGCAGGAAATCCAGAGCGTCACCCTCCAGACCACGGAAGGCACCAAGAAGACCGCTGTTTCCGTCGGCGAACTGGCGACTCTGGCGACCGATCTGCGCGGATCAGTGGCAGGTTTCAAGCTTTCCTGAGCAAGCCACAAAGGCGCTTTAATCCTGGAAAAAAGCAGTTAACCACGGAGTTCACGGAGAACACGGAGCAAAAACAATGGATTGCTCGCCTCTTGGCATACACCCTAAAGGACCCAAGATGGCCTTTCTCTGTGACCTCCGTGCTCTCCGTGGTTTCGAACTAAGGTTGATAAATGAGTATTGAATTCGATACCGGCCCGCTTACCTGGGTCAAGGGTGAAATTGACCAGGCACTGCGTCAGGCAAGCGAAAAACTGGCCCAGTTTTCCACCGATGCCTCTGACAGCACCCCGCTACGCCAGAGCCAGACACATTTGCACCAGGTCAGCGGTGCCATCCAGATGGTCGGACTGGAAGGCGTGGCACGCATCAGCGAAGCCATAGAAAAACTGGTCGCGGCACTGGAAAAGCGCGAAGTTGCCATTTCCGGCGCCAATATCGGCCTGATCAATCAGGGACTGGAAGCACTTTCACAGTACCTGGAAGATCTGCTCAACGGCCAGCCGGATCAGCCTTTGCGCCTGTTTCCGCTCTATCAGGCGCTGCTCGGAGCGCGTGGCGTGGAAAAGATCAGCGCAAGCGATCTGTTTTTCCCCGATCTGTCCATCCGCGCACCGAAATCTTCCGCCAGTCAATCTGACGAGCAGGAACTACCTGACGCCCTCAAGAAAATTCGCACCCGCTACCAACGCGGCCTGCTCGGCTTTTTGCGCAATCCGGATGATCCGGCTGGACTTCAGGCCATGCACGAAGCCCTGGCCGACATCGAACAAACCCAGAGCCTGCCGGCTCACCGGACCTTCTGGTGGAGTGCGCTCGGCCTGACTGAAAGTCTCCTCAACAAGGGCCTGGAAAACAGCATCGGCATCAAGCAACTGTGCGGCGGCATTGATCAGCAAATCCGCCGTCTTGCAGAAGGCTCGCCCAAGGTGGCGGAACGTCTTCTGCGCGAAGTGCTCTATTGCGTCGCGCGCAGCGAACCGGTCAGCGAACGCGTGCGCGAAATCCAGAACCTGTTCGAACTCGATACATATGTCCCGCGCACAAGCAACGAGCAACAGCAGGCCGAAGCCGAACAGCAACGCCTGCAACCCCTGTTGCGTGAACTGCGCGAAATTCTCGCGCCGGCCAAGGATGCCTGGCTAAAATTTACCACCGGCAGTGCCGACAGCCTGACAAATTTGCGCACCCAATCAAGCCGCCTGGTGGAAAAAGCCGCGGCCCTCGATAACCCCCCTCTCGACCGGCTGTTGCAACAGATCAATGCAGACGCTGACGCGCTTGCCGCGGCGCCTGACAAAATGAACGAGCTGGTGGCCATGGAAATGGCCACCAGTTTGCTGCTGGTGGAAAACGTCCTGGAAAATTACCTCGGCGCGACGGAGGAATTCAGCCGTCAGTCCGAAGCCCAGACCCGGCGCTTGCAGGCCAGCCTGGAGGGCACGCTGGGTGAAGTGGAGTTTTCGGATATTCCGCTGCTTGACGAAATCTCGCGCCGCGCACAGGAAAAACTGCTGCTGGCCCAGGTCGGCCAGGAAATCCAGTCCAACCTGCAGCACATCGAACAAGTGCTTGACAGCTTCTTCCGTGACACCTCCCGGCGTGATGATCTGCCTGGCCTGAAACCTTTCCTGAAACAGGTTTATGGCGCGCTGAAAATCCTGGAGCTGGAGCCCGCGGTCAAATTGCTGGATGAATGCGAAAGCCTGATCGAAGGCTTCTCCCAGCCCGGTTACGAACCCCAGCAGGAACAGCTGGAACAGGTTGCGGAAGGCCTCAGCAGCCTTGGCTTTTACGTTGAGTCCGTCCAGCGCGGCCGCACCGACGCGATACAGATCATCGACGAAACAATGGCCCGCCTCAAACCCGAGGCAGCCCCCGCCGCAACGGCCACAGAACCGGAACAGGAAGCGACAGACAGCCTGGTCACATCTCACCCCGATCACCCTTCGGATGAGATCGATAGCGATGAAAATACATCTGTCGAATCCGGGCTGGATGAGCAGAAGCGCCATGTCCAGGCCCTGCTTCAGCAGTGGCAGCAAAACCCCGGAGACGGGCAGGCCAGGGATGCTCTGCACCAGCAGCTCACCAGCCTGCAGCAGGATGCGGACCTGGTCGCGGACAGCGAGCTCAAATCCCTGTCCAGCGAAGCCAAACGCCTGCTGGAAGAATCGGCCACGCCCACTGCCGAACTGGCAAGCGCTGCCGCTGCGCTGGTTGCGCCCAAGGTGGCCGCCGCCGCTCCATCAGCCGAAACCGCGCGCCTGGCCCAGGAAACGGACGAAACGATCGATGCCGAAATGCTCGAGATTTTCCTCGAGGAAGCCGATGAAGTGCTCGCCTCGGTGAACGAGAACCTGTCTGCCTGCCACGCGCACCCCGGCAATAAAGATGCCCTGACCACGCTGCGCCGCAGCTTCCACACGCTCAAAGGCAGCGGCCGCATGGTCGGGCTTTGGGATCTGGGCGAGGTTGCCTGGGGTGTGGAACAGCTCATGAACAAATGGCTGCAGGATGAGAAACATGCCACGCCTGAACTGCTTGCCGTGCTCGGGCAGGCCTACGAACACTTCAGCGGCTGGGTTTCCGCTCTGAAGGCCAATGGCGCGGTCAAGATACAGGCAGATGATCTGCTGGCACAGGCCGAGCAACTGAGAACGGGCGCGGCGCCCGTGCCTGCTGCAAATATCGCCGAGCCTGCTCCGGAGATTGCACCTGAGCCGGCTGAGGAAGCGCCGATTGCTCCCGAGCTCGCAGAAACATTCCTGGAAGACATCTCCGCGCCGCCCGCTGACGCCGGGCAGGAAATCATCATCAGCCTGGCACCAGAACCCGAGGAATACGAAACCGCCGCACCATCCATTCCTGATGAGCTTTGCACAGAGCCTCCACTTTCCGAGGCAAGCGCTTTCGAATTGCCCGCAGATGAGCCCCTGCCTCTTGTGGAGCAAGACGCAGAACAGGCGGCTACTGCCGAAGAAAGCGAGGAGGTGATTGCGCCGGAGCTGCCCGAAATCGCGCTTGAACTGGCTCAGGAAGCGCCGGAAATCATCGAACCCGGCGCCGAAGAGGCGCCATGCGACACGCTGGCAGAGGACATTTCTCCTGAGGCGGGCAATGCAGAAATTGAACCCGAGCCGATTATCGCCGCCGCAGACGCAGCTGAAACCCCGCTTGCAACTGCCGCAGAAGCGCCTGAGCAAGCGGCTGCAAGCGAAGTGGCCACGGAAGAAGAAAGTGAAGTCGTTATCGGCCCGGTCAGTCTGCCTCTCGCCCTTTACACGATTTTCATCAACGAGTCGGGGCAGCATCTCGCCACCCTGCAACACCATTTCGGTGTTCTCATGCAGCAGCCCGAAGCCCCGGTTCAGCATGACTTCATGCGCGCCGCGCACACTTTATGTGGAATTTCACGCACCGTGGGTTTCCCCGTCATTGCTGACCTCGGCTTCCCGCTGGAGTTGTGGCTGCTCGAGCTGCTGCAACATCCCGCGCCGCTGACGGGCAAACAGCTCAAGCTTATGGGGGACACCATCACCGCGCTGGGCAAAATGATCGAGGCCATTCGCGGCAAAATGGGTCCCAAGCCCGCGAAGCAATTGATCCGCTCCCTGCAGTCCGCGTTGAAGAACACCCAGGCCGCGCATGTGCCCACGGTACCAGCCGCGGCAGTGATTGAGCCGGCCACGGTCGTGGCGGCACCAGAACCCGCGCTGGAAGTTGCACCACACAGCGCTCCACCGGTCCGGCATGAGCCAGCACCCCAGGCAGGCGAAAAACACGGAATGGAACGGCGTGCCATCCGCGACGATATCGATGCGGAACTACTGCCCATCTTCCTTGAAGAAGCCGAGGATCTGTTCCCGCTCGTCGGCGCAGAGCTTCGCGCATGGCGCACCAATACCTCGGACGACCAGGCTTCAAACAGTCTGCAACGGGCGCTGCATACTATCAAGGGCAGTGCCCGCATGGCAGGCGCCATGCGTCTCGGCGAACTGACTCACAACATGGAGGCGCAGGTCCTCGCCGCCGTCGAGTCCGGCCATTTGCCGCCTGATCTTTTCGCCACGCTGGAAAACGAATTCGATCGCATGGGCGATGTGCTGGATCGTCTGCGTCAGGGAACATCGGAGGAAGCCGTCGCGGCGCCACACCCTGCCGCTGCTGGACAAGCGGCCACGGTAGTCGCCGCCCTGGCTGCGGAGCCTGAAGCTGCGGTCAAGGCTATGCTGCGGGTACGTGCAGATGTGGTCGACCGCCTGGTGAACGAGGCGGGCGAAGTCAGTATTGCGCGTTCCCGCATCGAGGGGGAAATGCAGAGTTTCAAGCGTTCCCTGTTTGACCTCACCGAAAGTATCAACCGTCTGCGTAGCCAGTTGCGCGAAATCGAGATCCAGGCCGAAAGCCAGATGCAATCGCAACTCTCCCACGCGAAGGAAAGTGACGCCGACTTCGACCCACTGGAATTTGACCGGTTTACCCGCTTGCAGGAAGTCACGCGCATGATGGCGGAGAGCGTCAACGACGTCGCCAGCGTGCAGCACAACCTGCTCAAGAACCTGGATGAAACCGAAGCCGCTCTACTGGCACAGTCGCGCATGACCAAGGAATTGCAGCAGGAACTGCTGCGTACCCGCATGGTGCCTCTTGCCAGCATTTCGGAACGACTCTACCGCATCGTGCGCCAAACCTCGAAAGAGCTGGGCAAGCGCGCCAATCTGGACATCGTTGGCGAACAGGTGGAACTGGACCGCAGTGTGCTGGAGAAGATGACGGCACCGTTCGAACATCTGCTGCGCAATGCCCTTGACCACGGACTTGAAAGCGGCGGCAAACGTCTCGCGGCGGGCAAAGCGGAAACCGGAAACATCGAACTTCAGGCGCGCCAGGAAGGCAACGAGATCCTGATTACCCTGAGCGACGACGGGCACGGCATCGACCTGAACAGAATTCGTGCCAAGGCGGTGGAGCAGGGACTGCTGGCCGCGGATGCTGAAGCCACGCCGACCCAATTGACGGAGCTTATTTTCGCCCAGGGCTTCTCCACCGCCAGCGAAATCACCCAGGTTTCCGGACGCGGCATCGGCATGGATGTGGTGCGCAACGAAATCACTACGCTGGGCGGACGTGTCGAAGCAGCCTCGGAAGCCGGCAAGGGCACCACTTTCAGCATTTACCTGCCGCTTACCCTGGCAGTCACCCAGGCGGTGCTGGTGCGTAGCGGGAACACGGTCTACGCACTGCCTTCAACCATGGTGGACCAGGTACAGGAACTGAAAGCCGACGGGCTTGCAGAGGCTTACCAGAAACAGGAAATTCTGTGGCAGGGCAATCACTACCCGTTGTATTACTTCCCGCGCCTGCTGGATGATCTGGAATCCGTCCCGGCCATACAGCGCTATACCCTCATCATGCTGCTCCACAGCGGCGTACAGAGGGTGGCCGTGCATGTGGACGAACTGATTGGCAACCGCGAAATCGTGGTCAAGAATATCGGGCCTCAACTGGCTCGCATACCGGGCATAGCCGGCGCCACGGTGCTCGGTAACGGCAAGGTGGTGCTGATTCTGAACCCGGTGCAACTCGCCCAGCGTCATGATATCCCGGCCCTGGTAGCCCAGCAGCCCGCGGCGCCAGTCGCCGAGCAACTCGTCGCTGCTGCACCGGTTGTCATGATCGTGGATGACTCGCTCACCGTACGCAAGATCACCAGCAAGCTGCTGACCCGCGAGGGGTATCAGGTCGTCACCGCAAAGGACGGCGTGGATGCGCTCCAGGCGCTCGAGGACGTCACGCCCCAGGTGATGCTGGTCGATATCGAAATGCCGCGCATGGATGGCTTCGAACTGACCAAGAACATACGTGGCAATGCCAAAACCGCGCATATCCCGATCATCATGATCACCTCGCGCACGGCGGAAAAGCACCGTAACTACGCGCAGGAACTGGGCGTCAACGTTTACCTGGGCAAGCCGTACCAGGAAGAAGAACTGCTGGGGTATATTTCAGGCTTCGTCAAAGGCAGCCTGCACTGACCGCTCCTCGTTCCCGAGGGGAAATGGCCATGTAGCCAGAAGCTACATGGCCGACCAGTTCACCGCGCCGGAATAGGCCGTTACCAGCACCACCAGACCCAGCACGATGCGGTACCACGCAAAGACCACAAAGGTGTGGTTGGAGATGAAACGGATAAAACTCTTGACCGCCCACATGGCAGCGAAGAAAGCCGCCACGAAGCCCGTTGCGAATACCGGCAGGTCATCCATCCGGAGCAGCGCCCAGTTTTTGTAGAGATCGTAGGCCGTGGCCGCAAACATGGTCGGGATGGCGAGAAAGAAGGAAAATTCCGCCGCCGTCTTGCGTGACAAGCCGAACACCAGCCCCCCCATGATGGTCGCACCCGAGCGCGAAGTGCCCGGAATCATCGCCAGCGCCTGCGCAAAGCCCACCTTGAGCGCATCCGGCCAGCGCATCTCGTCGACCGACTGGATGCGCGGATGATAAGCGCGTTTTTCCACGTAAAGGATAATGATCCCGCCCACCACCAGCGCGGTGGCGACGGTCAGCGGATTGAACAGCAGCGCCTTGATGGTGGAATGAAACATCAGCCCCAGCACCGCCGCCGGGAGAAAACCGATCACCAGCAGACTGGCGAAGCGTTGCTCCGAAGGCTTGTCGATCAGCCCGCCCAGCATAGTACCCAGCCGCCGGCGATAGTCCCAGCACACCGCCAGAATCGCGCCGAGCTGGATGACGATCTTGAACACCTTGCTGCTTTCATCCGTATAGCCCAGCAGGTCGCCAACAATGATCAGATGGCCGGTGCTTGAAATGGGCAGGAATTCGGTCAGGCCCTCGATAATGCCGAGGATCAGGGCTTTGAGCAGGAGAATGGAGTCCAAGATACGGGCTTTCGGATGTAAAGCCGCATTATAGCGCGCAATCAGACACTTTTCATTTAAGGGCGACAGTATGTACTTGACGCACGACACATTGCGCGACGAAAATGTTGTCGTGCTTTGTCGTTCTTGCGCGACAGCACAGCCCTATAGAGGATGAACCGATGCCGCGCACCACACCGACCGAAGAACTCAAGCTGATCGAATCCATCGTCGCAACCCATTCCAATGGCTTGGGCATATCAGCCATTGAGGCAGAAATTGGGCGCTGTCAGGGCGCCAAGCCCAACCGTCGCACATTGCAGCGCCGCTTGCACAAGCTCGTTAATGAGCGCCGACTGACCACAGAGGGTGAAAGCGTTGCCTTGATCTATAAGCTGATGCCGGGCACCGTGGTTCAAGCCATGAGCGTGGCGACGGCGACGGCGACGGCCGTCATGACAGCAGAGGCAGAACTGTATGTGCCAGTTTCTTTTGAGGGTGCCGCCATTCGCGACCAGGTCAGGCTCCCGCTGATGCACCGCCGGCCGGTCGGATACCAGGGTGAATTCCTGGAGGCTTACCAACCTGGGACAACGTTTTACCTGCCTGAGTCACTTCGGCGTCAGCTTCATGAAATGGGGCGCACCCCTGTGGGTGAGCGGCCGGCGGGCACCTATGCCCGCGAAATCCTGGGGCGGCTGCTGGTTGATTTGTCCTGGGCATCATCAAAGCTGGAAGGCAACACTTACAGCCGGCTCGATACCCAGAACCTGATTGAGTTCGGGCAAATCGCCCAAGGGAAGGATGCCATCGAGACACAGATGATCCTGAACCACAAGGCGGCCATTGAGATGCTGATCGAGGATGCCGATGAGGTGGGCTTCGATGCCTTCACCATCAAGAACCTGCATGCCGTGTTGTCCCAGGACTTGATGCGCGACCCCGAAACCAGTGGCCGGCTGCGTCGGCGGCCAGTCGATATTTCCGGAACCGTGTTTCTTCCCCTGGCCATGCCGCAGGTGATCGAGGACTGCTTTGCGCTGCTGCTGGAAAAAAGCGCTGCCATACCGGATCCCTTCGAGCAGGCATTCTTCCTGATGGTGCAGTTGCCCTACCTGCAACCTTTCGAAGATGTGAACAAACGGGTCTCACGCATCGGCGCCAACATCCCGCTGATCAAGCACAACCTGTGTCCACTGTCCTTCATCGATGTACCAGAACGCGCTTACATCGAGGGCACGCTGGGCGTGTACGAACTCAACCAGGTTGAGCTGTTGCGCGATGTGTTTGTCTGGGCTTATGAGCGGTCGTGCCAGCGTTACCTGGCCATCACTCAGACGATGGTCGAACCCGACCCGCTCAAGATCAAGTACCGTGAATCTTTGATTCAGGCCGTTCAAGTCGTCATCAAAGGATTGCGGCAGCCCAGTCCGGCCATGATGGCCGAACTTGCTACTGAGTTTGCTGCAGAGACAGACCGGGCTGCATTCGCCGAGATGCTCGCGGCAGCCTTCCGCCAGTTGCACGAAGGCAGTATCGCCCGGTATCGGCTGCGTCGCTCAGAGTACCTGGCCTGGCAGCAGGCGCAAGCTTAACTGGTGCGGCCTCGTGGCCGGCCTGGGCGGCGGATCGTTTCCGCCGCAATGCGCAAAATCGTGCCTGACCTGTTACTCGCGTCTATCCCCACGTACGGTGACGAGATAGAGATCATTGGGAAATTCTATGCATATGGGGCGGGGCATGATGGGGGATTGTAGCGGGGGCTACGCTACACATCTAGACCACGGTGGTGCAGCCCGCCGGATAATTCTATGTGTAGAGGTCTTGCCATGGCGGGAGTATGTGCGGTTGGATGTTATTTTGAAAGACCTGACCCCGCATATGACCCCGCGCATATGACCCCGCATATTGCGTATTGCGTGGTGCAGGTTGGCAACCGGCGCGAGATTTACCGATAGAAAAAAAGAAGCATGACGTGTCGTCACTGATTGGTCTTGCCAGATGACACAAGGAGCATTACTACGGATTTTCTCGTCCCGCGTGAGCAGCACGCCACTTGCCGGCGCCCTTGCTCCGGCACCAGCAGCACGCACTTGCCCTGGTGCTCGATTTCAACTGGCTCGCCGGTGGCGAGTACACGGTCGATCACGTTGAACCCGGATTCTGCGTTTGAGCCGTTTCTCCCGTAGGAGGCCCGCCTCGGGCCGATAAGCCATCGCGGCGGGGGCGCCGCTCCTACAGTTACCCCGGATTTCCATTAGGCGGTCACCCTCGATGACCGTTTTGATCATGAAACGCACATCGGCACGGATCAAGCCTTGTGGTAAACCTCGGCGCCCGCCTTGACGAACTCCACCGATTTCTCTTCCATTCCCTTGCGCAGCGCCTCGTTCTCCGAAACGCCCTGGCTTGCGGCGTAATCGCGCACATCCTGGGTGATTTTCATCGAACAGAAATGCGGGCCGCACATGGAACAGAAATGCGCCACTTTCGATGAATCCTTGGGCAGGGTTTCGTCGTGGAACGAGCGCGCGCGGTCGGGGTCGAGGCCGAGGTTGAACTGGTCTTCCCAGCGGAATTCGAAGCGTGCCTTGGACAGGGCGTTGTCGCGGATTTGCGCGCCGGGGTGGCCCTTGGCCAGGTCGGCGGCGTGGGCGGCGATCTTGTAGGTGATGATGCCTTCCTTGACGTCATCCTTGTCGGGCAGGCCGAGGTGTTCCTTGGGTGTGACGTAACACAGCATGGCGCAGCCGTACCAGCCGATCATCGCGGCGCCGATGCCCGAGGTGATGTGGTCGTAGCCGGGCGCGATGTCGGTGGTGAGGGGGCCGAGGGTGTAGAACGGCGCTTCGCCGCAGCATTCCAGCTGCTTGTCCATGTTGACCTTGATCATGTGCATGGGCACGTGGCCGGGGCCTTCGATCATGGTCTGGACATCGTGCTTCCAGGCGATCTGGGTGAGCTCGCCCAGGGTTTCCAGCTCGCCGAACTGGGCTGCGTCGTTGGCGTCGTAGATCGAGCCGGGCCTGAGGCCGTCGCCCAGACTGAAGGCCACGTCGTAGGCCTTCATGATTTCGCAGATATCCTCGAAATGGGTGTAGAGGAAGTTTTCCTTGTGGTGCGCCAGGCACCACTTGGCCATGATGGAGCCGCCGCGCGACACGATACCGGTCATGCGGTTGGCGGTCAGCGGCACATAGCGCAGCAGCACGCCGGAATGGATGGTGAAATAATCCACGCCCTGTTCCGCCTGCTCGATCAGCGTATCGCGGAAGATTTCCCAGGTCAGATCCTCGGCCTTGCCGTTGACCTTTTCCAGGGCCTGGTAAATCGGCACGGTACCAATCGGCACCGGGCTGTTGCGCAAAATCCATTCGCGCGTTTCGTGGATGTTCTTGCCGGTCGATAGATCCATGATGGTATCCGCGCCCCAGCGGATGCCCCAGGTCATTTTCTCGACTTCATCGTTGATGGAGGAGGCGAGGGCGGAGTTGCCGATGTTGCCGTTGATCTTGACCAGGAAGTTGCGCCCGATGATCATCGGCTCCAGTTCCGGGTGGTTGATGTTGGCAGGGATGATGGCGCGGCCGCGCGCCACTTCGTCGCGCACGAATTCGGGCGTGATAATGGCAGGGATCGCAGCACCGAAACTGTCGCCGGGATGCTGGGTAGTGAAGATTTCCGCCAGGTTGTCGCGGCGCTGGTTTTCGCGAATGGCGATGTATTCCATTTCCGGCGTGATGATGCCCTTGCGCGCGTAGTGCATCTGCGTCACGTTCATGCCGGCTTTCGCCTTGCGCGGCTGGCGCTGGAGATTGAAGCGCAGTTCTGCCAGTTTGGAGTCACCCAGCCTCGGGCGGCCAACCTCGGAGGTCAGCCCGGCCAGTGATTCGGTATCGCCGCGTTCCTCGATCCAGGCACCACGCACCGAAGCCAGACCGGCACGGATATCGATTTTTACCGCCGGATCGGTGTATGGCCCCGAGGTGTCGTAAACATAAACCGGCGGATTTTTTTCCGCGCCAAAATTGGCGGGAGTTTCGGACTGGCTGATTTCGCGCATCGGCACGCGGATATCCGGGCGCGAGCCCGCCACATAGGTCTTGCGCGAATTAGGCAAGGGTTGGACCGCCGCCTCATCAACATGGGCGGACTGGCTCAAAAATTCGGGACTGGCATTCATTACAAGGAAACTCCTCGGAGGCACGCAAGGAGCTGGGGCAGGCAACGCTTCCCTGCGACGGCATTATCCGCATCAGGTTCAAAGGGTTTTTCTCACCCGGCACGACACGCGCCAGGACCCCCAGCTAAGATGTGTGAAACTACTGGAATTGTGGAATAATTGCAAGCAACGGCGTTATCTCACGGAGTGGCTATGAATATCGAACAAGCGCGTTTCAACATGGTGGAACAGCAGATCCGCACATGGAATGTTCTGGATCAGCAGGTGCTGGATATGTTATTGGATATGCGGCGCGAGGAATTTGTCCCTGCCGCCTATCGTGATCAGGCTTTTGTCGACATGGAAATCCCTCTCGGCCACGACGAAGTCATGCTGACACCCAAGCTGGAAGCCCGCATTATCCAGGAACTGGCCATCAAAAAAACCGACAGGGTGCTGGAGGTCGGCACCGGCAGCGGCTACATGACGGCCATGCTGGCACGCGGGGCCGAACACGTCTACAGCGTCGAGATCGTGCCGGAATTCAAGTCGCAGGCGGAAGAAAAACTCCGCGCACACGGCGTTCACAATGTCACCCTGGAACTCGGCGATGCGTCTCATGGCTGGAACCGCCACGGCACCTATGATGTTATCGTGCTGACCGGTTCGGTGCCGGTTCTGCCGGAGGCCTTCCTCGCCAGCCTGAACAAGGGTGGCCGGATGTTCGCGGTGCTGGGGGATGCGCCGGTGATGGAGGGAACGCTGGTTACCTGTCTTGGCGAAGGCGCCTGCCGCACTGCAAATCTGTTCGAAACCTGCATTCCCCCCCTGCGCAACGCCCTGCAGCCCCAGCGTTTTGTATTTTAAGCATTGAAGCAGCTTCATCCTCTCGAACTGATAACCTGGCTCGAACACCCGTCACGCAAACAGCCTATTCTGGTGGACGTGCGTGAAACTTGGGAATACCAGTACTGTCACATTGAAGGTTCGCTGCTGCTGCCACTGCAACAGATTCCGCAACGCCTCACGGAACTGGACCCGGAAGCCGAAGTCGTGGTGATCTGCCATCACGGTGTGCGCAGTTACCGGGCTGGCCTGTTTCTCGAACAGGCCGGCTTTGCCAATGTGTACAACTTGCAGGGTGGAGTGGAAGCCTGGGCAAGGGACGCCGATCCGGCCATGCGTAAATATTAGGAAATTCGTGATGAAACGACTCACCCTGGCATTACTGATTACCGCCACCTTCGCTCCTGGCGTCGAGGCGGCCAACCTGATGGACATCTATCGCGATGCGCTCGCCAACGATGCGGCGCTCGCTTCCGCTCGTGCCGCCTACCAGGCGGGGCAGGAAAAATTGCCACAGGCGCGCGCGCTGCTGTTGCCCTCCCTGGATCTGGGCGCCAGCACCATCTGGAACAAGGAAGAAATCCTGACGCGCAGTACCGGAACCACGACTGACTACAACTACAATTCCAACGGCGCAAAACTCACCCTGATGCAACCCATTTACCGGCGGCAAAACTGGGCCATCTACGAGCTGGGCAAACTGCAAAGCGCTGTGGCGGAAATTCAGTACGTAGCAGCACAGCAGGGACTGATCCTCAATGTCGCCCAGGCTTATTTCGACGTCCTGCTGGCGCAAGATAATGTCGCGCTGGCTGGAACCCAGAATAAAGCCATTCAGGAGCAGCTGGAGCAGGCAAAAATGAGCTTTGAAGTCGGCACCGCGACCATCACCGATACCCATGAAGCGCAGGCCCGCTTCGATCTGGCCAGCGCCAGCGAAATCGCCGCCCTCAACGAGCTTGAAATCCGCCAGAGAGCGCTTGAAAAAATCATCGGCAAGTTACCCGGCCCGCTTGCCACGCTCGCGGCAGAGCTGTCGCTGCAAGCACCCGAGCCCAATGACATCAGCAAATGGGTGGGAGCTGCGGAACAGGATAATTTACTGGTTCAGGCAAAGCGCGTCAGCGCGGAAATCGCCAATCAGGAAGTGGAGCGCAACCGTGCCGGCCACCACCCGACACTCGATCTGGTGGCTACTTATGGTGATAGCGGCCTGAGCGGCGGACGTTTCGGCGCCTACGATACCCGAGCCACCACCATCGGCCTGCAACTCGCTCTTCCGCTGTATCAGGGCGGCGCAACCAGCTCAAGAGTACGTGAAGCAGTAGCCAATCAGGAAAAGGCGCGCCAGGATCTGACCCTTGAAGTGCGCCAGTCAGCGCTCTCCACCCGCGAAGCGTATCTGGGCGTAACCAGCGGCGCCGCGCAGGTCAGGGCGCTGGAACAGGCGCTGGTGTCGAGCCAGAGCGCGCTCGATTCCACCCGGCTGGGGCTGGAAGTCGGCGTGCGTACCAATGTCGATGTACTCAACGCCCAGCAACAACTTTTCAGCGCCAAGCGCGACCTGTACAAGGCGCGCTATGCCTACCTTGTCAGCCGCCTGAAGCTGAAATCAGCAGCAGGCACGCTGGCGGAAGACGATCTCCAGCAAGTCAATCAGTGGCTGAAATGATCGTTGTCATTGCGAGCGCAGCGAAGCAATCCGGGTTGTGTGTTTAACCCAGATAGTTCATTGGGATGCTCGTACATGTTGGAGCGCCGCCCCGGCGCGAATCGCGGCGAGGGCGCCGCGCCTACTGTGTTTTGGCCCTGACGGATAATCCGGGATTAAAAGAAGCGCGATTACTTCGCTGCGCTCGCAATGACTTCCAGCATGGCCATCACTTTTTCTGTCGCCCCCCGATGCTGGCGGCTGAAATTCAGCCCGGCCTGACCCATGCGGCGGCGCCGTTCCGGATTCTGTAACAGATCCTGTAATTCCCGCACCAACCCTTCTTCATCGGCCACCCGAACGGCCGCGCCCGCTTCCACCGCCCGATCCGCCGCCTCGGCGAAATTCCAGGTGTGTGGCCCAAGAATAACCGGCTTGCCTACCGCACAGGCCTCGATCAGGTTTTGTCCGCCATAAGGCAGCAAGCTGCCGCCAATGAATGCGACATCACAGGCGGCATAGTAGGCAAACATTTCACCCATGCTGTCGCCCAGCAATACCTCTACTGCCGGCTCAATGGGTTGTTCCAGGCTGCGGCGCCGGTATGGGATTCTCAATTTCTCCAGCAACTGGGCAAGTTCCCCGAAACGCTGTGGATGACGCGGAACGATTACCGTAAGCAAACCGGCTATCCCTGCGTTTCGCACGGCAGACAGGATTTTCTCTTCTTCCCCTTCGCGCGTACTCGCGGCCAGGAAAATCATCCGTTCCGGCCCGAAGCGCTGCAACAGCGTATGGCCAAGATCAAGCAATTCAGGGGCGGGGGTAATATCGAACTTGAGGTTACCCATCACGCTCACATTTCGGGCACCCAATGCCTCCAGGCGCCGCACGTCGCCTTCCGTCTGCGCGGCAATTTCGCTCATTTGCCGCAGACTGGCTGAGGTCAGCCCGCCAAATCTCGCATAGCGGCGCGCCGATTTTTCCGACAGGCGGGCATTCACCAGGCACAGCGGAATATTTGCCCCGTGGCAAGCCCGAATCAGATTGGGCCAGATTTCCGTTTCCAGCAGCAGCCCCAGCTCAGGCTTGAAATGATCAAGAAAATGCCGCACCGCAAACGGGTAGTCATAAGGCAGATAGCAGCGCAGCACATCCGGTCCGAACAGCTGTTCCCCGGTCTCGCGTCCGGTGGGCGTCATATGGGTAAGAAGAATCTGGTGTTCCGGATAGCGTGCCCGCAGCGCCTTCACCAGCGGCGCGGCGGCGCGCGTTTCGCCCACTGATACCGCATGCAGCCAGATCACCGGGCGCAAGGGGGGGGGCTGGGGGTAGCGGCCAAAACGCTCACCCCAGTGACGCAGATATTCCGGCTGGCGCCGTGCGCGCCAGACAAGATGGAACGCCACATAGGGCAGAAGCAGAAACAGGGCTGCGGTGTAGATCCAGCCTGTCACCCCGGTTTCCTGAGTTGACCCCTTGCTCATCCCGGCATGACCTTTTCCAGTGCCGCGATGACTGCATCCAGCCGCGGCACTTGTCCCGCGCAACCAAGATTGAGGGCTGGGCCGCTGGCATAGACGCCCGTCAGGCCGGGGTCGGAGGCGCAATACAAAGCCACCACCGGCACCTTGAGCGCCGCGGCCAGATGAGTCAGCCCGGTATCCACGCCCACCACGGCCTGTGCAGCGCCCAATAGCGCGGCTGCCTGCGTCAGGCCAAGGCGTGGCGGCACCACGGCATCAGCCATTTGCTTTGCCAGGCGCTCGCTGCGCGCCTGTTCGTGTGGCGCTCCCCAGGGAAGGACGCAGCACAGCTTCTGGCTGTTGAGGCGGGCAGCCAGCGCAACCCAGTCCGCCTCGGGCCATTCCTTGTCGGCGCGGCTGGTGGCATGCAGCAACACCGCATAAGGCCCGCCGGGCAGCCACGGCAGTGTCAGCGATGGCGCCGTGACGCCATAATCCACGTTCCCGCCGGGCACGTAACCCAGCGCACGCCCCATCAGCAGGCGGTTGCGCTCCACCGCATGAAGGTCGCATGCCACCCGGATAACCCTGTCGTAAACCAGCGCGGCCAAGGGTTCGCGCGCGCTGGAACGATCGAATCCGCAGCGCGGCCCATGGGCCAGGCGCGCGATGGCGGCGCTCTTGATCAGCCCCTGGCTATCGAGGATCAAATCATAGTCCGTTGCCTGAATGGCGCGGCGAAAAGCAGCCATTTCATGCCAGCTTGCCATGCCGAGTAAATTCCGGCGCCAGCGCCGCACCGCCACCGGGATGACTCTTCGCACGCCCGGATGTAGGGCCGGCAGCTCGGCAAAATTCTCCTCCACCACCCAGTCCACTTTCGCATCGGGATAATGCTCGAAAATGTCGGTCACGGAGGGCAGCGCGTGAATGACATCACCCATGGAAGAAGTCTTTACCAGCAATATTTTCAACATTCTGCTATTTTAGCCTACCCAGCCAGCAGGCATAATAATGTTCCATGCAAACCCAGCCTTTTTCCGTTGCGCTCATCACCCTCAACGCCGCACCTCAACTTGAGGCCTGCCTGCAGAGCGTCAAATTTGCGGACGAAATCGTGGTGGTGGACAGCGGCAGTCGCGATAATACCGAGGCAATTGCGTTAAAATACGGCGCACGGTTCATTTCCCAGGACTGGCTGGGATTCGGGCTGCAAAAGCAGTTCGCGGTGGCGCAGGCAAGCAACGACTGGGTGCTGTGCCTCGATGCGGACGAACAGGTGAGCGAAGACTTGCGTGCCAGTATTACCGCTGCACTGGGCCACCCCGAGCATCATGCATACCGGATGCCACGCAGCAACCGCTTCATGGGACGTTATTTGCGTCACGGCGAAGGCTACCCGGACTGGAGCCTGCGCCTGTTCGACCGCCGCCATGCACGCTGGAGCGACGATGCGGTGCATGAAAAAGTGCTGACCGGCAGCGAGGTTGGCACGCTGCGCGGCGACCTGCTGCACGATTCAGCCGAGGACCTGGGCACCTATCTGGACAAGCAGAACCGCTACACCTCGCTACAGGCCGCAGCTTTGTATCAGGCCGGACGGCGCGCGCATCTGGCGCAGCTTGTTTTCAGCCCGGTAGTGCGCTTCGTGAGATTCTATTTTTTTCGCCTCGGCATGCTGGATGGCATTGCGGGACTGGTGCACATCGTCATCGGCTGCGGCAACAGTTTTATGAAATATGCAAAGCTCATGGCTTTGCAAAAAGGAGAATAAATGAAAGTTCTGATTACCGGCGTAGCCGGATTTATCGGCATGCACACCGCACAGCGCCTGCTTGCCAAGGGCGTGGAAGTGGTCGGCATCGACAACCTCAACGATTATTATGATGTCCAGCTTAAGGAAGACCGGCTCAAGCAGCTCACTGGCCTGGAGGGCTTCCGCTTCATCCGCATGGACATGGCTGATCGGCAGGCGACCGAAACCCTGTTTGCCACGGAAAAATTCAACCGCGTGGTGAATCTTGCCGCCCAGCCCGGCGTGCGCTACTCATTGCAGAATCCCCATGCCTATATCCAATCCAATATAGTCGGATTCCTCAACATCCTGGAAGGCTGCCGCCACAACCAGGTCGAACATCTCGCATACGCCAGCAGTTCCAGTGTTTACGGCGCCAACACCCACATGCCTTTTTCGGTGCATGACAACGTGGATCACCCGGTGAGCCTTTACGCCGCCACCAAGAAATCCAACGAACTGATGGCGCACACCTACAGCCACCTCTACGGCTTGCCCACTACCGGCCTGCGCTTCTTCACAGTTTATGGTCCATGGGGCCGCCCCGACATGTCGCCCTCGCTCTTCACCTCGGCGATTCGCGCCGGACGCCCCATTGACGTGTTCAACCAGGGAAAAATGCAACGCGATTTCACCTATATCGACGACATCGTCGAAGGCGTGGTACGGGTTCTCGATACAACCGCCACAGCCAATCCGGCCTTTGATCGAAGCCAGCCGGATGCCGCCACCAGCAACGTTCCGTTCCGCGTGTACAACATCGGCAACCACGAGCCGGTGGAGTTGATGACTTTCATCGGCACCATCGAGGATGCAGTAGGACAGACCGCGGTTAAAAACATGTTGCCGATGCAGGATGGCGACGTGGAAGCAACCTATGCCAACATCGATGATTTGCGCCAGGCAGTGGGGTTTTCGCCATCAACACCGCTTAAAGAAGGGATAGAGAAGTTTGTGGCGTGGCACCGGGAATACTACAAAAACCTGTAGTAATGGCAGGGCGCTGCCGTAGCGGCGCCCTTTCTTGGTCGCATCGGGAGCCTGTTAAATACGCAAGCCCAGCGCAACAACAGCACCGACACCAAGCCCGTAGGGGATATGGGAAAGCGTACTTGCAAGCAAGGCATTTGAACCTTGCGGTCCGCGTCGTCCGAAAAACCCCCAGCCAAATGAGGGCAAGAGTACAAACCAGGGCAACACTGATGTAGCCAAGCCGAAAAGCATCCCTGCTAGCAAATAACTTTCTGGCAGTGGAATTTCCGTGGCACGGAAAAATAGAGGATAAGTAAGCGCCACACCTCCTCCGCCAATCAGAAAATGAAATGCCCAGCCCGTTATTATTTCTTGCGGATGCGGCCTGGAATCGAGGATATTTTTGTGGATGAATTGCCCTCGCAACAAGCCCAGGAACCAACGGCCAACCAGGGCAATATTTACGCCGCTGGCAATGCCGGCCTTGGCTGCATAAGTTTCGGTGGCGTCCATGAGCACGGCACCAAATATGCCGCCGATAAACGCCCAAACCAATATTTCCATTGCTTACCTTATATGGCCAAACGTGAAAAGCATTTACCGGGTGCGTTTGATAATGAACCCGTTTTCAACTTTTTCGAAACCGAGCTTGGGATAGTACGCCATCGCGTCCGGGGCCGATAATAGTACAAGCGCCACCTCTTCTCCTATAGCGGACCTGACACGGGCAACAAGTTCGCGCCCGATGCCATGCTTTTGAAAGGCCTTGTCCACTGCGAGATCGGACAGGTAGCAGCAATAACTAAAGTCCGTTAAGGCGCGACATACCCCAACCAGCTTGCCTTCATGCCAGGCAGAGATAGTCAGGTTCGCATTGGCAAACATGCGCTCGATCCGATCCAGATCCCTGGTAGGGCGGCGTATGCCGGAAGCATCAAAAACCGCAGCCACATCCATGGCATCAAGCGGTAAATTGAGATGATATTCAATTGCGGACATAAGGGCCTAACAGTTGATCAGCTTTCATTTCGCAACAATCGCAGGTGAATAAGTGCAACCCGGTTTCCTTTCTTGTCTTGCCTTTCCTCGATGGCATAAGGCCAAAATCCCAGTTTGGGGTACAGCAGCAAACCGGCAACATTTTGATTGAAACACGACACGGTTACCTCGGTGGCCTGATGCTTTGAGAAAGCCAGGCTGATCATCTGCTCGATGAGATAGCGCCCTACGCCGCGCCCTCGCTCCGCCGGGGACACGATGACATTTCCAATTGAGCAACGACCGCCCGCTTCCCATTGGTAGAAATTGGCGAAAGCGATAACTTCGCCCCCATGCTCCACTACCGTTGAGTCA
Organism: Sulfuricella sp.; assembly: GCA_041651995.1. NCBI lineage: Bacteria > Pseudomonadati > Pseudomonadota > Betaproteobacteria > Nitrosomonadales > Sulfuricellaceae > Sulfuricella > Sulfuricella sp. The sequence goes on along the minus strand of JBAZID010000001.1, from coordinate 730,672 downwards.
GCTCGCCGTCCAATTGCGTTTTGCAGCTGTGTTGGGGTCAACGGAAATGTCGCCTGGGGGAACAAGAAAAACAATTCATCCTCATTTTGCGGAAAACCGCAAATAACCTGGATGTCTTTTCCGCAAACGGGGCGATGAATCATACTGAATGCTGGGCCGACGGCTTGGCATAAGCCCGCTCAACCCTTGAAACTCTGATTTCATAATGTTCATACCACTCTCGCAGACCCATTTCTTGAGCTGCGAGGTGCTCGACATTGGCTTTCCAGCTTGAGATTGCCTCGGCGGAAGACCAGTACGAAACCGTGATCCCAAAACCATCGGCGCCCCGAACACTTTCGACACCGAGAAAGCCCGATTGGAGGGCTGCAAGTTCCTCCATTCTTTTGGCCATCTTGGTGTAGCCGTTATCACCGGCGGTTCGCTGCGAAGAAAAGATCACGGCGTAATAAGGCGGCTCAAGTGCCAGGGCGAATGCGGATAAGGCGCTCATTGCCAAAACCTAACAAGCCAAAATGGCTTCCGCACTCTCGAAGTGCGGTGAAGTTGTCGCGAACTGCCTCAAAAATATCGGGATGGAACAGGTTGACTGCATCAAAACCGCCAGAAGTTGAATGTCATGAGCATTATCGCCAAAGGCGAACCATCTAGCCAAGATTATTTTTGCAGTGCACAGTGTGAATGGAAGCGGCAAGGACGAAACGTTCAAGTCTCTTGCTTTTGATCACCAACGGTCAAGTACCGGGGCGGCCAAAACGCTACTATAGGCCCGTCACTCTTGAGCGCTCTGTTGGCATGATGTTTGGGGAAGGCGCAGGCATGAGCCAACGGGGTCTTTGCATTTTGGGGGGAATCCATATGCGTAATGTCAGCGAAAAAAAATGGGCCTGATCCGACGCGTTTTACGGCGCTATCTGAAACAGAAACACCTTCAGTCGCACCAGGCTGAAATCGACGCGGCCATCGAGCAGCTGTTTTATGAAATCAATCCGCGCATGCGATTTCTCACCGATTGTCAGGAGACGCTCAGCAGGCCGGTATGGAATGCGCTGAAGCATATCCAGCACGTCATCGACAGCATTGCCGGGCCGGTCGATGCGGCAACGCGGCAGTGGAGCTCGACGCCGGTGTTGCGGGCCATGTTCGCAAATGGCCTGGAGATGGGAAAAACTTTCAACCGCGACCCCTCCCTGCGTAACTGCATTTCCACCGCGCAGCCCGGAAATATTGACAGCTGCCATGTCATGATTGCCTCCACCATGCAGGTTCGCAAGGTGCTGGGTATCGCGATGAGGGGCGACATGATGCAGCGGGAGGTTCCCCAGACACAGATCAGCTTCACCGATCACCGGATTGTTGCATCCGCCGGCAGCGAAAGCGGCTTGCGCGAAAAGCTGAAAGCCTTTGCCCTGGAGTTTGTGGCGCACAGGGTGCTGGCCAACATCGAGGCGGAACGCTCCGAATGCGGGGAGCTGGAGCAGGAATTGGCCCTGTTGCGCGCCCGCATGCGAATGAAGCTGCGTCAGGACAGCGGCAAGGCCTGCCTGTGTGACCACGTCGAATACAGCGACGGCGAGATGGCCGAAATCTGCACATTGATCAGGGAAAAAGAAGCCCTGCTGGGCCAGACGGCTATCCACCAGCCGACCTTGAAGTATTTTATGGATCAGCTGCTGCTGGTGCTGAACAACGTGGAAAAATTACTTCAGATTCACGGAATTTCGCTGCATCTCGACAACATGAATATCTTGCTTGAAACGCCGGATGAAGGCGCCGTCAAGGCGGTTGAATTGACAGAAATCCTGCGTGAAGGCCACCCCGCCAGAATCATGCTGATTGCCTGTGTGCCACGTAACGAAGTGCTGATCCACGATGATATGGCGGCAAGAATCGACGAGGCGCTCAAGCAGCTTTGAGTCGCCATTTTCTGCGCTATTTCCCGGCAAGCCACTCTGCCACGCCTTCGACGGGAAGAGGGCGCGAGAAATAATAACCCTGTATCTTGTGACACCCCAGTTCCTGTAACTGTTCAAGCTGCTCACTGGTTTCCACACCCTCCGCAATCACGTCCATGCCAAAACTGCGGGCAATGGCGATGATGGCGCTGACCATGCCGACATGCTTGCTTCCTTTCCCCAGCATGCAAACGAAGGAACGGTCAATTTTCAGTGCATCGAACGGGAAGCTGTGGAGATAACTCAAGGAAGAATAGCCGGTACCAAAATCATCCAGATAAAGTTGAATGCCGCGGGCCCTGAGTTCAACGAGAACCTGGTTGCTGGTTTCCGGATTGTCCAGCAGGGCGCTTTCAGTAATTTCCAGATGCAAGCGATGCGGTTCCAGGCCGCTTTGCTGCAGGGTTTGAAAAATTTCTTCGCTGATGTTGCTTTGCAAAAACTGCTTGGCCGAAAGATTGACGCTGACGAACAAGTCGTCCCTGTGCGGGAACCGGGTGTGCCAGGCCTGCGCTTCGCGGCAGGCTTCCTGCAGCACCCAGCGGCCAATGCTGCCAATCAGGCCGCTTTCTTCTGCGACCGGGATGAATTCCGCCGGTGAAATCATCCCGCGCTCTGAATGCGGCCAGCGTACCAATGCTTCGAAACCGATGGTCTCGCCGCTGGTGGCGGAAACGATGGGCTGGTAGTGCACGCGCAGTTCATGGCGCTCAACGGCCCGCCGTAACTCGGTTTCCATGGTAACCAGGGCAACCACATGGGCATGCATCTGCTCATCGAAAATGGAGGTCTTGGCAGTGCCCTGCGACTTGGCCCGGTACATGGCCGTATCCGCATCGCGCAGCAGGTCCTCTGGCGTTTTATACGCCGGGTTGCCCAGCGTGATGCCTATGCTGGTGGAGATGAATGCCTCGTGACCGGAAAATTCGAACGGCTGGAACATCGAGGAATGGATGCGCTCCGCTACCTGGGAGGCATCCAGGATATCGACAATGTCGTCGAGCAGGATGGCAAATTCATCTCCTCCCAGGCGCGCCACCGTGTCGCCGGGGCGAACGCATTGCTGCAGGCGCTCCGCAACAGACACCAGAATCTGGTCGCCGCTGGTATGCCCGAGACTGTCGTTAATGTTTTTGAAACGGTCAAGATCGAGAAACAGCACGGCATAGCGAAACTCGTCGTGCCTGACCGCCCGCTTGAGGCAGCGATCGAGGCGCTCCAGCAGCAAGGCCCGGTTCGGCATCCCGGTCAGGGCATCGTAATAGGCGGAATGTTGCAATTGTTCTTCAGCGTGATGGCGCTGAATCATGCCGCCCAGAACATGGGCAACCGCCGAGAGAAAGTGAAGCTCCGCTTCGTTTTTCTGGTGCCCCTCCACCAGGTACAGATTCAGCACGCCAAGCAGTTTTTCCCCTGACAGAATGGGAAGGCAGTAATGGCCATGGGCTTGCATTCCGGGGAAAGAACGCGTGTGGCGGTCATCCACTTCAGAGGCGAATATCGGGGCTTTCTCTTTTGCGGCCAAACCGCACATGCATTCGCCAAACGGGACACTGGCGCACTGTTGCAGAATGGGCTCGGCGATGCCTTGCTGAGCCGCCAGCAGCAAAGTGGCGCCATCCTCGGCAACAAGGAAAATCGCACCGGCATCGCGCAATGCCAGCCAGGGTGTTGCCAGGATGGAACTCAGGGCGTTCCCCAGCCTCTCATTGAAAGGGATCGGCCGGATGGAAATTTCCAGCACGGCTGCCAGCGCTTGTTGGAGGTGAAAATCGCGCTGGATTTTTTCCTCGTTGCGCTTGCTTTCACTGATGTCGCGCAGGAAGGCGCTGAAAGCAGGTTGGCCGTCAGTGACAATCAAGGCGATTGCCAGTTCAAGCGGGAATTTCTCGCCGTTCCTGCGCAAGCCGGTGACTTCAATGCGCTGGTTGATGATGCGTCCCTGGCCGGATTCCAGCAGCAGCTTGATGCCCCTCCGATGGGCTTCGCGCTCGCCGGGCGGAATGATTTTACCGGAGAGAGGCTCCCCCATGACTTCCTCTGCGCTCCAGCCAAAAATGGTTTCCGCCTGCTGGTTCCAGCCAGTAATCCGCTCCTCCCGATCAATGGTGATAATGGCGTCGAGCGAAGTGGAAAGGATGGAACGGGAACGGTCCTCACTTTCCTTCAGGGCAAAATAAACCGACTCTCTTTCGCTGATGCGCCGGCCAAGCTGGCGCGCTCCAAAGCCGATGCCGGAGAGGCCCAGTAGCCAGAGAATGCCGTGTCCCAGGCCCAATGAAACTATACGTTCCTTTTCCACCGCATCGAGCGGCGCCAGAGGCACCGATACACTGACACCACCAGCCTGTTCTCCTGCCCGGTAGCCCTGTTGCTTGTGGCAATCCAGGCAGGCTTCGACCATGACCATCGGACGGATCAGGCGCAGGTAAGGGGCCCCGTCGATCGGCGAAATCTCGGTAATCTCTTCCGTACCGCCAGCGAGGATCTTCAGCGCTTCTGCTTCCCACGGGTCGGGCTGATTGAGAGGGTTGAGCGGACGCAAGCTGCTGATGTGGCTGATGGCGCCGTAACTCTGTTGCGCCATTTCGTTGAACTGGCGCACCATCAGGGCAGGGTTGATCAGCGTCAGGACGCGCCCCGACGGGGTCACGATATCCCGCTCCGGAAGATAGGCAACAAATGGATCGGGCTGGGTTTCCCGGTCGACTGGGACATACACGCCGCCATGTTTTGTGGCCCACTGCCGGAATGTCAGGTCCTTGAAGAAATTGGCGCGCAACTCACTGTGCGCCTGTTCCAGCAAAAGGGAATGAGTCTGGCGATAGTTCCAGTACAGGGACGCCGCGATAGCGATGGTCCAGACAAGAACCAGCGCAAATGGCCAGCGCTTCAGATGGATCTTCGGCAGCCTGGCTCCGGAAGCTTCGCTTGGATGATTGGGTTTTCGGTGTTTACTGTCAGATTGAGGCATAGACCTGTGTGAACTCTGTGTTCTCTGTAGCCAGCGGATTTTTGTCAGGATAAACCCAAATACCGCGCCGTGTCGCTAAAGGCCCTACTTATGATCAGGTGATTATTGCAGCAACTGACATTTATCACAACCCGCGCCAAGCATCGCTACCCGTTTGCTGCAAAAAGGTTATGATATTCAGCCGCTCAACCAGCCTGCTGGATAGGTAAATTGAAACTCGCGATCATTCTTGACCCTCTTGAGTCCCTTAAAACCTGCAAGGACTCCACTTACGCCATGATGCGCGAGGCCCATGCGCGCGGCCATGCGCTTTATGTCATGGAACAGCACGAGCTGATCCTGAGCGAAGGCAAGGTCAAGGCGCATGCGCGCCGGCTCGAACTGGTGGACGAAGACCTGAAGTGGTTTTCCCTGCAAGAAGCGGCCTGGCACGAACTGACGGATTTCGATGTCACCCTGATGCGCAAGGATCCGCCTTTCGACATGGAGTACATCTACAGCACCTACCTGCTGGAGCTGGCCGAGGCACAGGGCGCGCGCATTCTCAACCGGCCCGAGGCAGTGCGCGATTTCAACGAGAAGCTTTCCACGGCGAAGTTTCCCCAGTTCATGCCGCCCACCCTGGTGACGCGACAGGAAGACCTGATCCGCGGCTTCATCGACCAGCACGGCGACATCATCCTGAAGCCGCTCGACGCCATGGGTGGCAGCAGCATTTTCCGCATCCGGCAGCACGATCCCAATCTGAATGTGATCATCGAAACCATGACGCAACTCGGCACCCGCACGGTCATGGCGCAGCGTTTCATTCCCGAAATTGCACAGGGCGACAAGCGCATCCTGCTGATCAACGGTGAGCCGGTGCCTTACGCCCTGGCGCGCATCCCCCAGGGCGGCGAAACGCGCGGCAACCTGGCCGCCGGGGGCAAGGGCGTGGCCCAGCCTTTGAGTGAAAACGACTGGAAAATCGCCGACACGCTGGGCCCGAAACTGCGCGAACAGGGGCTGTTCCTGGTCGGCCTCGACGTGATCGGCGACTACCTCACCGAAATCAACGTCACCAGCCCGACCGGCTTCCAGGAAATTACCGCGCAGAGCGGCTTCAATGTGGCGGGGATGTTCGTGGATGCGCTGGAAAAGACTGTGAGGGGTGAGGCGTGAGGAGTGAGGCGCGGAAAGGGAGGGGCGCCGGCTTTTTCCTCACCCCTCACCCCTCACCCCTCACCCTTCTTCTGCTGGTCTTCCTGTTGACGATCAGTCTGTCCGGCTGCGGCAAGGAACCCCTTTACCAGCAACAAAGCTATGTCTTCGGCACCCTGGTGGAAATAAGTATTTATGGCGAGGATGAGGCGCGCGCCAAACAGCTCACCGGCCAGGTGCTGGCCGATTTCGACCAGATGCACGAATTTCTCCATCCATGGAAGCCAGGCTCTCTGAGCCGGATGAACGAGATTTTTGCCAATGCGCCCGCGAAAGCGGCCATTCCGCCCGGCCTGATCCCCATCATCCAGGATGCCACCCGGCTTTCCGGGCAATCTGGCGGGTTGTTCAATCCAGCCATCGGCAACCTGGTCCGGCTGTGGGGTTTTCATGGGGATGAATTCAGGCCGGTGCAGCCTGATCCCGCTGAAATCGAAAAATGGCTGCAGGCCAGCCCTGAAATGAAGGACATCGTGATCGAAGGCATCGAATTCCACAGCAAAAATCCCGCCGTGCGCGTGGACCTGGGCGGTTACGCCAAGGGCTACGCGCTTGACGTGGCGGCGGATTACCTGCGCTCACAGGGCGTGAAAAATGCCCTGATCAACATCGGCGGCAATATCATCGCCCTCGGCCAGCACGGCAAAAAGCCGTGGCGGGTGGGCATCCAGCATCCGCGCAAATCCGGCGCCATCGCCACGCTGGAACTGCGCAATGGCGAGGCGGTCGGCACTTCCGGCGACTACCAGCGCTATTTCGAACTCGACGGCAAGCGCTACTGTCACATCATCGACCCGCGCAATGGCCAGCCGGCCCAGGGTACCCAGGCAGTCACCGTGCTGATCCCGCCCGGCAAAAAAGCGGGCGTGCTGTCGGATGTCGCCTCCAAACCGGCTTTCATCGCCGGCAAACAGGGCTGGCGCGACGAGCTGAAGAAAATGAAGGTGGATCAGGCCATGTTGATCGACGATCAGGGCGAGATTTACCTGACACCCGCGATGAAAAAACGCATCACATTTTTCGACACAGGATTGAAACTCCACGAATCGCCCTGACGGCCATTGCCGCCTCCCTCACCCCTGCCCTCTCCCGGCGGGAGAGGGGGGCAGAGTGTCGCTATGCGACTTCTGTTTTAACGGAGTAAAATGCCGCTTTTTTCCGAAGTGATGGCGCAAGCCAAGGAATTTCGATGATTGGTATTCTTATTGTTGCCCACGGCGCCCTGGGCGAAAGTCTGATTCACTGCGCCAGCCATGTCATGGGCAGCCGGCCGCTGCACTTGCAGCAACTCGGTGTCACCATCCACGATGACCCGGTGGCAATACTGCCCCAGGCCATGGAAATGCTGCACCAGCTCGATCAGGGTGATGGCGTGCTGATCCTGTCCGACATCTACGGTGCCACCCCTACCAACATCACCTGCCGCCTGCTGGAAGCGGGCCGGGTGGAAGGTATTGCGGGGGTCAACCTGCCGATGCTGGTACGGGCGCTCACCTATCGTGACGAACCGCTTGCCACCGTGGTGGAAAAAGCGCTTTCCGGCGGTCACGACGGCATCATCCACACCACCATGGACGCCTGCCATGTTGCAACGTGACATCGAAATCAGCAACAAGCTGGGGCTGCATGCGCGCGCCTCGGCCAAGATTACCCAGACAGCCAGCCAGCACAAGAGCCAGGTCTGGCTCAGCCGCAACGGCAAGCGCATCAACGCCAAAAGCATCATGGGCGTGATGATGCTGGCTGCGGCCAAGGGCACGACCATCGGCATTGAAATCGAGGGCGAGGATGAGGAGCAGGCGATGCAGGCGCTGATCCACCTGATCAACGACAAATTCGGAGAAGGCGAATGACAGTGAGCGGTCAGCTATCAGCTGTCAGCTATCAGCTGTCGGTGGGGGGCTTGATGAGTTTTACCATGCATGGCGTCGCCGTTTCAGGTGGCATCGCCATTGGTCATGCCCATCTTGTTTCGCATGTCGGCCTGGACGTCCCTCAGTATGGCATTCTCAAGGCACAGATCCCCGAAGAAGTCGCGCGTTTTGATGCGGCGATCCAGAGCACGCTGCAGGAACTGAAGGAGCTGCGCAATGACATTCCAGCCAATGCGCCAGCGGAATTCGATGCGTTTCTCGATCTGCACATCCTGATCCTGAGCGACCCGACACTCTCGACCGCCCCCAAGGAAAGCATCGAAACACAGCGCGTCAACGCCGAATGGGCGCTGAAGCAGCAGATGGACACCTTGCTGGCGCAGTTCGATCAGATCGAGGACGACTACCTGCGGGAGCGCAAGGCGGATGTGGTGCAGGTAGTGGAAAGGGTGCTGAAATCCCTGCTCGGCCACGCCACCCTGCATACCCCGGGCCTCGCCAGTACCGATCAGACCGGCATTCTGGTGGCGCACGACCTTTCCCCTTCCGACATGATGCTGTTCAAGCAGCACCAGTTCGCCGCCTTTGTCACCGATGTTGGCGGCACCACTTCCCACACCGCGATTCTCGCCCGCAGCCTCAATATCCCGTCCATCGTGGCTCTGCACCATGCACGCAGCCTGATTCGCGAGCGCGAACTGATCATTGTCGACGGCAGCCAGGGTATCGTTATCGTCAACCCGGACAAGACCGTACTGGCCGAATACAAGCTGCGCCAGAGCCAGTGGGAACTGGAAAAACAGAAACTCAAACGCCTCAAATCGACCCGCGCCACGACCCTGGATGGCACGGAAGTGGAACTCCACGCCAACATCGAGTTGCCGGACGACATCGGCGACGTGAAAGCCAATGGCGCAACGGGAATCGGCCTGTTCCGCAGCGAATTCCTGTTTCTCAACCGGCGCGGCCTGCCGGATGAAGAAGAGCAGTTCCTGGCCTACCGTCGCGTGGCGGAAGAAATGCATGGCCTGCCGGTTACCATCCGCACCCTCGATCTGGGCGCGGACAAAAAATTATTCGGCGCAGAAAACGTCAGCGCCAACCCGGCGCTGGGGTTGCGCGCAATTCGCCTGTGCCTGGCCGAACCGCAACTGTTCCACACCCAGTTGCGTGCCATTCTGCGCGCCTCGCATTACGGCAGAATCAAGATGCTGATCCCCATGCTGTCGTCTCTGGCCGAGCTTAACCAGACCTTTCATCTGATTGCCCATGCCAAACAGAGCCTGATGGAGGAGAATATTCCCTTCGACGACAACCTCCCCGTCGGCGGCATGATCGAAATTCCCGCCGCGGCGCTGGCGGCCCACGTTTTTGCCAAGCACCTGGATTTTCTCTCCATCGGCACCAACGACCTGATCCAGTACACCCTGGCCATCGACCGTACCGACGACAGCGTGGCGCATCTATACGACCCGCTTCATCCCGCAGTGCTGCAACTGGTGTCTTATACCATCAAGTGCGCCGACAAGGCCGGCATCCCGGTTTCGGTGTGCGGCGAGATGGCGGGCGATGTCAGGATGAGCCGCCTGCTGCTGGGCCTCGGCCTGCGCCAGTTCTCCATGCATCCGGCACATTTGCTCAGAGTGAAACAGCAGATTCTGCGCACCAATGTGCCTGAGCTGTCCTCACAAGTGAATCGCATGCTCAAAACCGAAGAACCGGAAAGAATGCACGCGTATCTGGCGCGCTTGAATGCGTGAAATAGCTATCAGCTGTCAGCCTTCAGCTATCAGCCAAACCGGTTCAGCTGATAGCTGACCGCTGATGGCTAAATTTGCAGCTCCCGCAAAAATTCACGATAATCGCCCGGATATGTCCAAACTCATCGTCACGCCACAAACCGCACGTTTCGAGTCGCCGCTGACGCTCAAAAGCGGCGCCACCCTGCCGTCCTACGAGCTGGTGTATGAGACCTACGGCACGCTCAATGCCGGCAAGTCCAACGCCATCCTGGTCTGTCATGCCCTTTCCGGCAACCATCACGTGGCGGGCGTCCACTCCGAACACGACAAGCGCCCCGGCTGGTGGGACAACATGATCGGGCCCGGCAAACCGATCGATACCGGGCGCTTTTTCGTCATCGGACTGAACAATCTGGGCGGCTGCCACGGCTCCACCGGGCCATCCAGCATCAACCCCCAGACCGGCAAGCCCTTCGGCGCCAGTTTCCCGGTGGTGACGGTCGAGGACTGGGTGGAGACCCAGGCCAGACTGGCCGACCGGCTCGGCATCCACCAGTTCGCCGCCATCGTCGGCGGTAGCCTGGGCGGCATGCAGGTGCTGCAATGGAGCATCAACCACCCCGACCGCCTGCGCCACGCCCTGGTGATTGCTGCCGCACCGCGGCTCACGGCGCAGAATATCGCTTTCAACGACGTGGCCAGACAGGCCATCCTGACCGATCCGGATTTTCACGGCGGCGATTTCTACGCCCACGGCGTAGTACCGCGCCGTGGCTTGCGCATCGCCCGCATGCTGGGCCACATCACCTACCTGTCGGACGATGCGATGGGTGAAAAATTCGGCCGCATATTGCGCACCGGCGCCTACAACTTCGGCTATGAGGTCGAATTCGAGATCGAGTCCTACCTGCGCTACCAGGGCGACAAATTCGCCGACAGCTTCGACGCCAACACCTACCTGCTGATGACCAAGGCGCTGGATTACTTCGACCCCACCCACCATCATCAGCACGGTTCCCTGAGCGAAACCATGCAGGCTGCGCGTGCGAAATTCCTGGTGATTTCCTTCTCCACCGACTGGCGCTTCAGCCCGTCGCGCTCGCGCGAGATCGTCAAGGCCCTGCTGGACAACAATCTGGACGTGAGCTACGCGGAAATCACCGCCGCCCACGGCCACGATGCCTTCCTCATGGAAGACCCGCAATACCATAATCTGGTGCGGGCCTACATGGAACGAATAGTGGAGGAGGCATGAACATGACCAACACCACGGTACGTCATGATTTCGAAACCATCGCGGCCTGGGTAGCGCCCGGCTCGCGCGTGCTCGACCTGGGTTGTGGCGACGGCACCCTGCTGAAATATCTCACGGACAGCCGCCAGGCGCGCGGCTACGGCGTGGAAATCGCGGATGCCAACATCCTCGCCTGCGTGAAAAAAGGCCTTAACGTCATCCAGAACGACCTTGACGCGGGACTATCCGGCTTCGAAGCGGATTCTTTTGATTTCGTGATCCTGTCGCAAACCCTGCAGGCCATGCGTCACATCGAACAGGTCATTGCGGAAATGCTGCGCGTCGGCAAGCAGGCCATCGTTGCCTTCCCCAACTTCGGCTACTGGCGCCACCGCATGCAAGTGCTGCAAGGCCACATGCCGGTTTCGCCCAATCTTCCCTACCAGTGGTTCGACACGCCCAACATCCACCTCTGCACCGTCAAGGATTTCGAGGCCTTCTGCGCCCAGCGCGGCATTCGTATTCTGGAACGGGTCGTGATGGAAGGGGAGAGGGAAATCGGTTTTCTGCCGAATATCCGTGGCAGCGTGGCGGCTTACCGGATCGAGCGCGGCTAACTGTCATTGCGAGCGTAGCGAAGCAATCTGTTTTTGTTGGCCCGAAGGTGAAACAAGATTGCTTCGCTACGCTCGCAATGACGAACCCTAAGCCAGCGCCAGGCGCATCAGTCCCCACGCCCCATACCCCGCCACCAGCAAACCCGCCGCCCGGCGCACCCAGATGTTCTTCGTCAGGGTCTGCAACTGCTGGGCGAACAGGCCCATGGCAATCAGGTTGGGCAGGGTGCCGAGGCCGAAAGCCAGCATGCTGGCCGCGCCTGAAATGGCATTTCCGCTCGCCAGCGCAGTGATCAGCACGCTGTAGACCAGGCCGCACGGCAGCCAGCCCCACAGCGTCCCGAGCAGGAAAGCCTGCGCCGGGTTGCGCACCGGCAGCAGGGATTTCGACAAGGGCTGGATGCGCCGCCACAACAGCCCGCCAAGGCGCTCGATCTGCGTCACCGCCTGCCACAGCCCCGCCAGATAGAGCCCCAGCGCAACCAGCATGAGGTTCGCCAACCCATACAAGACCTGCTGCACCGGCCACATTCCTTCCAGCAGCAAGGTGCTCGCCCCCACTGCACCGGCCAAGCCGCCCGCAACGGCATAGCTGAGGATGCGTCCGGCGTTGTAGGCGAAATGGTAACTGAAGCGCGTGCCCTGTCCCGGCAGCTGCATGGAAATGGCGGCGACGATGCCGCCGCACATGCCGACGCAATGCGTGCCGCCCAGCAAGCCGACGAGAAATAGCGCAAAAAGGCTTTGTTCCGACATGGCGGGCATTGTGACACAGCGCCCTGTTTCCGGTAAGGTGGCGAACTTGCCAGGCTGAAAAGCCGTTAACCACGGAGTTCACGGAGAACACGGAGCAAAAACCATAGATTGCATGATGTTTGGCATTCGCCCGTCGGGTGAGGCCCATAAATGACCGCAAACTGCCTTTCTCCGTGTTCTCCGTGCCCTCCGTGGTTATCGAACTGAGGTTTTTAGGAAAAAATGTTTCGCGAAGCCATACTCAACCGCCGCATGCTGATCTGCATTTTCACCGGCTTCAGCTCCGGCCTGCCGCTGTATATCCTGATCAGCCTGCTGCCCGCCTGGCTGCGTTCAGAAGGCGTCGATCTCAAGGCCATCGGCCTGTTTGCCCTGATCCAGCTGCCTTTCACCTGGAAATTCATCTGGTCGCCGCTCATGGACCGTTTCGCCTGGCCGGTGCTGGGGCGGCGGCGCGGCTGGATCCTGCTGACTCAGGCGGCGCTGCTCTTTTCGCTGCCGGCATTCGGCTGGTTCAATCCCACGCTCGATATCTGGGCTATCGCTTATCTGGCTGCTGCCGTGGCGTTTTTCTCCGCCTCGCAGGACGTGGTGCTGGATGCCTACCGGCGCGAAATTCTGCTCGACGCCGAACTGGGCCTGGGCAACGCCATCCACGTCAATGCCTACCGCATCGCCAGCCTGATCCCCGGCTCCCTGTCGCTGATTCTGGCCGACCACCTGCCGTGGAACAGCGTATTCCTGATCACCGCCCTGTTCATGCTGCCCGGTATCGCCATGACCTTGCTGGTAAGCGAACCCGAACGCATCAAGGGCGCGCCACGCACGTTGAGGGAAGCGGTGGTGGAGCCATTCCACGAATTCATCACCCGCTCGGGCTGGCGGCAGGCGCTGCTGATCCTCGCATTTATTTTCTTCTACAAGCTCGGTGACAGCATGGCCACCGCGCTGGCGACGCCGTTTTACCTCGACATGGGCTTCAGCAAGACGGAAATCGGCCTGGTCGCCAAGCATGCCGGGTTGTGGCCCGCCATCATCGGCGGCCTGCTGGGCGGGATATGGATGATCAAACTCGGCATCAACCGCGCGCTGTGGCTGTTCGGCGTGGTGCAGGCGGTGTCCATCCTGGGTTTCGCCCTGCTGGCGCGGAATGGCCACGATCTGGTATTGCTGGCGGGCGTGATCGGCTTCGAGGCACTGGGCGTGGGACTGGGCACGACGGCCTTCGTCGCCTTCATCGCGCGCGCCACCCACCCGCTCTACACCGCCACCCAGTTCGCCCTGTTTACCAGCCTGGCAGCCGTCCCGCGCACGGTGTTCAATTCGGCGACCGGCTATCTGGTGGAGCAACTCGGCTGGGCCAGTTTTTTTCTGCTCTGCACGTTGCTGGCACTGCCGGGGATGCTGTTACTGGTAAAAGTCGCGCCGTGGAATGAGGAAGGTCACAGCGTCCCGTCGTAATCAATCACCAGCGGCGCGTGGTCGGAAAAACGCTGCTCCTTGTAGACCGCCGCCCGCGTTGCCTTTTCAGCCACGCCCGGCGTGGCGATCTGGTAGTCGATGCGCCAGCCCACGTTCTTGGCCCAGGCCTGGCCGCGATTCGACCACCAGGTGTAGGCTTCCCCGGTGGCCTCGGGGTGCAGGCGGCGGTACACGTCCACCCAGCCCACCTGATCGAATACGTGAGTGAGCCAGGCCCGTTCCTCGGGCAGGAAACCGCTGTTTTTCTGGTTGCCTTTCCAGTTCTTGAGGTCGATTTCCTGGTGCGCGATGTTCCAGTCGCCGCACAGAATGATCCCGCGCCCGCTCGCCTTGAGCTCGCGCAAATGCGGCAGGAAGCTGTCGAGAAAATAGAATTTCACCTGCTGGCGTTCCTCGGAGCTGGAGCCGGAGGGGAGGTAGAGCGAGATCACCGACAGATTGCCGAAATCCGCCTGCAGGTAGCGCCCCTCGGCGTCGATGCCGGCGATGCCGAGGCCTTCGATTACCCTGTCCGGCCTGCTTCTCGAATAGATGCCGACGCCGCTGTAGCCCTTCTTTTCGGCATAGTGGAAACAGCCGTTGAAGCCCTCGGGATTCAGCATTTCCGGCTTCATGTCGGCGGCCTGGGCCTTGAGTTCCTGGACGCAGACCACATCCGCGTCCTGCTTTGCCATCCAGTCGAAAAACCCCTTGCTGCTGGCGGAGCGAATGCCATTAAGATTTGCAGATATAATGCGCAAGATTAACCCTTTACTTTGATTAAGCCATGACCGATTTCAGACAGGATTTCATCGACTTCGCCATTCAGCGCAAGGTGCTGTGCTTCGGCGAATTCAAGACCAAGGCAGGGCGGCTTTCCCCCTATTTCTTCAATGCCGGGCTGTTCAACGATGGCGTGGCCCTGCAGAAACTCGGGCAATTTTACGCCAAAGCGATTCTCGCTGCCGGGCTGGATTTCGACATGCTGTTCGGCCCGGCCTACAAGGGCATTCCCCTGGCGGCGGCAGTGGCCATCGCCCTGGCCGGACAGGGGCGCAACGTGCCCTACTGCTTCAACCGCAAGGAAGCCAAGGACCACGGCGAGGGCGGCACGCTGATCGGCGCCCCCTTGCAGGGCCGCGTGCTGATCGTCGATGATGTGATTTCCGCCGGCATCTCGGTGCGCGAGTCGGTGGACCTGATCCGCGCTCACGGCGCCCGTCCCTGCGGCGTGGCCATCGCGCTGGATCGCATGGAGCGCGGCACGGGAACACTTTCCGCGGTGCAGGAAGTCAGCCAAAGCTATGACATACCCGTTATCAGTATTGCCGATCTCGACAGCCTGACCGGCTATTTGCAACACCATCCCGAGATGGCGCAGCATCAGGGCGCGGTGGCTGCATACCGCAATCAATATGGCGTGAAATAAGGAAACCCAAGTGAAGACTTTGATCATTCTCATCGCCGCGGCGCTCAGCGCCAGCGCGGCACAAGCCGCGCCCATGAAAAAATGCGTGGACGACAAGGGCCGCACCTACTATGGTGACTCCATCCCCCCCGAAGTTGAAGCCAAATGCCGCTCTTCGAGCGAGATCTCGTCCAGGGGCATGGAAAGAAAGAAAACGACCTATCTGACGGATGAAGAAAGACAGGCCCAGGCTGACGAGGCCGCGAAGAAGCAGGATGAGGGGCAAAAATCCATCGAGCAGAAGCGTCGTGACCAGGCGCTGCTGCTCAGCTATTCCAACGAAAAGGAAATCGATCTGGCGCGCGACCGTAATCTTGTCGCCACCCAGGCGCAGATTGACGGCACCCAGCTGCGCATCAAGTCAGTGCAGGGCCGCCAGGAAGGGCTGCGCAAGCAAAACGACAGCTATGTGAAAAGCAAAAAGTCCATCCCCGCCGACCTGAAGGCGGAAATTGACGCGGCAGAAAGGGAAGTCAAGAAACTTCAGGACAGCATGGCCAAATCCCGGCAGGAGCTTGAAGTCATCAATAAGCGCTTCGAGGATGACAAAAAACGCTTTCGCGAACTGAGAGGGCTGCCGCCCGCGGCATCGCAAACACAGGCGCCAGCCAGTACCGTCAAATAGGGCGGCGCGAAACGGAAAGGGGGCCACTGGCCCCCTTTTTTATCCTGGAAACCTCAGTTCGATAACCACGGAGGGCACGGAGAACACGGAGAAGCGGGGTAGGCAGGGATGGGCGACTTGTCGCCCAACTCGCAAAGGCAGTTTGCGGTCATTTATGGGTCTCACCCGACGGGTGAATGCCAAACATCATGCAATCCATGGTTTTTACTCCGTGTTCTCCGTGAACTCCGTGGTTAACCGCTTTTTATAGGATTATTCCGGAACTCGAATTCAGCCGGCCAGTTTCTGCTTCAGTAGCTCATTCAGCTGCGCCGGATTGGCCTTGCCCTTGCTGGCCTTCATCGCCTGGCCGACGAAAAAGCCGAACAGCTTGTCCTTGCCCGAGCGGTACTCGGCCACCTGGCCCGGATTGGCATGGATGATCTCGTCGATGATCTTCTCGATCGCGCCGCTGTCGGAAACCTGTTTCAGCCCTTTGGCCTCGATGACGGCATCCGCCTCGCCCTCGCCGTTCCACATCGCGGCAAACACTTCCTTGGCGATTTTCCCGGAAATGGTGCTGTCCTGGATGCGCTGCAGCAGACCGGCCAGCTGGTTGCTTGAAATGGGGCTGGCGTCGATATCCTTGCCTTCCTTGTTGAGTGCGGCGGAAAGGTCGCCCATGATCCAGTTGGCCGCCAGCTTGGATTCGCCCCCAAAGGCTTTGGCTGTCGCCTCGAAGTAGTCGGCCAGTTCGCGTGATGAGGTCATCACTCCGGCATCATAGGTGGGCAGGCTGTATTCGCTCATGAAGCGTTCGCGTTTGGCCTGCGGCAGCTCCGGCAGGATGCCGCGCACATCTTCGATATAGGCATCGCTGATCACCAGCGGCAGCAGATCGGGATCGGGGAAATAGCGATAGTCGTTGGCCTCTTCCTTGGAGCGCATGGAGCGGGTCTCGTCGCGGTCCGGGTCGTAGAGGCGGGTTTCCTGCACCACCCGGCCGCCGTCCTCGATCAGCTCGATCTGGCGCCGGACTTCGTAATCGATGGCCTTTTCCAGGAACTTGAAGGAGTTGAGGTTCTTGATTTCGCAGCGCGTGCCCAGCGTCTCCGTGCCCTTGAGGCGCACCGAGACGTTGGCGTCGCAGCGGAACGAGCCTTCCTGCATGTTGCCGTCGCAGATGCCGATCCAGCGCACCAGGGAATGCAGCGTCTTGGCGTAGGCCACCGCTTCCGCGCTGCTGCGCATGTCGGGCTCGGTGACGATCTCGATCAGCGGCGTACCGGCACGGTTGAGGTCGATGCCGGTCATGCCGTGGAAATCCTCGTGCAGCGACTTGCCGGCGTCTTCCTCCATGTGGGCGCGGGTAATGCGGATGTCTTTTTCGTAATCGCCTACCTGGATGCGCAGTGTCCCGCCTTCGGCCACAATGGGCAGTTCGAGCTGGGTGGTCTGGTAGCCCTTGGGCAGATCCGGGTAGAAATAATTCTTGCGCTCAAAAACCGACTTGCGGTTGATGCGCGCGCCGACGGCCAGGCCAAATTTGACCGCTTTTTCCGCTGCCACACGATTGAATACCGGCAACACCCCCGGCAGCGCCAGATCCACGGCACACGCCTGGGTATTGGGCTCGGCGCCATAGGCGGTGGCCGCGCCGGAAAAAATCTTGGTGACGGTATTCAACTGGGCATGCGTTTCCAGCCCGATTACGACTTCCCATTGCATGATTAAAACCTCGTTAGGGGTAAGGAGTGAGGGGTGAGGAGGAAAAACCGGATAGTCATACGCCTAACCCCTCTCCCCTAACCCCTCACCAAGCGGCGGCAGCCGCTTGTGCCAGTCCGTCGCCAACTGATACTGATGCGCCACATTCAGCATTTTCGCCTCGGCAAAATAATTGCCCACAATCTGCAAGCCCACCGGCAGGCCGCCGTCTCCGAAGCCGCAGGGGACGGACATGCCGGGCAGGCCGGCCAGGTTCACGGCGATGGTGTATATATCCGACAAATACATGGAAACCGGGTCGTCGCTCTTTTCGCCCAGCTTGAATGCGGTGGTCGGCGCGGTCGGCCCCATGATCACGTCGCACTGCCGGAAGGCCGCCTCGAAATCCTGCGCGATCAGGCGGCGCAGTTTCTGCGCCTGGATGTAATAGGCATCGTAATAACCGGCGGAAAGCACATAGGTGCCGATCATGATGCGCCGCTTGACCTCGGCGCCGAAGCCCTGGGCGCGGCTTTTCTGGTACATGTCGGTGAGGTCGCCGTAGTCCGGCGCACGGTAGCCGTAACGCACGCCGTCGTAGCGCGCCAGGTTGGAGGAAGCCTCGGCCGGGGCCAGCACGTAATACACCGGAATGGAAAGACGGGTATTGGGCAGGCTGATTTCGACCGTTTCGGCACCCAGCTTGCGGTATTCGTCCAGCGCCGCTTCCACCGCCCTGGCCACGTCCGCAGCCAGGCCCTCGGCGAAATATTCCTTGGGCAGGCCGATTCTCAGGCCCTTGAGGGGTTGCGTCAGATCGCGGGTGTAGTCTTCCTTTTCCCGTTCCAGGCTGGTGGAATCGCGGCTATCGAAGCCGGCCATGACATTCATCATCAGGGCGCAGTCCTCGGCGCTCCGGGCCATGGGGCCGGCCTGGTCGAGCGAGGAGGCGAAGGCGATCATGCCGTAGCGCGACACCGTGCCATAGGTCGGCTTGAGGCCGGTGATGCCGTTCAGCGCCGCGGGCTGGCGGATGGAACCGCCGGTGTCGGTGCCGGTCGCCGCCGGGCACAGGCGCGCCGCCACCGCCGCCGCGGAGCCGCCGGAACTGCCGCCGGGCACCCGGCTCGCGTCCCACGGATTTTTCACCTTGCCGAAGAAGGATGTTTCGTTGCTCGAACCCATGGCAAATTCGTCCATGTTGGTCTTGCCCAGGTTCACCGCGCCGGCGCGATTGAACTGCTCGATCACATGGGCGTCGTAAGGCGCGGAAAAATTGGCCAGCATTTTCGAGCCGCAGGTGGAAAGCCAGTCCCGGGCGCAGAAAATATCCTTCTGCGCAAACGGGATGCCGGTCAACAAATCAGCCTTGCCCGCCGCGATGCGCTCATCCGCGGCGCGCGCCTGGGCCAGGCTTTTATCCGCATCCACGGTAATGAAGGCATTGAGCGCGGGATTCAGCTCATCGATGCGCTTCAGGAAGGTTTGCGTCAGCTCGACACTGGAGATCTTTTTATCGGCCAGCAGGCCGGAGAGTTCTTTAAGACTTGTATTCAACATTTTGCTGGTGAGGGGTGAGGGGTGAGGGGTGAGGGGACATCGGTCCCTCTTCCACGCCTCACCCCTCACCCCTAACTCCTCACGAATTATTCAATAACCTTGGGAACCAGATACAGCCCCGCTTCCACCTGTGGCGCGACCGCCTGGTAGGCATCACGGCGATTGGCTTCGCTCACCACATCCTCGCGCAGGCGCAGCACCACGTCCTGGGCATGGGCCATGGGCTCGATGCCGCGGGTATCCACTGCCTGCATTTCCTCCACCAGCCCAAAAATACTGGCAAGCTGTGCAAGATATGCCTGCGCCTCGCCCTCGCTGACCTCGATTCGGGCCAGGTGAGCAATGCGTTTTACATCGTCCAGCGTCAATGACATAAAATTCACTCCGGTGAAACTTAATTTAACCAACTTAATAGGTTATCATAATTCATTTTACCGAAGCACCTCTAAAGACCTCCCGAGACACGAGACACATTGTTATGTTTGGATTCCTACGCGGCTATTTTTCCACTGATCTGGCAATTGACCTGGGTACTGCCAACACCCTGATTTACGTACGCGGCAAAGGCATCGTGCTGGACGAACCTTCCGTAGTCGCCATCCGCCAGGAAGGCGGCCCGAGCGGCAAAAAAACCATCCAGGCCGTTGGCGCCGAAGCCAAGCTGATGATCGGTCGCACCCCCGGCTCCATTACCGCCATTCGCCCGATGAAGGATGGCGTGATTGCGGACTTCACCATCACCGAACAGATGCTGAAGTACTTCATCAAGAAAATCCATGATTCGCGCATGCTCTCGCCCAGCCCGCGCATCATCATCTGCGTGCCCTGCGGCTCGACCCAGGTTGAACGCCGCGCCATCCGCGAATCCGCAATCGGCGCCGGCGCACGCCAGGTGTACCTGATCGAGGAACCGATGGCTGCCGCAATCGGCGCCGACCTGCCCGTGGCCGAAGCCACCGGCTCCATGGTGGTGGACATCGGCGGCGGCACCACCGAAGTGGGCGTCATTTCCCTCGGCGGCGTGGTTTACGCATCCTCCGTGCGCGTCGGCGGCGACAAGTTCGACGAATCCATCATCAACTACATCCGCCGCAACTACGGCATGCTGATCGGCGATGCCACCGCCGAGATGATCAAGAAACAGATTGGCTCCGCCTTCCCGGCATCGGAAGTGCGTGAGATGGAAGTCAAGGGCCGCAATCTGGCGGAAGGCATTCCGCGCAGCTTCACCATTTCCAGCAATGAAGTGCTTGAAGCGCTGACCGACCCGCTCAATCAGATCGTCAGCGCAGTCAAGCAGGCGCTGGAGCAGACCCCCCCCGAGCTGGGCGCGGATATTGCCGACAAGGGCATGGTACTGACCGGCGGCGGCGCGCTGCTGCGTGACCTCGACCGTCTGCTGATGGAAGAAACCGGCTTGCCGGTGGTGGTTGCAGAAGACCCGCTGACCTGCGTGGTGCGCGGATCCGGACGTGCGCTGGAAGAAATGGACAAGCTCGGCACCGTGTTCACGAATGATTGAGTTGGTAGCCTGGGTTAAGCGCAGCGCAACCCGGGAAGGGCAGATGTCGGGTTACGCGGCTGGCCGCCGCTAACCCAACCTACTTACTGACTGCTGACAGCTTTTCGCCATGGATCACCAACCCTTTTTCAAGCGTGGCCCCAGCCCTGTCGTAAGGCTGGCATTTTTCGGCCTGCTTGCCATTCTTCTGATGGCTACCGACGCATATTTCAACCAGTTGGCCCTGTTGCGCCAGGGGGTTGGCCTGGCGCTTCATCCGCTACAGCAGATCGCCAACAGCCCGCTTACCCTGTCGCGCCGCGCCAGCGAGTTTTTCGTCACGCAAAGCCAGCTGGCGGACGAAAACACCCGCCTGCGGCAGCAGCAACTTGTCAATGCCATGCAATTGCAGCGCAACCAGTCGTTGCTGGCCGAAAACGCCCACCTGCGCAGCCTGCTTTCGACCCGCGAGAGCCTGACCCATCGAGCCACCACGGCTGAGGTGATGAGTGCCGGGCGCGACCCGTTCAGCCGCAGAATCATTACCGACAAGGGCAGCTCTGCCGGGGTTCAGGCTGGCCAGGCGGTGATCGACGCCAGGGGGCTGGTCGGCCAGGTTACCCGCGTCCAGATGCTGAGCAGCGAAATCACCCTGGTCACCGACAAGGGCCAGGCCGTTCCGGTGGAAGTGGTGCGCAACGGGGTGCGAGCCATCGCCTTTGGTCATGGCCAGGACAACGCGCTGGAACTGGCCTTCATGCCGGTCAACATGGACATCCAGAATGGTGACCAGCTCGTCACTTCCGGAATTGACGGCACCTATCCGCGCGGCGTGCCGGTCGCGGTGGTGAGCCAGATCGAGCGCAATGCGGGTTACCCCTTCGCCAAAATCACCTGCACGCCGAGCGCCGGCATGGACCGCTACCGCAGCCTGCTGATCATTTCCGCGGGCGAATTGCCGCCGGCCACTGCGCCCGAAGCAGAAAAAAACGGCAAGGAGGCAAAATAACATGACCGGTGCGCCCACCCTGGCACGTCCGCCCAGTGGCCAGTTCATTGCCATGACGCTGTTTGCCGCGCTGATGCTGGATATTTTGCCATGGCAGGGGATTGCCCTGTTGCTGCGCCCGGATTTTGTGCTCCTGTTGCTGCTCTACTGGGCCGTGCATCAGCCGCTGCGCATTGGCATGGCCGCAGCCTGGGGGCTCGGCCTGGTGATGGACGTCGCCGATGGCGCGTTGCTAGGCCAGTATGCGTTGGCCTATACCCTTGCCATCTTTCTCACCCTCGCCCTGCACCGGCGCATCCAGGCTTTCAACCTGTGGCCGCAGGCATTGCATGTCTTTCTGTTATTGCTGGTCAGCCAGGTGCTGGTCCTGTTGACGCATCTGCTCTCCGGCGCGGCCTTTATCGGCTGGGGGTATTTTCTCGCCAGCATCACGGGTGCGCTGCTCTGGCCCCTAGTCAGCCTGTTGATCCATCTGGCGATGAAGCACAGACACCTGCCCGATGTGACCTATACCAGCTCGCGCGGCAGCGAAAAGTAAGGGCTTGTCAATGATTATCGAGCCCTGATCGCCCATGTTGTTTGGCATGAAATCCGGTACGGAACTCAGGGATAACCAGCGCGAGCTTTACCGCTTCCGGGTGCGGCTGGCCCTGGCCGCGGGCTTCGTGCTGCTTGCCTTCACCCTGCTGGCGACGCGATTGTTTTACCTGCAGGTGATGCAGCACGAGCACTTTCACACCCTGGCGGAGAACAACCGCATTTCCATCGTCCCGATCGTCCCCAACCGTGGGCTGATTCTCGATCGGAATGGCGTCCCGCTGGCGCATAATTACTCTGCCTATACCCTTGAGATCACGCCAAGCAAGGTGGATGGCCTGGAAAAAACCATCAATGAACTGGCAGGCATTCTCGAAATCACGCCACGCGACCGGCGGCGCTTCAAAAAGCTGCTGGAAGAAAGCAAAAACTTCGAGAGCCTGCCCATCCGCTCGCGTCTGAGCGAAGTGGAAGTGGCAAAATTCGCAGTCAACCGTTATCGCTTTCCCGGCGTGGAAATCAAGGCCCGCCTGTTCCGCCACTACCCCCACCTGGATCTGTTCTCACACGTGGTCGGCCATATTGGCCGCATCAGCGACCGGGATATGGAAAAGCTGGAAGAAAACGACCTCCTTGCCAATTACCGTGGCACCGACCACATTGGCAAGCAGGGCCTGGAGCAGAGTTACGAAAAGCATCTGCATGGCACCACCGGCTTCGAACAGGTCGAGACCGATGCCGGTGGCCGTGCCGTGCGGACACTGGCACGCACCCCGCCCATTTCCGGCAATACGCTCTATCTATCCATTGACAGCAAATTGCAGGCGCTGGCCATCAAGGCCTTCGGCAAATACCGTGGCGCGCTGGTGGCAATCGAGCCGAAAAGCGGCGAAATCCTGGCCTTTGTCAGCCAGCCCGGCTTCGACCCTAATTTGTTCGTTGACGGCATCGATACCGCCAACTGGGAAGCCTACAATAATTCGCTCGACAAGCCCCTCAACAATCGCGCCCTGCGCGGCCAATATCCGCCCGGCTCGACATTCAAGCCATTCATGGCCCTGGCGGCACTGGAACTCAACAAGCGCAGCCCTTCCTACACCATCTCCGACCCCGGCTATTACATGCTGCCCGGCAGCAGCCACCATTACCGCGACTGGAAACCCGGTGGCCACGGTACGGTGGACCTGCACAAATCCATTGTTATTTCGTGCGATACCTACTACTACGGCCTGGCAGTGGATATGGGCATCGACAACATCACCAGCTTCATGAGCCATTTCGGTTTCGGCAGGAAAACCGGCATCGATATTGAAGGCGAACAAGTCGGTGTTCTGCCATCCCAGGCCTGGAAAATGAAGCGTTTCAAGCAAAAATGGTACACCGGAGATACGGTCAGCGTCGGCATTGGCCAGGGCTACAACCTGTCCACGCCGCTGCAACTGGCGGTCGCCACCGCCGCCCTGGCAAACAACGGCCAGCTGATGCGCCCGCACATGGTGAGAAGCATCCTGGACAGCAAAACCGGTCAGACCACCATCCTGGCGCCGGAAACAACGGATTCAATGCCGCTCAGGAAAGAAAATCTGGATCGCGTGATCGCAGCCATGGTGGATGTCACCCGCCCTGGCGGCACGGCCGCACAGGCCAGCGCGGGTGCGGAATACATGATTGCCGGCAAGACCGGAACTGCCCAGGTGGTCGGCATGAAACAGGGGCAAAAATACGTGGAAAGCCAGGTCTCCGAACGCCACCGCGACCATGCGCTGTTCATCGCTTTCGCACCCGCCGACAACCCCCGCATCGCCCTCGCCATCCTGGTGGAAAACGGCGGCCACGGCGGCAGCATAGCCGCGCCCATCGCACGCAAGGTGATGGATTACTACCTGCTCGGCAAGCTGCCCAAGGATGAAACTGTCACGGATACCGCCGAACCGGGAGCTGAGCATGATTAGACGCATCCTGAACCGCCTGGTCGCACATCTTGATACCTATTTGCTGCTGGCCCTCGGGCTGCTTGTCCTGCTCGGCCTGGTCGTGCTGTACAGCGCGACGGGAGAGGACTGGCAACGCGTCAACAGCCAGCTGGTCAATTTCGCGGTGGCGCTGTGCGTCATGTGGGTGGTGGCCAACATTCCGCCGCAGCACCTGGCCCGGCTCGGCTGGCCAGTCTATGCCGCCGGCCTGTTGCTCCTGCTCGGCGTGGCGCTGTTTGGCGACATCAGCCACGGCGCGCGGCGCTGGCTGCACATCGGGGTGACGCGCATCCAGCCGTCGGAAATCATGAAAATCGCGGTGCCGTTGATGCTGGCCTGGTATTTTGACCGTCACGCCGCCTCGCTGCGTTTCAAGGATTTCATCGTTGCCGCCATCCTGCTGCTGATCCCGGTGGCCTTCATCGCCAAGCAGCCCGACCTCGGCACGGCGCTGCTGGTGAGTGCCGCCGGTTTTTACGTGCTGTTCCTCGGCGGCCTTTCCTGGCGCGTCATGATCGGCCTGGCCATCACCGGCCTGGCCAGCATGCCGCTGCTATGGTCCATGTTGCACGATTACCAGCGCCAGCGCGTGCTGACCCTGCTCGACCCCGCCCAGGACCCGCTTGGCGCCGGTTACCACATCATTCAATCCACCATCGCCATGGGCTCCGGCGGGCTTCCGGGCAAAGGCTGGCTGCACGGCACCCAGACCCATCTGGAATTCCTTCCGGAAAGGCACACCGACTTCATCCTCGCGGTTCTCGGGGAAGAATTCGGCCTGATCGGCAACCTCGCCCTGCTCGTGATCTATCTGCTCATTATCGGGCGCGGCATGGTGATCGCCGCCAATGCCCCAACCCTGTTCGGCCGCCTTTTTGCCGGCAGCATCGTGCTCACTTTCTTCACCTACGCTTTCGTCAATGTCGGCATGGTGAGCGGGATTCTGCCGGTGGTCGGCGTGCCGCTGCCACTGGTGAGTTTTGGCGGAACTTCCATTGTCACGCTGCTGTTCGGCATGGGGGCGCTGATGAGTATTCAGACCCATCGCAAGCTGATTCAGACCTGAACGGCCGCGCATGGAACAATTTATTGCCCGCCTGCTGGGAGATGAGGCCGGCCTGTGGACGCTCTTCCTGTCCAGCTTCCTCGGCGCCACGGTTTTGCCGGGGGGCTCCGAAGCCGTTCTGTTCGCACTGCTCAAACTGCACCCGCAGTTGCTCTGGCCGGCCTTGTTGACTGCCACCATTGGCAATACGCTCGGCGCCATGACCTCATACCTGCTGGGGCGGCTGTTTCCGCGAGACCAGCATCATCGCAGCGTTGCCTGGCTGCGGCGTCATGGCAGCCCGGTATTGCTGCTGGCCTGGGCGCCATTGATTGGCGATGCCCTGTGCGTGGCCGCCGGCTGGCTGCGCATCAATCCCTGGCACGCTGCCCTGTTCATGCTGCTGGGCAAGGGCGCGCGTTATGGGGTGGTAACCCTGCTGGCAACATAGGCAAATAGGCCGCCTCATCCGCTGCTGCTTGGGTTAAAATTGATTTTTTGCCATGCTCCAAAATCCCATGACCGCCCGCCTGCGCGAAATCCCCTACAACTACACTTCTTTTTCCGACCGCGAAATCGTCATTCGCTTTCTCGGAGAAGACATGTGGCAGGTGCTGGAAGCCCTGCGCGCAAAACGCAAGACCGGCCGTTCGGCACGTATGCTGTTCGAAGTGCTGGGCGACCTGTGGGTGGTCAACCGCAACCCTTACCTGCAGGACGACCTGCTCGCCAACAAGAAGCGCCAGACAGCGCTGGTCGGCGCATTGCGCCACCGTCTGAAAGCCATTGAAGAACGCCGTCAGGACAACGTCAAGGTATTGCAGTTGCTGCAAGCGGCGCACCGCGCGGTCAACGAATTCGAGCTCGGCTTCGAGCGTACCCGCAAGCTGCGCAAGAAGGTGCTGGCCAGGCTCCTGCCCCACACCCGCCGCGACAACATCCAGTTCGATGGCCTGGCGCGCGTTTCTCACGTCACCGATGCCACCGACTGGCGCGTGGAATACCCCTTCGTGGTGATCAACCCCGATACCGAGCGCGAGATCGCGCCGCTGGTGGAGGCCTGCATTGCCTGCGGCCTGACCCTGATTCCGCGCGGCGGCGGCACCGGCTACACCGGCGGCGCCATTCCGCTCGACCCTCTGACTGCGGTGATCAACACCGAGAAACTGGACGCGCTGGGCCCGGTGGAGCTGGCCCCGCTGCCCGGCGTGGCCGATCCGGTCACCACCATCCTGTGCGGCGCCGGCGTGGTGACACGGCGCGTCATGGAAGCGGCGGAAGCGGCGGGGCAGGTATTCGCGGTGGACCCGACTTCGGCCGACGCCTCGTGCATCGGCGGCAACGTAGCCATGAACGCGGGCGGCAAGAAGGCCGTGCTGTGGGGCACGGCGCTCGACAACCTGGCCTGGTGGCGCATGGTGACGCCCGATGCCAACTGGCTGGAAGTGGAACGCCTCGACCATAACCTGGGCAAGATCCACGATGCCGAATCGGTCCGCTTCCGCATCAGCCGCTTCGCACCCGATGGCAAAACCCTGCTGGGTGAGCCGGAAATCCTTTGCGTCTCCGGGCAATGCTTCCGCAAGGCAGGGCTGGGCAAGGATGTCACCGACAAATTCCTGTGCGGCCTGCCGGGCATCCAGAAGGAAGGCTGCGACGGCATCATCACCTCGGCCAGATTCATCCTGCATCGCATGCCGGCACACACCCGCACCGTGTGCATGGAATTTTTCTGCCAGGTACGCGATGCGGTGCCCGCCATCGTGGAAATCAAGAATTACATCGACGCCCATCCCAAGGCCTTGCTGGCGGGGCTGGAGCACCTCGACGAACGCTACCTCAAGGCGGTCGGCTACGCCACCAAGGCAAACCGTGCCAAACGTCCCAAAATGGTGCTGCTGGCCGACATCGTCTCGGATGACGAGGCCGCCTGCGGCGCGGCCGCGTCGGAAATCGTCAGGCTGGCCAACGGCCGCAACGGCGAGGGCTTCATTGCCGTAAGCCCGGCCGCGCGCAAGAAATTCTGGCTCGACCGCGCCCGCACGGCCGCCATCGCTGCCCATACCAATGCCTTCAAGATCAACGAGGATGTGGTGATCCCCCTGCCGCGCATGGGCGATTACTGCGATGGCATCGAACGCATCAATATCGAGCTTTCCACCCACAACAAGCTGCAACTGGCCGAAGCGTTGCAACATTTTCTCAAGGGTCATCTGCCGCTGTTCCAGGACGAGGACACCATCGCCGATCCGGAACTGACCGAAGACCGGCGCTTGCGTGCACTCAACATGCTGGAGGAAGTGCGCAAACGCTGGCAGGAAATGCTGAACAATCTCGATGCGCCGATCGAGGGTTTCAAATTCCAGCCGCCGGAAACCGAATACAAGCATCGCACCGTGTTCGAACTGCTGCAGGACCATACCCTGCGCGTTTCCTGGAAGCGCGAGATCCGGCGTGAATTGCAGACCATTTTCACCGGGCGTGAATACCAGCCGGTTCTCGAACAGTGCGACATCATTCATGGCCAGATCCTGAAAAGCCGGGTGTTCGTGGCACTGCACATGCACGCCGGCGATGGCAACGTACACACCAACATTCCAGTCAACTCCGACAACTATGACATGCTCAAGGCCGCCAACCAGGCGGTGGCCCGCATCATGCGCCTGGCGCAATC
Organism: Sulfuricella sp.; assembly: GCA_041651995.1. NCBI lineage: Bacteria > Pseudomonadati > Pseudomonadota > Betaproteobacteria > Nitrosomonadales > Sulfuricellaceae > Sulfuricella > Sulfuricella sp. Next base: position 702,781 of record JBAZID010000001.1, on the reverse strand, counting down.
ACTGGGCGGCGTGATTTCTGGCGAACACGGCATCGGGCTGACAAAAATGGAATTTCTCGAAGCCGCGACGATCGAGAAATTCGCCAGTTACAAGCAACAGGTGGATCCGCACGGTCACTTCAACCGCGGCAAGCTTCTGTCCGGCGCCGACCTGCGCAATGCTTACACTCCCAGCTTCAGCCTGCTGGAGACCGAGTCGCTGATCATGGAACAGAGCGCCATCGGCGAAATTGCCGATTCGATCAAGGACTGCCTGCGCTGCGGCAAGTGCAAACCGGTTTGCAGCACCCACGTGCCACGTGCCAACCTCTTGTATAGCCCGCGCAACAAGATCCTCGCCACTTCGCTGCTGATCGAGGCTTTTCTCTATGAGGAACAGACCCGGCGGGGCATTTCACTACAGCATTTCGACGAATTCAACGATGTCGCCGACCACTGCACGGTCTGCCACAAGTGCCTCAATCCCTGTCCGGTGGACATCGACTTCGGCGATGTCTCCATCGCCATGCGTAACTTCCTGCGGATGCAGCACAAGAAAAAATTCAATCCTGGCACCTTTGCCTCGATGCTTTTCCTCAATGCCACGGATCCGGCCACCATCAAGGCCATTCGCAAAGTCATGATAGCCTGGGGCTACCAGGCGCAGCGTCTGGGTTATGCCGTGGGCAAACATTTTGGCCTGATCAAATCACAGACCCAGCATCCGCCAGCCACGCTCGGCAAGCCCCCCCTCACGGCCCAGGTCATCCACTTCATCAACAAGCCGATGCCGGGCGGGCTGCCCAAAAAAACCTCTCGCGCCCTGCTGGGGCTGGAAGACGCCAGCATGGTGCCAGTCATCCGCAATCCCGCCAGGCTGTCGGAGGATTCCGATGCCGTGTTCTACTTCCCCGGCTGCGGTTCGGAACGCCTGTTCAGCCAGGTAGGCCTCGCCACCCAGGCCATGTTGTTCGAGATCGGCGCCGTGACGGTTTTGCCGCCGGGCTACCTGTGCTGTGGTTATCCTCAGACCTCCTCCGGCAACGAGGAAAAAGGGCAGGAAATCACCACCGCCAACCGGGTGCTGTTCCATCGCGTCGCCAATACGCTGAACTACCTCGACATCAAGACCGTGATCGTCTCCTGCGGCACCTGCATGGATCAGCTGCTGAAATACCAGTTCGGCAAGATTTTCCCCGGCTGCCGCCTGCTGGACATCCACGAGTACCTGATGGAGAAAGGCGTCAAGCTGGAAGGCGTTGCAGGCCAGCGCTACCTCTACCATGACCCCTGCCATACGCCGATGAAAACCCACTCCCCGATTGCCGTGGCAAGCAAACTGATGGGCAGTGAGGTCAAATTGAATGATCGTTGTTGCGGCGAGGCCGGCACGCTGGCGGTGGCACGTGCCGACATCTCGACCCAGCTCCGCTTCCGCAAGGAAGAGGAGCTGCACAAGGATGTGGCGCTACTGCATGCGGCAGCGCCAGACGCAAAAATGAAAATACTGACATCCTGCCCGTCTTGCCTGCAAGGCCTGACCCGCTATAATGATGACACAGGCATCGAGGCCGACTATATCGTGGTGGAACTGGCTCGCCACCTGCTGGGCGAGAACTGGCAGGCTGATTACATCGGCAAGGCTTCAACAGGCGGGATAGAGCGGGTCTTGCTGTGAAAGAGGCAGTTGACAGTGAGCAGTAAGCCGTAAGCCGTAAGCGGTGAGCAGTGAACTGTCAGCTCACTGCTCTTACCTGAAGGAACCTTCATGATTAACTTCAATTTCGACCTCCCGGCCATCCAGGCCAATGCGCCCCATCCGGAATTCAGCGATGCAAGTGCTTGCAGAAAATGGCTGAAAACCCTGCCGCTTACCAATATCCAGGCGCTTCATGAAGAACTCCGGCAACAGCTGGAATTGCTCGGCCACTTTCCCCTGTCGGCCCTTGAACGCCTGAAGATCCTGGAGCAGTTGCGTGAGACGGTGGCTTATCTGGCAAGCGAGCTGGGTAAAAAATATTACAACAGGTCCGTGCCCTTCTCTTCACTGGAACAGGCCGCCTGGAACAACATACAAACACTGTGGCTCGATTTTTGCAGGAATTACCTGCAGTGCCTGCAAGCAGCGCATAACAACGACACCGAAGTGATTCCTTTTACCGCCCTGATCACACAGCGCGCCATGAGTTGCATCACCTCACAGATACTGGGTTTCGGCCATGCCTACCGGCTCGTGCCGGCATCCATGTGGCGCCAGATGCATCTTTTGTACCGCCATGCCGAAGCATGCGGGGTGGCTGCTAAACGCATCAAGGACGCCCTGAACCACGAAGATGGCACCAACTCGTGCGAGGCATCTTACGCCAAGGCGCTGCTACTGGAACAGGCCGGCCTGCAGCAGCTGACATCACGCCAGATTCTCCAGCTCGACCGCTGGCTCGACCGCTGGTCTGCCCGCGCCAGCGTGGTCAAGGATCAGCCTCCGACCCCGGCACTGCCCCTGGTGAGCGTGGATCTGGACGGAGAGAGCGGCCCAGTGATTTTTAGCGGAAAAATAGCAGGCGAGCAGCGTTTTGTGGATACCGAACGGCTCGCCCTGTCCATCAGGAAACGTATCAAGTTCCTGAAAGGTGGCGGCAACCCGGCTGAAATTGGCCTGGGTGACGAGTGCGTTCAGCCGGCTTGCGAAACGCTGCTTGCCGCACTTTACAAACGCTGGTGCGAAGTGCCGCCGGCACGCGTTTCGCCACGCAACAGCAGCGGGAACAGCGTGCAATTGTGTTTTACCTTCCCCGCCATATATTTTTTCCTCGGCAATGCCTCGCCTTTCAAGCAGCCGGGAGAAACCCTCGATGTCGCGCCTGAAATCATGGAAGACATGCGCATGTTCGGCCGTGTCACCCAGCGCACCGAGAAACTGCTCTTTTCACGCCTGGGATTTACCCTGGAAAACTGGGACGCCCTCGACCAGAGTGACGCCGGTTTCCGCCTCACGCGCGGCAGCGCGGGCGAACGCGTCAGCCAGAATCAGCTGGTTGCGCTGCGCAGCAGTGACAGTGCGCCTTTCAGTCTGGCCGTGGTGCGCTGGCTGGTTGTGGACAATGATGCGGGCGGCCTGAGCGTCGGCACCCGCGTGCTGCCGGGTTTACCCATGCCAATGGCTGCCAGACAGGTAAGCTTGAACCCAGCCGACATGGGGCTTTTTTCCCCGGCATTTCAGCTTTCCGCTGTGCCTGAACTTCATGAACCCGGCAGTCTGGTGCTGCCCATTGGCTGGTACCAGCCAGGCAAGCGCGTGCAGATTTACACCAGCATGACCGAAACAGTGAAACTCACCGCGCTGCTGGAAAAAGGCGCCAATTTCGAGCGCGTCTCCTTCACCATCGAACCGATGCTTTAATTGGGTGAGGCGGGAGAGGTGAGGGGTGAGGCGTAAAACCGGGTTCGGTGCATGCTTTTGATTTTCCCCCTCACCCCTCACCCCTCACCCCTTCCGACTGACCAACAACCCGACCGGCCGGGAAACAGGCGCAGAAAGTGCTCCCCTTGCCGGATATGCTCTCGACTTCCAGGTGCCCCTGGTGGCGAGTCAGGATGTGTTTGACGATCGACAGCCCCAGGCCGGTGCCCCCCGTTTCCCGTGAACGCCCGCGATCCACGCGGTAAAAACGCTCGGTGAGGCGGCTGATAAATTGGGGTTCGATGCCGATCCCGCTATCCTGCACGCAGAATCGCGCTTCCTGGCTGTTCATGCTCCAGCGCAGGGTGATTTCCCCTCCATCCGGGGTGTAGCGCACCGCATTGCTGACAAGATTACTGAAAGCACTGCGCAGTTCACGCTCGTTTCCGGTCAGTTTTGCTTCTGTATCGATTTCCAGATTGAGTCTGTGATGCCCGGCACTCAGGGAGATGGCCTCCTTGTACAAGGTCTCGATCAGGTTTCTGATATCGACCATTTCCTCGGTGATTTTTTCCTGATTGCTTTCGAGGCGTGACAAGGTCAGCAGATCATCCACCAGCCCCTGCATGCGGCGGGTCTGGTCCAGCATCAGTTGAAAGTGGCGGCGGCTCTGCTCCATGTTGATCTGCACGGCCTCGGCAAATCCTTCAAGAAAACCGCCAACCACAGTCAGTGGCGTACGCAATTCATGCGACACATTGGCAATGAAGTCACGCCGCATGGTTTCCACTCGCTCCAGCTGGGTCACATCGCGGCTGAGCAGCAGTTTTTGCCGGTCGCCAAAGGGAATAAGCTGGATGGAGAGGGTGAGATCGGGATTGCGCGCCGATTTCATCACCAGGGGTTCCGCATAATTATTCGCCACCAGATATTCGGTGAACGGTGTCTGGCGAACCAGATAGCCGAGACGCTGGCCCTGGTCGCGCTGGTTGCTGATGTCAAACTGCTTTTCCGCAGCCGGGTTGCACCATTCGATCTGGCCCACTTGATTGACCATGATAATGCCATCCGGCATGGCTTCTGCCGCACGCTGGAAGCGTTCGAGAACCGCACTCAGTTCATGCTGATGGGTCGAACGCATGCGGCCCGACTGGTAAAGTACGCTGAATACCTCATCCCACACGCCGGAAGCTTCCGGCACTTCCGCGCCCGGCGGTGCCTGCAACCAGCGAATCAGGGCGCCGAGGCCCAGGGCATTGCGTAGCCACAACAGCGAGATGACTCCGCCGAACAGCAGCAGCGCGCTCACCAGCCCGAATAGTGGCCACATGATCAAGGCCACAAGCGCCGCGGCAACAGGCGGCCAGAGCAGACGTCCCCACAGGCCGGACATTCAGCCACCCTCCGGATTCAGCATCTGTCCAGACTCACTCATGTTCCGAGAAACGGTAGCCCGAACCACGCACGGTCTGAATCAGATGCTCGTGGCCGGTGTCTTCGAGAGCCCGCCGCAGACGCCGGATATGCACATCCACAGTGCGGTCCTCCACAAATACCTGGTTGCCCCATACCTGATCCAGCAACTGGCTGCGTGAATGCACGCGCTCGGTGTGGGTCATGAGGAAGTGCAGCAGGCGGAATTCGGTGGGCCCCAGTTCCACCGGCTTGCCGGCCGCGGTCACGCGATGGCTGGTGGGGTCCAGGCGCAGCCCCCCGGTTTCCACCGGATCATCGGTCATTTGCGGCGCCCGGCGGCGCAGCACCGCCTTGATCCGCGCCATCAGCTCACGCGGCGAAAAGGGCTTGGTGATGTAATCATCGGCGCCGGTGTCGAAACCCGCGATCTTGTCCTGTTCCTCGCCCCGTGCTGTAAGCATGATAATGGGAATGGTCTTGGTATAGGTATCCGCCTTGAGGCGGCGCGCAAACTCGATTCCGCTGACGCCGGGCAGCATCCAGTCGAGCAGGATCAGGTCGGGTAGCGTTTCGCGCAGCATGCCAAATGCCTGTTCCGCACTCGTTGCATTGAGGGTATGGTGTCCCGCCTGTTGCAGGTTGAAGGAGAGTAGTTCCTGAATTGCCGGTTCGTCTTCCACCACGAGAATGTTTGCAGCCATGCCTGTATCCTTAAAGATTGAGCTGCGGCGATAATATGACGGGAATATTACAGCATGGTGACAGTGGTGCGAAACGGTGGCGCCGATTTTCGTTTTCTTTACGCTGGAACGCTTTTGAACCGCGGGTGAATCGAGTTTTTGCGGTTTATACCCTGACCGCATTCCCGGTCAGCAAGTCCCGGATGGTGGAGGGGCGCTTGCGCCGGCCGATCCGGCCAGGGAGCGTGAGAACCGAGTCGCCGAACAGGCGCACGCATTCCTTGTAACTGCGTGCCGGGCGCTTGCCGCTGCGGTTGGCGCTGGTCGAAACCAGTGCCATGCCGAGCACCCGGCACAGGTGAGCAGCCAGGGAATGTGCGGTGACACGCACGGCGATGCTGCGGTGCCCGCCGCGCAGCCAGACGGGTGTGCGGCGGGCTGCCGGGAGCAGCCACGTCACCGGGCCGGGCCAGCTGGGCGCAATTTGCTGCCACTGTGCGTCATCAAGGGGGGCGACATAAGTTTGAAGCTGGCTGAAATCCGCGCCGATCAGAATCAGTCCCTTGCGCTGGGGGCGTCCCTTGAGGCGCAAAATCTTCATCACCGCGCGCCGGTTGCGCGGGTCACAACCCAGTCCATAACAGGATTCGGTGGGATAGGCGATCACGCCGCCCTGCCTGAGGTGGGCGCGAAGTTTGCGTACACGGGCGGCGGTCAGTACCGCCGTGGCAGCGGAAGGCATGGGCAACCCTTCAGCGGGTCTTCTTGTCCACGGCGCGGTAACCGATATCACGGCGCATCTGGCAGCCGTCGAAGTGAATCTGATCGGCAACCTGGTAAGCGCGTGTCTGGGCCATGCGTACGCTGTCACCCAGCGCGGTTGCACACAGCACGCGTCCGCCGCTGACAACCACATTTTTGTCCACAAGAGCCGTTCCCGCGTGGAATACATGCGCATCGGCTTCGGGCGCCGGCAATCCGGTAATGACATCGCCCTTGCGTGGGCTGTCAGGGTAGCCTGCGGCAGCCAGCACCACGCCCAGCGCCACGCGCCGGTCCCATTCGGCTTCGGCCTTGTCGAGCGTGCCATTGACGGCGTGCTCCGCCAGCGTCACCAGATCGCTCTTGAGTCGCATCATGATCGGCTGGGTTTCCGGGTCACCCATGCGGCAGTTGAATTCCAGGGTCTTGACCTGCCCCTGTGCATTTATCATCAAACCGGCATACAGAAAGCCGGTATAGGGAATACCGTCCCTGGCCATGCCGCTGACGGTGGGCAAAATGATCTCGCGCATCACCCGGGCATGAATTTCCGGCGTCACTACTGGGGCGGGAGAATAAGCGCCCATACCACCCGTGTTGGGGCCCTGATCGCCATCCTGCAGCCGTTTGTGGTCCTGGCTGGTAGCCAGTGCCAGCACATGTTCGCCATCCACCATGACGATGAAGCTGGCCTCTTCGCCAACGAGGAATTCTTCGATCACCACGCGTGAACCAGCCGAGCCGAGTTTGTTTCCTTCCAGCATCATGTCGACGGCCGCGTGCGCTTCTTCGAGAGTGGTTGCGACAACCACGCCCTTGCCCGCAGCCAGTCCATCTGCCTTGACCACGATAGGCGCACCCTGCTGCTCCAGGTAGGCGTGCGCCTGTGCGGCATCGCTGAAGGTGGCATAGGCCGCGGTGGGAATGCCGTGGCGCGCCATGAAGGCCTTGGCGTAATCCTTCGAGCTTTCAAGCTGGGCGGCCTGTTTTGTCGGGCCAAAAATTTTCAGGCCAGCAGCGCGAAAAGCATCCACGACCCCTTCGGCCAGCGGTGCTTCCGGCCCGACCACGGTGAGCGCTATTTTTTCTGTTTGTGCGAAAGCCACCAGATCCGCCACGGCGGTGATCGCAACATTATCCAGATCCGGCTCCAGCGCTGTACCGGCATTGCCGGGGGCGACGAATACCTTGTGAATACGCGGCGACTGCGCCAGTTTCCAGGCCAGCGCATGCTCGCGCCCGCCGCCGCCTATGACCAGAACTTTCATTTTTTAGCGCTCAGTTTAGAGCTGTCAGCTATCAGCTATCAGCAAAAACTGACGGCTGACGGCTGATAGCTGATTTAATGTCTGAAATGCCGCATGCCGGTGAATACCATCGCCATGCCATGTTCGTTGGCGGCCGCAATCACTTCCTCGTCGCGCATCGACCCGCCGGGCTGGATTACCGCTGCAATGCCCACCTGGGCGGCCTGATCGATACCATCGCGGAAGGGGAAAAAGGCATCGGATGCCATTACCGAGCCGCGCACTTCAAGACCCGCATGTTCAGCCTTGATGGCCGCGATGCGTGCCGAATTGATGCGGCTCATCTGGCCGGCGCCAACGCCTATGGTCATTTTGCCCTTGCCATACACAATCGCATTGGATTTGACGTATTTGGCCACTTGCCAGGCGAAAAGCAGATCCGCCATTTCCTCTGGACTGGGCTGGCGCTGGCTGACGACACGCAGTTCATTGTGCAGCAGGAGGTCGGCTTCCTGTACCAGCAGACCGCCGGTGACGCGCTTGTAATCAAGGCGTTTTGCCGGTTGCGCCGCCCATTGACCGCATTCGAGGAGGCGCACGTTTTTCTTGGCGGCGACCACTTCCACCGCAGCGGCAGACACGCTGGGGGCGATGATGACCTCAACAAACTGGCGTTCGACGATAACGCGGGCGGTTTCGGCATCGAGCTCGCCATTGAAGGCGATGATGCCGCCGAAGGCGGATTCCGGATCGGTCTGGTAGGCGCGTTCATAGGCGTCCAGCAGGGAGCTGCCATAAGCCACGCCACACGGATTGGCGTGCTTCACGATCACGCAGGCAGGCGCTTCGCTGAATTGCTTGACGCATTCCAGCGCGGCGTCCGCATCGGCGATATTGTTGTAGGACAATTCCTTGCCCTGCAACTGACGCGAACTGGCAATGGAGGCGTCACCGCTTTCGCTCAGGGCTTTATAAAAAGCGCCCTGCTGGTGGGGATTTTCGCCATAGCGGCAGTCCTGCGCCTTGCTGAATTGCAGGTTGAATTTTTGCGGAAACAACAGGCGCTGCCCCTGGCCATCGAGTGCGGTGAGGTAGTTGCTGATCATGCCGTCGTATTCGGCGGTATGGGAGAAGGCCTTCTTCGCCAGGTCAAAGCGTACATCCTGACCAATGGCGCCCTGTGCGGCGGTCATTTCCTTCACCACCGCGGCGTAATCAGCGGGGTCGGTCACCACGGCGACATGCGCATAGTTCTTGGCTGCCGCGCGTACCATGGTGGGGCCGCCGATATCAATATTCTCGATGGCATCATCGAGAGTGCAATCCGCCTTTGCAATGGTTGAAGCAAAAGGATACAGATTGACCACCACCAGATCGATCGGCGGGATGCCAGCGGCCTCCATTGCCGCGACATGCGCGGGCAGGTCGCGGCGCCCCAGAATGCCGCCATGCACCTTGGGATGCAGGGTCTTGACCCGCCCATCGAGCATTTCCGGAAAGCCGGTGTAATCGCCGACTTCAATCACCGGGAGGCCAGCCTGCTGCAGCAGGCTGGCTGTCCCGCCAGTTGAAAGAATTTCCACGCCGAATTGCTGCAGGGTTCGGGCAAATTCCACCAGCCCGGTTTTATCCGAAACACTTATGAGGGCACGTCTGATCGTTGTCATTATCACTACCTAGTTTACTAAAAGGGCGCTGCCCGGGATTCAAGTCAACCACGTTCCGGCATGCCAGACACCGTTGTGGCGAATGGATTACTTATTTGATGCCATGCAGCTGCATTTTCTTGCGTAGCGTATTGCGGTTGATGCCGAGCATTTCGGCTGCGCGCGTCTGGTTGCCTTCCGCCTGATGCAGAATCACTTCCAGCAATGGCTTCTCGACGCACCCAACCACCATCTCATAGACCGCACAGGGAGTTTCTCCATCGAGATCGGCAAAATACTGTGTCATGGCTTTGCGAACACAGATTGCAATTTCATTATCGTTAATCATGCTGCTTTGCCTTTTTGTAGCGAACAGATCAGGCCGCAGCCAGATTTTCGCCGTGGTAGGTCAGGTAGGTTGAATGTGTGCTCAGTTCCGTGAAGAAATGCTCCACGGCGGCCAACTGTTCGGCCACGCTCTGCAACTGGTTCATGGCATGCCGGAAATGCGCCGAACCCGTCAGGCCCCTGGTGTACCAGGAAATATGCTTGCGCGCCATGCGCAGGCCGGTGTAATCGCCATAAAACTGATACAGGTCATGCAGATGGCCGGTCAGAACACGGTGAATTTCAGCCACCTCCGGCGGGGGGAGATGCCCGCCGGTCTGCAAAAAATACTCGATCTCGCGAAAAATCCACGGCCTGCCCATCGCCGCGCGACCGATCATAATGGCATCGGCACCGGTATGTTCGAGGACATGGCGGGCTTTTTCCGGCGTTGTGATGTCGCCATTGGCGATCACCGGGATACGGATATGCGTCTTGACGGCGGCAATGGTGTCGTATTCCGCTTCACCACTGTAACCGCAGGCGCGCGTGCGGCCATGAATGGCCAGCGCCTGAATGCCTGAATCTTCGGCAATTCTGGCGATGTTGATCGCATTGCGGTTATCCATATTCCAGCCGGTGCGTATTTTCAGCGTCACCGGGATATTCACCGCTTGCACCACGCTACCGAGGATGCGCGCCACCAGCGCTTCATCCTGCAACAGTGCCGAGCCAGCCATGACATTGCAGATTTTTTTTGCCGGGCAGCCCATGTTGATGTCGATGATCTGGGCACCCTGATCGGCGTTATATCTTGCCGCTTCAGCCAGCATGGCCGGGTCTGCTCCGGCGATCTGCACCGAGACCGGCTCGACCTCGCCCTCATGATTCGCGCGCCGCCTGGTTTTTTCGCTGCCATAAAGCAGGGAATTGCTGGTCACCATCTCGGATACCGCCATGCCCGCACCCATCAGCTTGCACAGCTGGCGGAAAGGGCGGTCCGTCACGCCTGCCATTGGGGCGACAATAAGATTGTTCCTGAGCTGGTGCGGCCCGATTTTCATGGTGTCATGCAGTTTTTGGAAGGCGGTAATTTTATACCGTTTTGTCCTGCTTAAAAAGGCGGCAAAGCGTCCGGACAACAAAAAAGGCGGACCTGAATCCGCCTTTTCTGCATCCTGCCGTCTCCCTTGCAAAACGGGAGACCGCCGAGGGCCTTACTTGACGACTGCTTTCAGTTCGCCCTTGCTGTACATGGTCGCAACCCTGTCGAGCATGATCGGCTTGATCTTGTCGGCATTGCCGGCGGAGCCGAAGGCTTCGAAACGTGCCTTGCAGATTTCCTTCATCGCCTTGGTTGCCACGGCGTAGAACTTGCGCGGATCGAAATCCTTGGTGTTCTCGGCCAGGTACTTGCGGATCGCGCCGGTGGAAGCCATGCGCAGGTCGGTGTCGATGTTCACCTTGCGCACGCCGTGCTTGATGCCTTCAACGATTTCCTCGACCGGCACGCCGTAGGTCTGGGGCATGGTGCCGCCGAATTCGTTGATGATCTTGAGCCATTCCTGCGGTACCGAGGAGGAGCCGTGCATCACCAGGTGGGTGTTGGGAATGCGGGCATGGATTTCCTTGATGCGGGAAATCGCCAGCACGTCGCCAGTGGGCGGACGGGTGAATTTGTACGCGCCATGCGAGGTGCCGATGGCGATGGCCAGTGCATCCACGCCGGTAGCCTTGACGAATTCCGCCGCTTCGTTGGGGTCGGTCAGCAGTTGGTCCAGGGTCAGCACGCCTTCTGCGCCATGACCGTCTTCCTTCTCGCCGTGGCCGGATTCCAGGGAACCCAGGCAACCCAGCTCGCCTTCAACGGAAACACCGACCGCGTGGGACATTTCCACGACCTTGCGCGTCACTTCCACGTTGTACTCGAAGCTGGAAGGGGTCTTGCCGTCTTCCATCAGGGAACCGTCCATCATCACGCTGGAGAAACCGGAGCGGATTGCGTTGATACATACGGCAGGGGAAGCGCCGTGATCCTGGTGCATCACCACCGGAATGTGCGGGTAAGCTTCGATCGCGGCGTCAATCAGGTGACGCAGGAAAGCTTCACCGGCGTATTTGCGCGCGCCTGCGGAGCCCTGCATGATCACCGGGCTGTTGCATTCATCGGCAGCCTGCATGATCGCCTGCACCTGCTCCAGGTTGTTGACGTTGAACGCCGGCAGGCCGTAGCCATTTTCAGCAGCGTGGTCCAGCAGTTGACGCATAGATACTAATGCCATGTTTTATCTCCTTGATTAACTATATGTTGGTGAGGCGTTAGGGGGAGGGGTGAGGCGTAAAAACACAACCGCGCCACTTTGACTTCCCGCCTCACCCCTCTCGCCTCACCCCTTACGAAACTTATGCCTTGCGATGCTCGCCAACGGTAACGATTTTCATGGTATTGGTGCCACCGGACTTGCCGATGGGCTCGCCGATGGTCAACAAAATCGTGTCGCCATCGCGCACTGCGCCACGACGTCGCAGTTCATCTTCCGCTTCACGCAACAGCAGTTCCGGATCATGGGTGAACATCTTGAAATTGATCGGGTGAACGCCGCGGAACAAGGTCACTTTTCTACGGGTTTCCACCTGCGGTGTCAAGGCGTAGATCGGCACGGAGGTGGCAATACGCGACATCCACAGCGTGGTGGAGCCTGACTGGGTCAGGGCAGCAATGGCTTTGACCTGCAAATGATTTGCAGTGTAGATCGCAGCCATGGCAATGGATTCATCTATCGGGCCAACCGTTTCGCGCTTCAGGCGCAGACTGGCGGGCGAGATCTCGATTTCCTTTTCCGCTTCCACGCACACCCGATCCATCGCCTGAACGGCTTCCACCGGGTACTGGCCTGCGGCAGTTTCAGCCGAAAGCATGACCGCATCGGTACCGTCGATCACCGCATTGGCCACGTCGGAGACTTCCGCGCGCGTAGGAATCGGGCTGGTGATCATGGATTCCATCATCTGGGTCGCAGTAATCGCCAGCTTGTTCTTTTCCCGCGCCATGCGAATCATTTTCTTCTGCAATGCAGGCACGGCCGCATCACCGACTTCCACGCCCAGATCGCCGCGTGCCACCATGATGGCATCGGAAGCATCGAGAATTTCTTCCAGTGCCGGAATGGCTTCAGCGCGTTCAATCTTTGCCACCAGCAGGCTATTGCCGCCAGCCGCGTGCATTAATTCGCGTGCCAGCTCCATATCGGCCGCATTCCGGGGAAAGGAAACAGCAAGGTAATCCGCCTTGAGTGCCGCCGCGGTCTTGATGTCTTCCTTGTCCTTGCTGGTCAGCGCAGCCGCGGAAAGTCCGCCGCCCTGACGGTTGATGCCCTTGTTGTTGGACAGCACGCCACCCTGCCGCACCTGGCACACGATCTCGTTGCCACGCACTTCTTCCACCCACATCACGATACGGCCATCGTCCAGCAACAGGGTGGATCCACGATTGACGTCCTTGGGCAGATCCTTGTAATCCAGGCCGACACGCTCCTGATTTCCCAAGGGGCAGTCAGCGTCGAGGATGAAAGCATCGCCATTGGCGAGGGTGATTTTACCGTTCTCGAATTTTCCGATACGAATCTTCGGTCCCTGCAAGTCAACCAGTACCCCAATCGCCCGGCCTCGTGCACGGGCCAGGGAGCGAACCATTTCAGCGCGTTCGATATGATCCTCTGGGGTGCCGTGAGAAAAGTTCAGCCTGACGACATCCACGCCTGCTTCAATCAACCGGTCCAGCACCTTGGGGTCATTTGATGACGGGCCAAGGGTCGCTACAATTTTTGTTCTGCGTATCATTGATGGTGAGGAGTGAAGGGTGAGGGGTGAGGGGCAAAAACCCCTCTACGCTCCTCACTCCTCACTCCTATCTCCTCACTTGGCTTGGGCGCGTTTTTCGAGGATATCGACAGCAGGCAGCTTCTTGCCTTCGAGAAACTCGAGGAAGGCGCCGCCTGCGGTGGAAATATAGGAGATCTTGTCAAAGATATCGTATTTCTGGATTGCGGCAATCGTGTCGCCGCCGCCAGCCAGGGTGAAGGCCTTGGTGTTTGCGATGGCCATGGCGATCGCCTTGGTGCCCTCACCGAACTGGTCGAACTCGAATACGCCGACCGGACCATTCCACACTACGGTGCCAGCCTTCATGATGATGTCGACGATTTCCTGAGCGGATTTCGGACCGATGTCGAAAATCATTTCATCATCGGCCACTTCACCTGCATCCTTCAAAATTGCAGGGGTATTTTCGTTACCTGCCACAAAAGGTGCTTCCTTGCCGATCACCACGTCCACGGCAACCGGAATGGTGGCGCCGCGCGCGGTCATTTTCTTCATCAGAGCCTGTGCGGTGGGGATCAGGTCCGTTTCGCACAGTGACTTGCCCACATTCTTGCCGGTGGCAGCCAAAAAGGTATTGGCGATGCCGCCGCCAACCACCATCTGATCCACTTTCTCGGAAAGGGATTCAAGCACGGTCAGCTTGGTGGAAACCTTGGAGCCGCCGACGATGGCAACCATCGGGCGGGCTGGGCTGAGCAGCGCTTTGGTCAGCGCATCCAGCTCTTCGGTCAACAGCATGCCGGCGCAGGCCACGGGGGCGAACTGGGCCACGCCGTAGGTAGAAGCCTCTGCGCGGTGGGCTGTACCGAAAGCGTCCATTACGAACACGTCGCACAGGGCGGCGTATTTCCTGGCGGTATCTTCGACGTTTTTCTTTTCACCCTTGTTGATACGGCAGTTTTCCAGCAGCACGACTTCGCCTTCGGCAACGTCGAAACCACCATCCACCCAGTCGCGAATCACGCGTACCGGCTTGCCCAGCTTGGCGGACATCACGTCAGCCACGGGTTTGAGAGAGTTCTCTTCGCTCCACTCTCCTTCAGTCGGGCGGCCCAGGTGGGAAGTCACCATTACTTTGGCACCGGCCTTCATGGCATGCTCGATGGTCGGCATGGAAGCCGTGATGCGCGCATCGGAAGTCACTTTGCCTTCCTTGACGGGTACATTGAGGTCGGCACGGATAAAGACGCGCTTGCCCTTGAGGTCGAGGTCGGTCATGCGGATTACGGACATGGTTTAGCTCCTGTAGAAATTAAGGTGTAAGGGATAGGTGGGCCTATGCCTTACACCTCACTGTGTTCGTGAGGGGTGAGGGGAAAGGCGTGAGGGGAAAAAGCGGAGGGCCCGCCTCACGCCTCACCCCTATCGCCTCACCGGCTTACTTGGCGACGTGTTGTACCAGACGCATCATGTTGCAGGTGTAACCATACTCGTTGTCGTACCAGGCCACGACCTTGACGAAGGTGCTGTCGAGGGCGATGCCGGCTTCGGCGTCGAAGGTGGAGGGGGCGCTGTTGCCGACGAAGTCGGTAGAAACCACTTTCTCGGTGGTGTAGCCCAGCACGCCCTTCATCGCACCTTCAGAAGCCGCTTTCATGGCCTTGCAGATGTCGTCGTAGGAAGCAGCCTTGTTCAGTTCCACGGTCAGGTCGACCACGGACACGTCGGAGGTGGGGACGCGGAAGGCCATGCCGGTCAGCAGGCCCTTCAGTTCCGGCAGCACCACACCCACTGCCTTGGCGGCACCAGTGGACGACGGGATGATGTTTTCCAGAATGCCACGACCACCGCGCCAATCTTTCATGGACGGACCGTCAACGGTTTTCTGGGTGGCGGTAGCAGCATGCACCGTGGTCATCAGGCCGCGCTTGATGCCCCAGTTGTCGTTCAGCACCTTGGCGACCGGAGCCAGGCAGTTGGTGGTGCAGGAAGCGGCGGAAACGATAGCCTCGCCAGCGTATTTGGTGTGATTCACGCCGTACACGAACATCGGGGTGGCATCCTTGGCTGGAGCGGACTGAACCACCTTCTTTGCGCCAGCCTTGATGTGGGCTTCGCAGGATTCGGTGGTCAGGAAGAAACCGGTGCAATCGATCACGATGTCCGCACCCACTTCGTTCCACTTCAGGTTGGCGGGGTCGCGCTCAGCCGTCAGGCGGATTTTCTTGCCGTCAACAACCATGGCGCCGCCGTCTACGGAAATCTCTCCATTAAAACGGCCATGTACCGAGTCATACTTCAGCATATAGGCCAGGTAGTCGGGCTCGAGCAGGTCGTTGATGGCGACAATCTCGATGTCTTTGAAGTCTTTTGCCACAGCGCGGAACACCATGCGGCCGATACGGCCAAATCCGTTGATACCGACTTTGATAGTCATAAGTTATTACTCCTCAGGATGATTAGAAAAAATCATGAACCACGGAGAGCACGGAGGCCACGGAGAAAAGCCTGCAATGCATTCTCCGTGTACTCCGTGTGCTCCGTGGTTAAATAATGCCTTTAACGGTATTGACCACGTTCTCGACCGTGAAGCCGAAGTGCTTGAACAGTTCCGGAGCCGGAGCGGATTCACCGAAGCTGTGCATGCCCACCACGGCGCCGCGCAGGCCAACATACTTGTACCAGCCTTCGGTCACGCCGGCTTCGATGGCCACCTTGTGAACGGTAGGCAGCAGCACGCTGTCCTTGTATGCCTGATCCTGGCGATCAAACACGTTGGTGCACGGCATGGAAACCACGCGCGTTGCCACGCCCTGCTCGTCCAGCACTTTCTTGGCGTCCATGGCCAGTTGCACTTCGGAGCCTGTGGCGATCAGCACCACTTTCGGGTTGGCCGCATCGGCAAGCACGTAGCCGCCCTTGGCGATGTTGGCGATGGTGGCATCGTCGCGTTTCTGGAAGTTGAGGTTCTGGCGGCTGAAAATCAGGCAGCTCGGGCCGGTTTTCTTTTCCACGCCGGCCACCCAGGACACGGCGGATTCCACCGTATCGCACGGACGCCATACGTCCATGTTGGGGATCATGCGCAGGGTCGCGATCTGCTCCACCGGCTGGTGGGTCGGGCCGTCTTCACCCAGACCGATGGAGTCGTGGGTGAAGACATAAATCACGCGCTGCTTCATCAGGGCCGACATGCGCAGGGCGTTGCGGGCATATTCCGAAAACATCAGGAAGGTGCCGCCGAACGGCAGGATACCGCCGTGCAGGGCCATGCCGTTCATGATGTGCGACATGCCAAATTCGCGTACGCCGTAGCTGATGTAGTTACCGGGCTTCTTGCCGTGCACATGGTGAGCGCCGGTCCAATTGGTCAGGTTGGAACCCGTCAGGTCGGCGGAACCGCCGACGAATTCCGGCAACGCCGGCACCAGGCCGTTGATACAGTTCTGAGAGGCCTTGCGGGTGGCGATGGTTTCAGCCTTTTCATTGGTGGCCTTGATGAATCCGGCAGCATGTTTTTTCCACTCGGCAGACAGATCACCTACCATGCGACGCTTGAATTCAGCGGCTTCCTTGGGGAAGACCGCAGCGTATTCGGCAAACTTGTTGTTCCACAGCGCTTCCAGGCCCTGGCCCTTGGTGCGGCAATCCCAGCCTTCGTACACATCCTTGGGAATTTCGAAAGGACCGTGGTTCCAGCCGATATTGGCGCGAGTAGCGGCAATTTCAGCATCGCCCAAAGCAGCGCCGTGCACGTCGTGGGTGCCTTCCTTGTTGGGGGAGCCTTTACCGATCACGGTCTTGCAGCAGATCAGGGAGGGCTTGTCGGTCACCGCCTTGGCGGCCTGCACGGCAGCCTCGATAGCGGCCGGATCATGGCCGTCCACACCTGGAACCACGTGCCAGCCGTAAGCCTCAAAACGCTTGGCAGTGTCGTCGGTGTACCAGCCTTCGATATGGCCGTCGATGGAGATGCCGTTGTCGTCCCAGAATGCGGTCAGCTTGCCCAGGCCCCAGGTGCCGGCCAGCGCGCAGGCCTCGTGGGAGATGCCTTCCATCAAGCAGCCATCGCCAAGGAACACATAAGTGTTGTGGTTGACGATTTCATGGCCGGGCTTGTTGAATTCGGCAGCCAGCAGTTTTTCCGCCATCGCCATGCCCACGGCGTTGGTGATGCCCTGGCCGAGCGGGCCGGTGGTGGTTTCCACGCCGGGGGTGTAACCATATTCGGGGTGACCCGGGGTCTTGGAGTGCATCTTGCGGAACTTCTTCAGCTCTTCGATCGGCAGGTCATAGCCGGTCAGGTGCAGCAGGGAGTAGATCAGCATCGAACCGTGGCCGTTGGACAGCACGAAACGATCGCGGTCGAACCACTTGGGGTTGGCCGGGTTGTGGCGCAGGTGGTGATTCCACACTACTTCGGAGATTTCCGCCATGCCCATGGGCGCGCCCGGGTGGCCGGAGTTGGCTGCTTGCACCGCATCCATGGAAAGAGCGCGGATAGCGTTGGCGAGGTCTTTACGAGTTGCCATTTGTTTGATCCTTCATTTGTTTAAATTCTTTATGGTTTTACCGGGCTTTTAACAAGCCCGAAGCACAAAACCACCGCGTCGCAATGGTTTTATTGCGAAAAAACTTTGTGAAAGGTTTCGATTATTACTCACGTGCAATTTTTGGGCAAGTATGGCCAGAATTGCCCAGGATTGCCGCTTCACCCGTCATCCAAAGCAGAAACGGCACAGAAACAGGAGCTTTCACTCCGTTTTAACATTACCCGAAGCAGGGGATTGCCTCAAAGAGAGTAGTTAAAATTATTTTATGCAAGGCGAACAAACGCTTATTTTGCGGCCACAATCCAGGCATGCCAGGCCTGAAACAAATCCATATTGCGCGCCGCCACCACTGAGCGCTGCCACACGTCATCCGTCCAGAAATCAGCCTGATTGAGCGTACTGACGACACCGCCTGATTCTTCCAGAATAAGCGAACCCGCGGCGTAGTCCCACAGTTTCTGCCCGCCATGCAGATAGACGTCGAAACGACCCGCCGCGGTATAGCACCAGTCCAGCGTGCTGGCGCCGAAATTTCGTTGTGAACTGTAGGGCGGCGCACTGGCGAGCTGTTGCGCCAGCTTTGCGGAGATACGCTTGAAATCCACGCCGGCCATGCAGTGGCACATGTCGGGAATATATTCCTTGATCGGCAATTGTATGCCGTTAAGGAAAGCGCCTTTTCCCGTCTCGGCATAAAAAATCTCGTCCGCCACCGGATCGTATACCACACCCAGCACGCTGCGCCCCTGCCGCATCAGTGCCACGGACACGGCGAAATAGGGCAGGCCGTTGACGAAGTTGGAAGTGCCATCGATAGGGTCGATGCACCACAGGCCTGCATCTCCCGCCTGCCACAATTCCTTTTGCAGCTCGAACGGCATTTCCTCGCCCAGCACCGGGTGATCGGCAATCTTCGCGAGAGCGGCCGTCAGCGCGTTCTGCGACGCGATATCGGCCTCGGTAAACATGCTGCCATCGCTCTTGCGCTGGCGCGCCACCTTGAGGTAACGCGGCATGATTTCTGTTTGGGCGACGGCTTTGACGGCTTCGATGACTTGGTTGAGCATATTTTGAGCTTTCATCATGTAGGGTGGGTTAGGCCGCAGGCCGTAACCCGCCGTCGATTGGCGGGTTACGCTACGCTAACCCACCCTACATTGTTTTCCACTTGATCGAACACCCCATGCTGGGAATCTGTTCCGCCGGACCCCGGCCGGTGCGGGCCACCTGCAGCATGGCATCGAACAGATCGCGCGGGGCATCGGGAGGCGCAGCTTCCTTGCGCGAGGCATCGAGCCGGCCGCGGTACTGCAGCTCCAGTTCAGCGTTGAAACCGAAGAAATCCGGGGTGCACACCGCGCCGTAGGCCTTGGCCACCTGCTGGGTTTCGTCCAGCAGATAGGGGAAGGGATAGGCAAATTCGGCCGCCACTTTTTTCATGTTGTCGAAGGAGTCCTCGGTGTATTCCGCCGGGTCATTGGACATGATCGCCACGCTGTTGACACCGTGCAGCTTTAGCTCGGCACAATCGCGCACCAGACGATCGCGCACCGCCTTGACGTAAGGACAGTGATTGCAGATGAACATCACCAGCAGGCCGTTCGGGCCGCGCGCTTCAGCCAGGGAATAGCGTTTTCCGTCCACGCCGGGCAGATCGAAATCCGGTGCTTTCCAGCCGAAATCGCACAGCGGGGTTTGCAGACTGACCATGCCTCCATCCTCATTCAATGAATTTTGGCTAATATAGCATGCCTTCACTGACGAGAATTGCCATGCCCATCTCCCGTTTTTACTGTCCGCAGCGCCTTGGCCCGGGCCAGACACTCGACCTGCCCCCGGATGCCGCGCATCACGCCGCAAAGGTCCTGCGCCTGGAGGCCGGCCACGAAATCACGCTGTTCAACGGCGAAGGGGGAGAATATGCAGCCGCCATCACGCATATCAGTAAAAACAGCGTCACCGTCAAAACCACGGCGTTTCATGAACGCGAAAACGAGTCTCCCCTGGCGGTCACCCTGGCCCAGGCCATTTCCGGCGGCGACAAGATGGACTACACCCTGCAAAAGGCGGTGGAGCTGGGTATCACCCACATCCAGCCGCTGGCCAGCGAACGCTGCGTGGTGAAGCTGTCCGGCGAGCGCGCGGAGAAGCGGGTGCGGCACTGGCAGCAGGTGGTGATTTCGGCCTGCGAACAATGCGGCCGCAACCGCGTACCCTTCGTTGCCCCCATTCAGCCCCTGATCCATTGGCTGGGCGAATTGCCGCCCGAGACACAGCACCTGATGCTGGCACCCGGCGCACAGCACAGCCTGAGCGAATTGCCCGCGCCAAACACGCCCATCACGCTGCTGATCGGGCCGGAGGGCGGCCTTTCGCCAGCCGAAATCCGCGCCGCGGAAAGCCGCGGCTTCACGCCAGTACGCCTCGGCCCGCGCGTGCTGCGCACCGAAACCGCAGCGCTCACGGCACTGGCCGCAATGCAAACCCTGTGGGGGGATTTCTGAGTCTGGCACAAGGTTATGCTTGCACCGGCAGGCAAAGTGCTTAAAATCAGCGCATCGACAACTTTCATACCGTGCACAGATGCCCTCGAAAATCAGCAAACTCAAGGAAGGTTTCATCAAACCCGAAGTTTTCGTGGATGTCTTTGTGCAGTGGTTCCGCACCGCTACACCCTATATCCACAAATTCCGCGGCAAGACTTTCGTCATCGCCTTCGGTGGCGAGGTCGTGAGCGAGGGCCAGTTTGTCGCGCTGGCGCATGACCTCAACCTGCTCAACAGCCTCGGCGTGCGGCTGGTACTGGTGCACGGCGCGCGGCCGCAGATCGAGGAGGAACTGACCGAGCGCGGCGCCAAAATCCGTTACGTCAACGGCCTGCGCGTCACCGACGAAGCCGCATTGAAGTGCGTCAAGGAGGCTGCGGGCACGGTGCGCGTCGACATTGAGGCGCTGCTTTCCATGGGGCTGGCGAATTCACCCATGGCCGGGGCCGACATCCGTGTCGGCAGCGGCAATTTCGTCACCGCCAAGCCGATGGGCGTGCGCAACGGCGTCGACCTGATGCACACCGGCGAAGTGCGCAAGATCGACGCCACCGGCATCCGCCGCCGCCTCGACCAGAACGACATGGTGTTGCTCTCACCGCTGGGTTATTCGCCCACCGGCGAGGTCTTCAACCTGTCGCTGGAAGATGTTGCCACCGCCACCGCCATCGCGCTGGATGCCGACAAGCTGATCTTCCTCATGAACACCAGCGGCGTCACCGACGAGGACGGCGAACTGCTGCGCGGCCTCACCATCCAGGAAGCGGAAGCCGCCCTGGCGCGGCCCAAGGAACTGATGGAGGATGTCGATTTCTACCTTCCCTGCGCCATTCGCGCCTGCCGCAATGGCGTGGCGCGGGTGCACCTGATCAGCCGCCACGCGGACGGCGCCCTGCTGCAGGAACTGTTCACCCACGAAGGCATCGGCACCATGGTGGCCGAGGACATGCTGGAAACACTGCGCCCCGCCACCATCGATGACGTGGGCGGCCTGCTGGCCCTGATCGAGCCGCTGGAGGCCGAAGGCACGCTGGTCAGGCGCTCGCGCGAACGGCTGGAAATGGAGATCGGCCGCTTCACGGTGCTGGAATATGACGGCCTGATCATCGGCTGCGCCGCCCTTTACCCTTTCCCCGAGGAGCAGGCGGCCGAGCTGGCCTGCATGGCGGTCAGCAAGGACTACCGGGGCGCGGGACGGGGCGAGGCGCTGTTCGAATACATGCAGGTTCAGGCACTGGGAAAAGGCTTTCGCAAGCTCTTCGTGCTCACCACCCGTACCGCCCACTGGTTCGTGGAACGCGGCTTCACCGAGTCTGGCGTGGAAACCCTGCCCAAGGCCAAACAGGGTCTGTACAATTACCAGCGCCGCTCCAAGGTATTCGTGAAAACCCTGTAGAATGGCGCCACTTTATCTCCCTTACCTGAAGAGACAACGATGAAAAAATTTCTTACCCTGTTCCTGGTAGCGATTTTCAGCCTCGGCCTGCTCACCGGCGAAGCCAGCGCCAAACGGCTTGGCGGTAGCAAGAGTTTCGGCAAGCAGCGCGAAAGCGTTTCCCAGCAGACCACGCCCAAGGCACCGGCTGCCGCGCCTGCCACCGCCCCAACCGGCGGCAACAAATGGCTCGGCCCGCTGGCCGGCCTGGCCGCTGGCGGCCTGCTGGCCTCGCTGTTCATGGGCGGCGCCTTTGACGGCATCAAGATGATGGACATTCTGATGATGCTGGCCATCGCCGCCGCCGTGTTCTTCATTTTCCGCACCCTGCGCCGCAGCAGCGCGCCGCAGCCCATCCCGGCGACAGCAGGTGGCGCGCAGTACAGCAGCCACAACGAACGCCAGGCTATACAATCTCTGGCCGGTGGCAGCGCGCCCGCAGCCGCCAGCACCCGCCCGGCATGGTTCGAGGACGAGCCCTTCCTGCGCCAGGCCAAGGCCAACTTCCTGCGCCTGCAGGACGCCAACGACAAGGGCGACATCAACGACATCCGCGAATTCACCACGCCGGAAATTTTTGCCGAAATCAGCCTGCAGATCCAGGAACGCGGCACCAAGCCGCAGCACACCGAAGTCGTGACACTCAACGCCGAGATGGCCGACGTCGTCACCGAAGGCGATCAAGTCATCGCCAGCGTGCGCTTCTCCGGCCTGATCCGCGAGGAAGAAGACGCCAGCGCCGAAGCCTTCAACGAAATCTGGCACATCCAGAAATCCACCAGCCAGTCCAACGGCAGCTGGTTCATTGCGGGCATTCAGCAGGTCAACTAAACGCGACAGGGCTGGGCAAGCGCAACGCCTCAGCTCTGTTCCAAACCCTCCCGTATGAAAATCGCCCTGATCCGCCAGCGCTATACCCCGTTTGGCGGCGCCGAGCGCTTTGTCGCCAATGCCGTGCAGGCCCTGCGCGCAGAAGGCGCCTCCCTCACCGTGGTCACGCGCCAATGGGAAAGCGGCGGCGAGGGCGAATCCCTGATCTGCAACCCGCCCTACCTCGGCAGCCTGTGGCGCGACTGGAGCTTCGCGCGCTGCGTTTGCGACACCCTGCAAAAACACGCTTTCGATCTGGTGCAATCACATGAACGCATTGCCTGCTGCGACGTTTATCGCGCGGGAGATGGCGTGCATCGTGAATGGCTGCAGCAGCGCCGGCGTGTGCTGGGCCCGCTCGGCAAACTGGGGGTTGCCGTGAACCCTTATCATCGCTACACCCTCGCGGCAGAAAAGAAATTATTCCGGAGTCCAGCGCTCAAGGCGGTAATCTGTAATTCCCTCATGGTAAAAGAGGAAATCCACCGCCATTTCGGCTTGGCGGAGGAAAAAATTCATGTGATTTATAGCGGCGTGGATCTGGAGGCTTTCCACCCTGGGCTGAAAGTGCAGCATCGGCGCAATGTCCGCACTCAATACAACATCCCGGAAGAGGCGGTTCTATTTCTCTTTGTCGGCTCCGGTTTCGAGCGCAAGGGTTTGCACACGCTGCTCCAGGCCATGGCGCAGCTTCCCGCCGCCAGCCACCTGATGGTCGTCGGCAAGGATAAACATTTGCAGCGCTACCGGAGTCAGGCAAAAAGCCTCGGCCTCGCGGGCAGGGTGCACTTTGCACTCGGACAGACAGACCCCAAGCCCTTTTACGGCGCATCCGACGCGTTCGCCTTGCCCACCTTGTACGACCCTTTTCCCAATACGGCCCTGGAAGCATTCGCCTGTGGCCTGCCTGTCATCACCAGCACCAAGAGCGGCGCGTCAGAATTGGTCCGGGAGGGGGAAAATGGGTTCGTCTGCGATGCCCTGGACCAGAAGGGCCTGGCATCTGCCTTGATCCGGCTCTCGGATCAGGCGTTCCGGCTACGGGCCGCTGCGGCAGCGCGAGAAACCGTCGCCCGCCTCACGCAGGAAAACATGGCCCAGCAGCTGCTGGGTTTGTACCGCAACCTGTTGATCCGGCATGTTGAAGTTTGATCCAGGCCCTGCATGCAAATGTATCAATCCAGAAGGGCATGTCTCATTATCGAACTTGAGTGCTTTCAGCGTGCGGGCGATAATGCGGTTTTTCCCGGTGCCGGGTAGTTGCCGGCATCGCATAGAAGAATCAACAGGATAGGTACAATATGCTTCTGATGCTGGACAACTACGATTCTTTCACCTACAACCTGGTGCAGTATTTCGGCGAGCTGGGCGAGGACGTGCGGGTGTACCGCAACGATGAAATTACCGTGGAACAGGTGGCAGCGCTCAAGCCCAACCATATCGTGATTTCTCCCGGCCCCTGTTCGCCCACCGAGGCGGGCATTTCTGTTCCGCTGATCCGGGAATTCGCCGGCAAGGTGCCACTGCTGGGCGTGTGTCTCGGGCACCAGAGCATCGGCCAGGCATTCGGCGGCAAGATCATTCATGCCAAACAGCTCATGCATGGCAAGACTTCGCTGATCCACCACAAGGACGTGGGCGTGTTCCAAGGCCTGCCCAACCCCTTCACCGCCACGCGCTACCACTCGCTGGTGATCGAGCGCGAAACCATTCCGGACTGCCTGGAAATCACCGCCTGGACCGACGACGGCGAGATCATGGGGGTGCGCCACAAGACCTTGCAGGTGGAAGGCGTGCAGTTCCATCCCGAATCCATCCTGACCGAGCATGGCCACCAGCTGCTGGCCAACTTCCTCAAGGAGAAGCGCGCATGATCACGCCAAAGGAGGCGCTCGTCCGGCTGATCGAGCAGCGCGAGATTTTCCACGACGAAATGCTGTCCCTGATGCGCCAGATCATGAGCGGGGAAGTAACCCAGGCGCAGATCGCCGCCATCCTGATGGGCCTGCGGGTGAAGAAGGAAACCGTCGGGGAGATTTCCGCCGCCGCGCAGGTGATGCGCGAGTTCGCCACCAAGGTGCCGGTTACAAACACCGATCATCTGGTCGATACCTGCGGCACCGGCGGCGATGCGGCGCACACCTTCAACATCTCCACCACTGCCGCCTTCGTTGCTGCCGCGGCCGGGGCGCGCGTGGCCAAGCACGGCGGGCGCTCGGTGTCCTCCACCTGCGGCTCGGCCGACGTGCTGGAAGCGCTGGGCGTCAACCTCAACCTCACCCCGGAACAGGCCGGCCAATGCATCGACGAAATCGGTATCGGCTTCATGTTCGCGCCCAACTTCCACGGCGCCATGAAGTACGCCGCGCCGGTGCGGCGCGAACTTGGGGTGCGGACGATTTTCAACGTGCTGGGCCCGCTCACCAACCCGGCCGGAGCAAGCAACCAGGTCATGGGCGTATTCCATCCCGATCTGGTCGGCATCCAGGCCCGCGTGCTGCAGCGCCTCGGCAGCCGCCACGTTATGGTGGTGCATGGCAGCGATGGCCTGGATGAAATCACCCTCTCGGGAGAAACTCTGATTGGCGAGCTGAAGGACGGAGAAATCAGCGAATACACCCTGAACCCGCGCGAGTTCGGCTTCGAAACCTGCGACCTGGCATCCCTGAAAGTGTGGGATGCTGCTCAGGCCAAAGACATGCTGCTCGGCGTGCTCGACAACCTGCCCGGCCCGGCGCGCGACATCGTGCTGCTCAATGCCGGTGCAGCCATCTATGTCGCGGGTTGCGCGGAAACCCTGGCAGAAGGTATCGAGGAGGCCCGTAAAGCGATCGAAAGTGGCGCGGCGCGCAACAAGCTGCATCAGCTGGTGGAAATCTCCAACCGCTTCAAGGGAGCCTGATCCATGTCCGATATCCTGAATAAAATCATTGAAGTAAAACAGGCTGAAGTGGCCCGCGCGGTGGAAAAGAAGCCATATTCCACCATCCGTGCCGAAGCCGAGGCGATGCCGCCGGCGCGCGACTTTGTCGCTGCGATGCGCGGCAAGATTGCGGCGGGAAAGTCCGCCGTGATTGCCGAGATCAAGAAAGCCAGCCCATCCAGGGGCATCATCCGGGAAGCGTTCGATCCGGCGGAAATCGCCCGCAGCTATGAAAAACACGGCGCAGCGTGCCTGTCAGTGCTGACTGACTCGCAGTTCTTCAAGGGAAGCAAGAACGACCTGATCGAAGCGCGCAACGCCTGCACATTGCCGGTGCTGCGCAAGGACTTCATGATCGACCCCTACCAGATCTGCCGCGCCCGCACCATTGGCGCCGACTGCATCCTGCTCATCGTGGCGGCGCTGGATCTGCCGCGCATGCAGGAGCTGGAAGCGGTGGCGCATGAACTCGGCATGGCGGTGCTGGTGGAATCCCACGATGCGACGGAACTGGAGCTGGCGCTGCAACTCAAGACCCCGCTGATCGGCATCAACAACCGCAACCTGCGCACTTTCGAGACCCGGCTGGAAACCACGCTGGAGTTGCTGCCGCGCATCCCGCAGGAGCGCATCGTGATCACCGAAAGCGGCATTCTCATGCCGGAAGACGTGCAGCGCATGCGCCAGAACAGCGTCAACGCCTTCCTGGTCGGCGAGGCCTTCATGCGTGCCGAGGATCCGGGAGTGGAGCTGGCGCGGCTGTTTGCTTAGGGCACTTCCGCCGCCGGCATGCGCGCCATGATAATCGCGGTTTTACGCATCAACCCGCGGGCACTGCGGTGCTTGTCGTAATAACGCGGATTGGGCACCATGGCCGCGAGTTTGGCGGCCTGCTCCGGGCCAAGGTTGGCGGCGCTGGTCTTGTAGTAGTAGCGCGCGGCGGCTTCCGCGCCGAACACGCCGTTGCCCCACTCGATCACGTTGAGATAGATCTCGAAAATCCGCCGCTTCGGCATCATCTGCTCCAGCATCAGCGTGATCAGCGCTTCCTCGCCCTTGCGCCAGAACGCCTTGCGGGAGGAAAGAAACAGATTCTTCGCCAGTTGCTGGCTGATGGTGGAGCCACCGGCGACGATCCTGCCTTTTTTCATATTCTTTTCGTAGGCTTTCTGGATGCCTTCCCAGTCAAAGCCTTCGTGATCGACGAATTTGGCATCCTCGGAGGCGATCAGGGCGCGCTTGAGGTGGGGGGAGATGCGGTTGTAGGGCACCCATTTATGGCGCAGCTCGGCGTCCGGGTTTTTTTCCTGCATTTGCGCCAGACGGGTGTCCATGAAGGCGCTGGTGGAGGGGTTGTGGTCCACCCACCACCAGATATGCGCGAAAATCCACGCCTGGTACAGCACCACGACCGCAAGCAGAATCAGTACGCCGCGCCACAGCCAGCGCCACAGTGCTTTCATCATGACTTGAGCAGCGCCATTACGGGCCGGGTTTCCGGCCGCACGCCGCGCCACAGGAAGAACGATTCCGCCGCCTGCTCAACCAGCATGCCGAGCCCATCCGCGAGTTGGGCTGCTCCGTTGTTTTGCGCGAATTGCAGGAAGGGGGTCAGGCCCTTGCCGTACATCATGTCGTAAGCCAGGCTGCCGGGTGAAAAAACACCCGCCGGGAGGGGGGGGAGTTCATCCGACAGACTGCTGGAAGTGGCGTTGATGATGAGGTCGAAATGGCAGCCCGCCAGGCTATTGTATTCGCCGCTGGAGATGTCGCCGTGGTCCAGGAACAACTGCGCCAGTTCGTGCGCTTTGGCGGGGGTGCGATTGGCAATGGCAAGCAGTGCCGGGTTCTCTTTCAGCAGCGGCAGAATCACACCGCGCGCTGCGCCGCCGGCGCCCATGAGGAGGATGCGCCTGCCCTGGATCTTGAAGCCCAGGTTGCAGGTGATGTCCCGTACCAGCCCTGCGCCATCGGTGTTGTCGCCCACAATTTCGCCGTCCTCGAATTTGAGCGTGTTGACTGCCTGCGCCAGTTGGGCGCGTTCCGTCAGGCGGGTGGCCAGCTCCCAGGCTTCCTGCTTGAAAGGGACCGTTACGTTGAGTCCTTTTCCGCCTTCCGCCCGGAATGCGTTTACCGTGGCGGCAAAGCCATCACGCGGGGCGAGCAGGGCGGCGTAGCTCAGATCCTGCCCGGTTTGCAGTGCGAATTCAGCGTGAATCAAGGGAGATTTGCTGTGGGCAATGGGATTTCCCACCACTGCATAATGGTCGGTCATGATGTTCTCTGGATTCGATTTTCTGGGTGCGAATTCTACCCCAGGCTTTAGTTTTCGCATTAAGCCTTTATCAAGTAAGCTATATACTACAAAAAATAGTGTTTCAAAAAAGGGGGCTTCAATGTTACGGGCAATATCTTTTTTCTTGTTTTTGGCGGCAATGATGAGTGGCGTTTCGGCTTGGTCGGCGGAAGGCTTGAAGCTGGCTGCGGTGCCATCGGATAGCGAGCGTTTCTCGGATATCGAGGTTTTGAATAAATACCAGGCCCTGGCCAAGTATTTGAGTTCGCAATTAAACGTGCCGGTTGATTTCGTTCCAGTGGCAAATCCGTTTGCCGCGGCCAAACGCGCCAGCCGGGGCGATTACGACATGATCATCGCACCTGCCCATACCATTGCCAGCGTGTTGAAAGCCGGGTTCAACCCGCTATGCAAGGAAGGCGGCGCGGTGGAAACCACTTTTGTCGCAGGCCAGAATTCGAAGTGGGGCGGCATCAAGGATGCGGGCGGAGCGAAACTGGGTCTGCCTCCTTTCGAATCGCTTCAGGCCAGCCTGGCGCGAGGGGAATTGAATTCCAAAGCGGTGGAGACGAAGAAGCATTTCAAGGAGGCGCGTTATTTCCGCAGTCAGGAAGCTCAGCTTTTCGCTCTTGAAATCAACAGCATGGACCTTGTCGCCGTGGACTCTGCCTTGGCGGAGAAATGGCTGAAATCGCATCCGGGCAAAATCATTCAGCGCACTGCCGAAGCGCCAAAAATGGCTTTTGCGGTCAATACCAAGCGGATTAACCCGGTTCAGGAGAAGGCCATCGAGAGCGCCCTGTTGAAATACGCCGAAGTTGAAACCCAGGCCCGGAAAAAAATGGCCTTCTCGCCGGCCAAGCGTGAGGAGTTTGCCTCGATCGCCTCCATGCTCAACACGACACCCAAGGAATTGGCCGGCGCCTACGTGATCGAGGCCAAGCAGGCCAGTGACCTGATTGCAAAAGGGGCGATCGTGATTGACGCGCGTAACGATGCCGAATATGTGGAGGGCCATATCAAGGGTGCTTTGCTGATTCCTTACAATGAAGTGAGCGCGAAAGAAGTCGGGTTCGATGCCGCGGAAGATAAATTCGATCTGGCCAAGCTGCCCCAGGACAAAAATGCCGCCATGCTGCTTTATTGCGACGGCACGCCTTGCTGGAAGAGCTACAAGGCCTCCGTGCTGGCAATCAGGGGCGGCTACAAGAATATTTACTGGTTCCGTGGCGGCTACCCGGAATGGAAAGCTGCCGGTTACCCGCTTGACACGGGGAAAACCAAATAGAACCGCTTGATTCCGACGGAGCCGTTGTGGAAGAACAAAGTTTAAAACCCGGCTCGCCCAGGGGCGCGGGGCACCACTACCACGAAGCGAAAAAAGTAACGTTTGTCAGTGTCGGCGTGAATGTTGTGCTGACTCTGTTGCAAATCGTAGTCGGCATCATCGGTAAATCACAGGCCCTGGTGGCGGACGGCCTGCATTCCCTGTCCGATCTGCTGTGCGATTTCCTGGTGTTGTTCGCCAACCGCCACGGCTCGAAAGATGCGGACAAGGATCATCCTTACGGCCATGCCCGCATCGAGACGGCGACCACTTTTGTGCTGGGGGTCATCCTGATGGGGACGGGTGCAGCCTTGCTGTGGGGCGCGGCACAGCGCCTGGAGGACCCGGCCGCGCTGCAGACGGTGCATGTCATGACGCTGTGGATTGCCGTGCTCACCCTGGTGGGCAAGGAGAGCTTGTTCCGCTACATGCTGCATGTGGCGCGCAAGCTGCGTTCTCGCATGCTTGAGGCGAATGCCTGGCATGCGCGCTCGGACGCGGCTTCATCGGTGATCGTGGTGGTGGGGATTGCCGGCAATCTGGCCGGCGTGACTTCACTCGACCTGCTTGCCGCGGCGCTGGTGGCCGCGATGATTTTCCGCATGGGCTGGAAGCAGGCCTACCAGGCTCTGATGGAATTGATCGATACCAGCCTGGACGAAAAGGATGTGGCGGCGATTCGGGAAACCCTGCTGGCGACCCCGGGCGTGCGCGATCTGCATGAGCTGCGCACGCGGCGCATGGGCGACCGGGCACTGGTGGACGCGCATGTGCTGGTGGATCCGAAGATCAGTGTTTCCGAAGGGCATTACGTGGCGGAAACGGCGCGCGCCCGGGTGGTCAAGACCCATGATGCGCTCGATGTGATGATTCATATCGATCCCGAGGATGACTCGGCAGTAAAGCGCAGCCTGCATTTGCCCCCGCGCGAGGTGCTGCTGGCCTATCTGGAGCAGCAGTTGGCCATGCCTCTGCCACTGTCCAGCCGTATAGCCCTCCATTATCTGGATGGGAAGGTTGAGGCTGACATTTTTCTCGTGGATGCGGCGCATGACGATTCCCTGGCCAGGGCCGTAGCCGCGCTACCAGGGGATGACCCGTATTTCGGCGAAATTCACTTGTTTTACGAGATCGCACCATAATGGTGCATACATTTGGGTGGATGCTTTATTGTGGTGCAGCAATTTTTCTGCATCTCCTCTAACTGGTTATGGCAAAATAGCTTTTTTTGCTTTAGCGCGTGGCATGTTTCATGCTAAAGCGTGGTCTCAAAGAATTTTTTACCCGTTATTTCGTTTAGGAGAAAAGTATGGCGGTTGCTGATGTTTTAAAAATGATCAAGGATAACGAAGTCAAATTCGTTGATCTGCGTTTTACCGACACGCGCGGCAAAGAGCAGCACGTTTCCATTCCTTCTCACGTGGTGGATGAGGGCTGGTTCGAAGATGGCCATGCTTTCGACGGTTCCTCCATTGCGGGCTGGAAGGGCATTCAGGCTTCCGACATGCTGCTGATGCCGGATCCGGAAACCGCCAACATGGACCCGTTTTTCGATGAGTCCACCCTGATCCTCAGCTGCGACGTGGTTGAGCCCTCCGATGGCAAAGGTTATGACCGCTGCCCACGCTCCATCGCCAAGCGCGCTGAAGCCTATCTGAAATCCTCCGGCATTGGCGACACCGCCTATTTTGGCCCGGAACCAGAATTTTTCATTTTTGATTCCGTGACCTGGCATGCCGACATGTCCGGCGCTGCAGTTTCGATCGATTCCGAAGAAGCGGCATGGTCCTCCAAAACGCGCCTCGAAGGCGGCAACATGGGCCACCGTCCTGGAGTCAAGGGTGGTTACTTCCCGGTTCCTCCTGTCGATTCATTCCAGGACATCCGTTCCGCCATGTGTCTGGCACTGGAAGAAATGGGCGTGCCGGTTGAAGTGCATCACCATGAAGTGGCAACTGCTGGCCAGTGCGAAATCGGCACCAAATTCAGTACCCTGGTGAAGCGCGCCGACTGGACCCAGATCCTGAAATACGTAGTGCACAACGTTTCCCACGCCTACGGCAAGACCGCGACCTTCATGCCCAAGCCTATCGTGGGCGACAACGGCTCCGGCATGCACGTGCACCAGTCGATCTGGAAAGACGGCAAAAACCTGTTTGCCGGCAACGGTTACGGTGGCCTGTCCGAACTCGCGCTCTATTACATCGGCGGTATCATCAAGCACGCTCGTGCGCTGAACGCAATCACCAACCCCGGCACCAACTCCTACAAGCGCCTGGTACCTGGCTTCGAAGCACCGGTGATGCTGGCCTACTCCGCCAAGAACCGTTCTGCTTCAATCCGCATCCCGCACGTTGCCAGCGACAAGGGCCGCCGCATCGAGACCCGTTTCCCGGATCCTTCCGCCAACCCGTACCTGTGCTTTTCCGCCCTGATGATGGCCGGTCTAGACGGCATCCAGAACAAGATTCACCCAGGCGATGCCATGGACAAAAATCTGTACGATCTGCCGCCGGAAGAAGAAAAACTGGTCCCGACCGTGTGCTCCTCGCTCGAGCAGGCGCTGGACTACCTGGACAACGATCGCGAGTTCCTGACCCGTGGCGGTGTGTTCTCCAATGACTGGATCGATGCTTACATCACACTGAAAATGGAAGATGTCACCCGCTTCCGCATGACCACGCATCCGGTCGAGTTCGACATGTACTACAGCCTTTAATCCGGCTGCTGAAAAAAAAAGGGCGCTTCGGCGCCCTTTTTTATTTTGGAGTGAGGTGAAGCTGGCCGATAAGCCGGGTTCTGTCGTGGACAGTCATTCCTCTAGGCGCTGAATTGCTCCAGCGCTCAAGCAGCCTACCCGGGGGCAACGCGAGCAGCGCCAGTGCCCCCCTATTTGGCCTTGCTCCGGATGGGGTTTAACCTGCCATTCCTGTTGCCAGGAACGCGGTGAGCTCTTACCTGACGGAGGCTTTCGCCTCCACCCGCCCTCCTTGCGGAGTGCGCGCCTTTTAGCGCCGGCATAACCTGCAAGCAGGTTAGCCTTTACTGAAAGGCGCTAGCGCGCCTTTTCAACCTTGCCTGATCCCTTGCGGGCCATCGGCGGTATGTTTTCTGTGCCACTTTCCATCGCCTCACGGCGTCCGGCCGTTAGCCGGCATCCTGCTCTGTGGAGCCCGGACTTTCCTCTGCATGGAAAACCATACAGCGACTGCCTAGCCAGCTTCGGGTTGGATTCTAGCATGATTCGTGATATAAATCCCGAGTAAGTTAGTCAACAATAGAGGACTTCCCATGAATCCGACTCTTTTGCGCACTACCGTCCAGCTCAACTGCCATATAAGCGACGCGCAGCATGCGCGCAATTACACCCTGTGCACCTATTTGCTGAAAATGCGTGAATTTTACCGCTGGGAGCAGGGCTACCCGTTCAAGGCTTCTCTTCCCAGGGATGAACTGGGGGACTGGATTACGAACAGGGAAATGTTGTGGGAGCAGCTGGAGGAAACCGGATTTGAGCCGCTCAACTTGGGCCAGGAAGAAATCGATCCGTTCGAAACCACGGCCATCAACCGCGAACTGACTCCGCAGGGACTGGTTTACAGCGGTGGCTATGGAGGGCATGCCGCAGCGCATTTTTTCCTGGCCGAACTGTTGCGTGAGGAAGAGCGCCATGGTCTCCATGTGCTCATCGCCGGGCGCGAGCATGCGCGCGACATGACCGCGCCCCCCGCCATGTTGCTGGACGGCACCCTGTTTATCCGGCGCGAATCCATGCGGCGCATGCTGTGGGAAAAAATCGAGGAATGGCAATGGAAGCAGAAGCCGGGCGCAATGGCGCGGGCGATGGCCTGTTACGATTTCGGCGCTGATTTTGATCTGGCGCTGGAACGGATGACCGACAACGAAGTGGAAGCGGCACTGTTGCATGAAGTCGGCGAGTGGCGTGCGGAGCAGCACCTGGGCGAAGAGTGGGGGAGTTTGCTGCTTTCCGTTTCCGGCACGTGCGGCGAACTTGTGGCGCGGGCGGTACGTGACCATCTGGCCGACAGTATTTCCACCTTGCCTGCTTTGCTGGAGCAGAATCATGAAGCCAGCCTGCATTTCTACTTCGCGAACCTCGGGGGCATGCGGCGCGCATTATTTCCCGAGCTGGGTGCAGCCTACCAGCGCTGGATCGAAGGCGATGGTTTGCAAACCCTGCGCCTCATGGCGCAGCAAGGCGCAGATCGCTGGCTGGAAACGGCCCGGCAACTGCTCGAAATACACCGGAACCGTCCAGAAAAATGTGCCGGGGAAATCGGTCGCATGTATGAGAAGTAGCGCTCAGACGAGCTTCCATCCCACGGATTCACCCGCCCGCAGCGGGGTCAGCGTTTCGTTTCCGAATGGCAGCTCTGCGGGCACTTGCCAGCTTTCCTTGCGCAGCGTGACCGTGCCGGCATTACGCGGCAAGCGGTAGAAATCCGGACCATGAAAACTGGCAAAGCCCTCCAGTTTGTCCAGCGCATTGGCCGCTTCAAAAATTTCCGCATAAAGTTCAAGTGCCGCGTGGGCAGTATAGATACCGGCGCAGCCGCAGGCGGATTCCTTGGCGTTTCTGGCATGGGGGGCGCTGTCGGTGCCGAGAAAGAATTTCGGATTGCCGCTGGTGGCAGCGCCAATCAGAGCCCAGCGGTGTTCTTCGCGCTTCAGTACCGGCAAGCAGTACATGTGCGGTCGCATGCCGCCGGCAAACATGGCGTTGCGGCTGTAGAGCAGGTGATGCGCCGTGATGGTGGCGGCCACGTTGGCGGGCGCGGCCTTGACAAACTCCACCGCCTGACGCGTGGTGATGTGCTCGAATATCACTCTCAGGCGCGGGTAGCGATCCAGCAGCGGCACCAGCACCTTGCCGATGAATACCTGTTCACGGTCAAACACGTCCACCAGGGGATGCGTGTCCTCGCCATGTACCAGCAGCGGCAGGTCATGCTCCTGCATTGCTTCCAGCGCGAGGTGGCACTTGGAGATATCGGTAACGCCGGAATCTGAATTGGTGGTCGCCCCGGCGGGGTAGAGCTTCACCCCATGCACCATGCCGCTGGCCTTGGCGCGGGCGATTTCATCCGGTGCAGTGTTGTCGGTGAGGTACAGCGTCATCAGCGGCTGAAAATCGGAACCGGCAGGCAGGGCATCGAGAATGCGCTGGCGGTAGGCCAGGGCCAGTCCGGTGGTGGTGACGGGGGGGCGCAGGTTGGGCATGATGATGGCGCGGGCAAAGTACCGGGCTGTGTCGGCCACCACGGCATGCAGGTGCTCGCCGTCACGCAGATGCAGGTGCCAGTCGTCGGGGCGGGTCAGGGTCAGGGTGTCCATGATGTGATCCATTTAAAACCTGTGCTTATCCTTGAAAAATCAGTTAACCACGGAGTTCACGGAGAGCACGGAGCAGAAATATAAAAATATCACGATATTCGATATTTCACTCCTTGGGCGAGTCAAAAAAGACCGTGAACCGCTTCTCTCTGTGTTCTCCGTGCCCTCCGTGGTTATCGGGTTAAGGTTATTGGATTCATTTTAACTGTAGCGCGAGGTCATACAGGGCATTTTTCTTCTCGCCGCTGATCTCGGCTGCCAGCTTGACCGCCTGCTTGAGCGGCAACTCTGCCAGCAGCAGTTGCAGTGTGCGCTGCGCTTCGGCGCTGATGCCTTCTTCCTCCGCGATTGCGGCTCCTGATACCAGCAGCACGAATTCGCCACGCTGGCGGTTGGGGTCGCCAGCCAGCCAGGCGGGCGCATCAGCCAGCTTGCAAGTATGGATGCTCTCGAACAGCTTGGTAAGCTCGCGCGCAAAAGTGATGTCCCGTTCGCCGCCCAATGTCTTGAGAATATCCTCGACGGTTTCCACGATGCGGTGAGGCGCCTCATAGAAGGCCAGGATATAGGGCAGTTCGATGAGCGCTTCCAGTTCCTTGCGCCGGGCGCTGGCCTTGGCGGGCAGAAAGCCATAAAAGAGAAAACGGGCATCTTCCCTGCCCGCCGCGGAGAGCGCGCAAATGGCTGCGTTCGGGCCCGGCAGCGGGATCACCGGCAGGCCGGCAGCGCGCACTGCCTGCACCAGGATCGCGCCCGGATCACTGATGCCTGGCGTTCCGGCATCGGAAACCAGCGCCACGGTTTTTCCTTCTTGCAGTGCGGCGATGATTTTCGGCGCGGCGACCCGTTCATTGTGTTCGTGCAGCGCCACCAGTTTGGCCGAAATCCCGTAATGGCCAAGCAAATGCGAGGTATTGCGCGTATCCTCGGCGGCAACGATGTCGGCGGTTTTCAGCACATCCAGGGCGCGCAGCGTGATGTCCCGCAAATTTCCAATCGGCGTGGCAACCACATATAATGTGCCTCTGTCATTTATAAGACCCTGCTCTGGATGCAACGCTTCCTCACTTTTCTGTTGATGTTCTTCGCCGTATCGTTTGTGGCTCATGCGGATGTCCCCGGAAGGCCGTTAAGAGCAGAAACGCTGCCGTCGGCCAATGCCGCAACCGCGCCAACGCCTCAGGCCGAGGTCGCGCTGACGCCGCTGGCCAGAATTGAACCGCCCGCAGCGAACAGCGTGGATTTGCCAGCCCGGCAGCTTGATGCCGCATCGCTGGCAGCGGCCAGCCATGCGCATGTTGCCTTGCTGCTGCCGCTCAAGTCCAGCGCCTTTGGCCGTGCCGCCGAAGTGGTCAGGCAGGGCTTCATGGCCGGCGCTTCGATCCAGCCAGGTGCGCTGCCGGTCACAGTCTACCCCAGCAGCGATGAGACTGATGACATTGTGTCCACATACCGGCAGGCAACGCAAGCCGGTGCAAGCATTGTGGTCGGCCCCCTGACCCGGAATGGCGTTTCGGCCCTTGCTGCCAGTACCCCGGTGAACGTGCCCACGCTGGCGCTCAACCTGCCGGAACAAAGCATTGAATTTCCGCCCCAGTTGTATGTATTCGGCCTCGCGGCTGATCTTGAAGCCCGCCAGATGGCGCGTGCCGCGTTTGGCGAAGGCAGAAGGAGCGCCACCGTGATCACCGCTGGCGACATGCTGTCAAAGCGCATCCAGCAAGCTTTTAGCGAAGAGTGGGCAGCGCTCGGCGGGGCGGCGGCCAGGCACCTGGCCTTTACCGGCTCCAATCCGTCCGAAATCCGCGATGCGCTTCGCAGGCAGGCGTCAAATGTAATTTTTCTTGCCATGAACAGCCGCGATGCGCGCCTCCTGAACCCTTTTCTGAAAAGCGACCTGCCCACCTATGCCACCTCGCAGATTTATGCCGGCAGCGGCAGCCTGCAGAAGTATCATGACCTGAATGGCGTGCAGTTCGTCGATATGCCCTGGCTGTTGCAGCCGGATCATCCCGCGGTCATGGTTTACCCGCGCGCGCCGTCCCCCCTCGCTGCCGACATGGAGCGACTTTACGCCCTCGGCATTGATGCCTGGCGCCTGGCTTTGCTGCTACAGACATCACCGCCCGGCATGCCGTTCAGCCTGGATGGCGTAACCGGCTACCTCACGCTGGATGTCCGCTCGCACCAGGTCAATCGCGATGGCGTGCGTGCCGAATTCAGCAACGGGGAAGCCGTTTTGCTGGCGCCTTGATGGACGCCGGCAAGCAGGCGGAAGATCACGCCGCCGCATTTCTGCAAAGCCGGGGATTGCGCCTGGTGGCAAGGAATTACCGTTGCCGCATGGGTGAAATCGATCTGATCATGGAACATGGCGGCACGCTGGTGTTCGTGGAGGTACGCCTGCGGCGCAGCGACAATTTCGGTGGCGCGGCGGCGAGCATCACCGGGCACAAGCAACGCAAACTGATCCATGCGGCGCAGCACTATTTGCAGCAGCAGACCAGGCAACCACCTTGCCGCTTCGATGCATTATTGCTGGACGGCCTCAAGATTGAATGGATTAAAGATGCGTTTAGCGCATAAAATCCGGTTACTTGCACTTTGAACCCAGAGTTTTGAATTTATGGATCTAATTTCCCGCATTGGCCACCATTTCACCGACAGCGCCCACATCAAGCTGCAGGCGCTGGATCTCCTGGCGCCACCGATTTCCGTCGCCGCGGAGCGGGTGGTGCAATGCCTGCTGGCCGAGGGCAAGGTACTGAGTTGCGGCAATGGCGGCTCGGCCGGCGATGCCCAGCATTTTGCCTCGGAAATGCTCAACCGTTTCGAGATGGAGCGGCCAGGCCTGGCCGCCATGGCGCTCACCACCGACAGCTCGACCATCACCTCGATTGCCAACGACTACTCCTATGACCTGATCTTTTCCAAGCAGGTGCGCGCCCTGGGGCAGCCGCAGGACCTGCTGCTGGCGATTTCCACCAGCGGCAATTCGCGCAATGTGATCGAGGCCATCCAGGCTGCCCATGAGCGGGAAATGGGCGTGATCGCGCTAACCGGCAAGGGCGGCGGACAAATGGCTGAACTTTTGCGCCCCGAAGACATCCATCTGTGTGTACCCTCGGATAGCACCGCCCGCATCCAGGAAGTACATCTGCTGGTCATCCACTGCCTGTGCGATGCCATTGACTGTCTATTACTTGGAGTTGAATAAATGCGCCGCTTATTGCCTGTACTATTGCTTGCCGTCATCCCCGCCCTGCAGGGCTGTTTTCCCGTCGTGGCCACGGGTGTGGGCGCCGGGGCACTGATGGCGGGTGACCGCCGCACCTCCGGCACCTACATCGAGGATCAGGGCATTGCGCTCAAGGCATCCGGCCGCATCGAGGATAAATTCAAATATGCCGTGCACGCCAACGTGACCAGCTTCAACCGCCATGTCCTGCTGACTGGCGAGGCGCCTAGCGAAGAGGTAAGGCAGGAGGTAGGGCAGATGGTGATGGGCGTGCCGAACGTGATCGACGTGACCAACGAAATCGCGATCGGGAATGTGTCGCCTTTCTCCTCGCGCAGCAACGACACCTACATCACTTCCAAGGTCAAGGGGCGCATGATTGACGCCAACCGCTTTGCGCCTTACCACGTCAAGGTCATCACCGAGAACGGCGTGGTTTACCTGATGGGCCTGGTGACGCGCAAGGAAGCCGAGGACGCGGCGGAAATCACGCGCACCACCACGGATGTGCGCAAGGTCGTCAAAATATTCGAATACCTCGACTGATCTTGACTTCCCTCGCCCCCGATTTCGAGCGCAAAATCTGCACGCCGGCCGAGCTCAAGGCTCGTGCCGCCGCGCTGCCGCACCCGCTGGTGTTCACCAATGGCTGTTTCGATATCCTGCACCGCGGCCATGTCACTTACCTGTCCCAGGCGCGGGCGCTGGGTGCCAGCCTGATTGTCGGGGTCAATACCGATGCCTCGGTCAAACGCCTGGGCAAGGGCGACGACCGCCCGGTGAACAGCCAGAACGACCGCATGGCCGTGCTGGCCGCGCTGGACAGCGTCAGCCTGGTCACCTGGTTCGATGAGGACACCCCACTCAACCTGATTCTCGCCTGCCAGCCGGAGATTCTGGTCAAGGGCGGCGACTGGACGGTGGAAAATATTGTTGGAGCAAGGGAGGTGCTGGACTGGGGCGGGCAGGTGCATTCCATACCCTTCCTGTTCGAGCGCTCGACCACCTCCACCATCGCCAAGATCCGTAAATTATAAAAACGATTAACCACGGAGTTCACGGAGAACACGGAGTAAAGGCAATGAATCGTATGTCGTGTGGCATTCACCCATTGGATGAGATTCTAAAAACCCCAAGATGGTCTTTCTCCGTGTCCTCCGTGAACTCCGTGGTTTACTTCGTTTATTGATCCATGTTAAACCCCGAATTCCTGACCCGCCTCGGCGCCATCGTTGGCGCGGAGAACCTGCTCACCGATGCCGCCTCCTGCCTGGTCTATGGCTACGACAACAGCCGCAAGATCTTTCCGCCCGAGGCAGTGGCGTTTGCGGCCACTACCGCAGCCGTGCAGGCAATCATCCTGCTGTGCAATGAATTCAAGGTGCCGCTTACGCCACGCGGGCGCGGCACCGGCACGGCGGGCGCCAGCATTCCGGAGCAGGGCGGCGTTGCCCTGTCGTTGGAGCGCATGCGGCGCATCGTGGCGGTGGACCCGGCCAACCGTGTGCTGGTGTGCGAGCCCGGGGTGTTGAACCAGGAAGTGCAGGATGCGGCGCGCCCGCACGGTTTTTTCTGGCCGCCGGACCCTTCCAGCGCGCCTTATTGCAGCATCGGCGGCAATCTTGCCACCTGCGCTGGCGGTCCGCATGCCGTCAAGTACGGCGTGACGCGCGATCATGTGCTGGGTCTGACCGCAGTCACCGGCAAGGGCGAGATCATCAGGGCCGGCTGCTACACCACCAAGGGCGTGGTGGGCTACGACCTGACCCGGCTCCTGATCGGCTCCGAAGGCACCCTGGCCATCATCACCGAGGCCACGCTCAAGCTCACTCCCCTGCCCGCCGCGGTGGGCGGTCTGACCGCGCATTACCGCGACATTGCTAGCTGTGCGCAGGCGATTGCCGCCATCATGGCGCAGCCCGCCCTGCCCAGCGCGCTGGAGTTTCTCGACCAGGCCTCGCTCCAGCTGATTCGCGCTCGCCATCCCGGCCTGCTGCCGGAAGAAACACGGGCGCTGCTGATGATCGAGGTGGACGGCTCGGCCAGTGAAGTGCAGGCAAGTGCCGAGGCCATTCGCGCTACTTGCGCCAACGACGGGCTGATCCGGGCCGAACTCGCGCCCGATCTCAAGGCCTTGTGGGCGGCGCGCAAGGCGCTTTCCCCCCTGCTGCGCGACATTGCGCCAAAAAAGATCAACGAGGACGTGGTGGTGC
The DNA here is from genome assembly GCA_041651995.1 of Sulfuricella sp. Lineage (NCBI taxonomy): Bacteria > Pseudomonadati > Pseudomonadota > Betaproteobacteria > Nitrosomonadales > Sulfuricellaceae > Sulfuricella > Sulfuricella sp. The sequence goes on along the minus strand of JBAZID010000001.1, from coordinate 662,746 downwards.
CGGTGTCCCGGCTGCCCGAATTGCTGCAGGGGCTGGCTGAACTGAGCGCGAGATATGGCATTGCCAACGCCAACTTCGGCCATGCCGGCAACGGCAACATGCACGTCAATCTGCTGGTAAACCCCGATGACCCGGATCAAATGCAGCGCGCCGACGCCTGCCTGGATGAAATCTTCACCCTGGTGCTGCGGCTGGATGGTACGCTCTCGGGCGAGCATGGCGTGGGGCGCGAGAAACGGCCTTTCGTGGCACGCGAGATCGACCCCGCGACGCTGCAGCTGATGCGTGACATCAAGCAGGTTTTTGACCCGAATAATATTCTTAACCCCGGCAAGCTGTTCCCCCAACCCCCCTTAATCCCCCCTTATCAGGGGGGAGGCGCCCCCTCCTCCCCTGACAAGGGGAGGCCGGGAGGGGTTTGAGGGCCAGCTACGCTAAACCTTCAGGAGCCAATCATGAGCATTTCCGATCTTAACCAAACCTTCGCCATTCCCGGCCACGTCACTTTCAAGGAAGGTCCCGGCGGTCTGACGGTGGCGGAAGTCGCCAATGCGCTTGCCGAATCCACCATTGCGCTGCAGGGCGCCCATGTCATGACCTTCACGCCGCGCGGCCAGGAACCGGTGGTGTGGCTGTCGAAGTTCGCCAAGTTCGCCCCGGGCAAATCCATCCGCGGCGGCGTGCCGATCTGCTGGCCGTGGTTCGGGCCGCATGCCACGGACGCCACGCTGCCGGGTCATGGCTTTGCGCGCACCGTGATGTGGGACGTGCTGGAAACCCGGGCCACGCCGGAGGGCGCGACCTTCCTGCGCTTCGGCCTGGTTGAAACCGACGCGACGCGCGCCCAGTGGCCGCATGCCTCCACCGTCCAGCTTGAAGTGACCGTGGGTGCTGCATTGCGCGTCGAACTGGTGACGCGCAACACCGGCAAGGAGCCGTTCGTGCTGGGCGAGGCGCTGCACACCTACTTCCACATCAGCGATGTGGCGAAAATGAAAATCACCGGCCTCGAAGGCTGCGATTATCTCGACAAGGTCGGCGGCACGGCGCGCAAGACCCAGCAGGGCGCGATCGTGATCGAGAGCGAAGTCGATCGCGTGTATCTCAATACCAGCGCGGATTGCCTGATCGAAGACAGCGGCCTCAAGCGCCGTATCCGTGTTGCCGGACAGAATGCCCGCTCCGCTGTGGTGTGGAATCCGTGGGTCGAAAAGGCTGACAAGATGGGCGATTTCGGCCCCGAAGGCCATCGCGGCATGGTATGCGTGGAAACCGCCAACGCGGTCGAGAACCTGGTGACCGTGAAGCCCGGCGAGGAACACCGCCTGGTGGCGGTTTATAGCACCGAAGCCATGGCCTGAGGGAACGGCACGTCACCTCAAGTGACGTGCCGTTTCAGTACTTACCAGTCGCCGCGATCGTGGCGATGCTGGTGGCGCCGTTCATGGCCGTAGCCGTGGCGATGCGGCTTCTGGTCGTAATAAACCACACGCTCTCCATAACCATAGCGAGGCGGAGGGGCGTAGTCATAACGCTCATATACCCGCACTGGCGCTGGCTGGTAGTAAACCGGTGCGGGACGATAATGCACCGTCTCCACGCGGCGGTAACCATTGTCGCGAGTGGCAATGGCCACACCGGTCGCGCCGCCCAGCAGTCCACCGATAATGGCGGCATCGCGCCCGCCGATGGCCGATCCGATCACGGCGCCGGTGGCGCCTCCAATTGCACCGCCCACTGCGGCATCGCCATCCCAGCCCGAGGCCTGCGCCTGAGCGGCCAGGGCCAGTGTCAATACGCCAATCAACGCGATCTTTTTCATGACTTGTCTCCTTTGTTTGTCAAGGTAGGCAAATTGTAGAGCAGCGAAGCTTAACGCCAGCTTAACGAAAATTAATCGGGCAAACAAATGGGGCCAGCGCTTATCCCACGCTGGCCCCATCCTGGTCGAATCAACAGGGCGATTATTTCCGCCCGGGTGATCAGTTTTTCAAACAATTGCTCATGAATTTCTTGCGCTCATCGTTCTTGAGCGCCTTGTCGCCCGCTTCCTTGTTGCACCGTGTCATCTTGCCTTGCTGGGTGGTCTTGGCGCCAGCTTCATCCGGTTTCTTGTCGACGGCTGTTTCGGGCTTCTTGGCGCTCAGGCAGTCCTTCATGAATGCCTTGCGCGCATCTCCCTTGAGGTCCTGGGTTTTGGCGTTCGCATTGCATTCCTTCATCTTTTCCTGTTGCGGGCCTGCAAATGCCAGTGGGCTGGACAGCATCAGGGCGATGGCGGCAATAATCAGTTTTTTCATCTAAGTTCTCCTGTTTCATGCGTTAAAAATAGGAAAGCTAATCCTAGCGCAATCAGGCTAAACATTAAACAGGAAATTCATGACATCGCCATCATGCACCACGTATTCCTTGCCCTCCGAACGCATCTTGCCAGCTTCCTTGGCGCCCTGTTCGCCCTTGCAGGCAACGAAATCCTCATAGGCGATGGTCTGTGCGCGGATGAAGCCACGTTCGAAGTCGGTGTGAATCACGCCGGCTGCCTGCGGGGCGGTGTCACCGATATGGATGGTCCAGGCGCGCACTTCCTTGACGCCGGCGGTGAAGTAGGTCTGCAGCCCGAGCAGCTTGTAAGCGGCGCGGATGACGCGGTTCAGGCCGGGCTCTTCCAGACCCATGTCGTCGAGGAACTCCTTCTTGTCGGCCTCGTCGAGGTCGGCGATCTCACCCTCGATGGCGGCGCAGATCGCGACGACAGGAGCACCTTCTTTTGCCGCGTGCTGTTCCACTTTTTCCAGAAAAGGGTTGTTGCTGAAGCCGCCCTCATCCACGTTGGCGATGTACATGGTGGGCTTCATGGTCATCAGACACAGCGGCTTGAGCAAGGCCTCTTCGTCTTTGTCCGGATTGATGCTGCGGGCAGGCTGGCCCTGGTCCAGCGTAGCGCGTATTTTTTCCAGCAGCGCCATCATGCGCACTGCATCCTTGTCACCGGATTTGGCCAGCTTGCTGGTGCGTAGCACCGCTTTTTCCACTGTTTCCAGGTCAGCCAGGGCAAGCTCGGTGTTGATCACTTCGATATCGGAAATTGGATCGACCTTGCCGGCCACATGCACCACGTCCACATTTTCGAAGCAGCGCACCACGTGGGCGATGGCATCGGTCTCACGGATATTGGCGAGAAACTTGTTGCCCAGTCCTTCGCCTTTTGAGGCGCCCGCCACCAGGCCGGCGATATCGACGAATTCCATGATCGCATGCTGCACTTTCTGCGGGTTGACGATTTCCGCCAGTTTTTCCATCCGCGAATCAGGGATTTCCACAATACCGACATTCGGCTCGATGGTGCAGAAGGGATAGTTTTCCGCCGCGATACCGGCGCTGGTGATGGCGTTGAACAGGGTGGACTTGCCGACATTGGGCAAACCGACGATACCGCACTTGAGGCTCATGAAAATCCTTTAAATATCAATGTCCAGCGAATCCTGGGTGGATATCGTGGAAATCCCGCCTTTTTACGGGAGCGTGGGCCGGGACGTCATTATAGCGCCCCTGGTAATTTGCTCCAAAGGCCACTTGGCTGAATGATGGGTATCGCTACGCTTAATCCGTCTTGCGTGCGGCATGCTGTATATCATCCGCGCGGGTGATGCTGATTTTCTGGTGTATGGCGGAACAAATCGGTTATGCTTTGATCCCGTTTTTTCTGGATTCTTCCTGCATGATGATGGCGGTAATCAACGGAGTGAATGTGCTGGGTCTCTCTTTCAAGGAAGAAGCGCCGGATCTTCTGAAAAAGTGTGAGCATGGCAATGGGTAATTTCAACCCTTTCAGGATTGTCGCCGGACTTTACTCTAATCGTTATCTTCTGGGTCAGCTGGTTAAACGCGATGTATTGTTGCGCTACCGCGGGGCGATGTTCGGCGTGCTATGGATTTTTCTCAGCCCGTTGCTGATGCTGGGGATTTTCGCCTTCGTGTTCGGTCATATTTTTCAGGCGCGCTGGCCCCAGCAGCAGGAGGGGCTGCCCTTCTGGCTGGTCCTTTATAGCGGCCTGATCGTGTTCAATATCTTTGCCGAAGCCGTATCCCGCTCGCCTTCGGCGGTGCGCAGTTACCCCAGTTATGTAAAAAAAATCATCTTCCCTGTGGATATTCTGCCCCTAGTTCCCCTTGGCGCAGGGCTGGTGCATGGCGCATTCAATTTCCTCATTCTGCTGGCGGCATTGGCCTGGACAGGGAATCTGCACGGGCAGGCACTGCTTTTTCCCCTCCTTCTTATTCCCGTCCTGCTACTGGCCTTGGGCTTTTCCTGGTTTCTCGCCGCCTGGGGCGTGTTCATCAAGGACATGACCCAGATCGTGCCGCTGTTCGTGCAAATGCTGATGTTTTTGTCGCCCGTGTTCTACCCGGTGAGCGCCGTGCCAGAAGTCCTGCGTCCCATCTATTTGCACAATCCGCTCGGGGCAGTGATAGAAGCGGGGCGGGCCGCTGCCTTGGGAACGTCTATTCCGTGGACTCCATGGATCACTGCGTTGGTCGTCGGTTTGGTGGCCTCTATTCTTGGTTATGCCTTCTTTCAGCACAGTCGTGATGAATTTGCCGATGCGCTGTGAGTGAGACTGAGTGCAAGTCACGGCATCAAATCATGAGGAAAGGGTGACATCTGCCAGCAAGAAATGCGAAACTGCTCCTACGCTAGGGGAGAGGCGGATGGTGCTTCCGATCTGGATCAGATGGCCGTGGAATATGATCTGCCGGACAAGGGGGGTGAATACCTCCGCTTCAAGGAAGACATTGGCCGTGTGGGTGTTGGTGTCGTCTCTTGTTACTGTCCGAACAGGAATTTGAACGTCGCAGCCAAGTGCCGGGAACCACCGCCTACTGGGCGAAATAAAGAAGGAAAAGTACTTTAATGGCGCCGCAGCGTGAAGAAGCAGGGCACTTCCTGCGCTTAGCTTCGTTTTTGTCCATATCATTCACCAGAAAAAAATGCGAAACTGCCCAGCAGTGAAATACTGCACAAATAGCCACTTTGGCAAAAAATACATGGCTAATTAAGATAAATGAAAACTATCGAAACCATGATCCAGGCAACCCTCGCTCCGCACCCGGAAATTCGCCTGGCCATCCTTTTTGGCTCGCTAGCCCTGGATCAAGGTCGTTACGATAGCGATGTCGATCTGGCTGTTGATACGGGGCAGCCCCTTGAAATTAAAAAAAAGATGGCACTGATGGAGGAGCTCGCAGAGCATATTGGCCGCCCCGTTGACCTGATTGATCTTCAGACCATTGGTGAACCCCTGCTTGGGCAGATTCTCAAGCACGGCAAACGCCTCTTGGGTGAAGATCACATCTATGCGGAACTCATCAAGCGTCATGTGTTCGATGAAGCGGACTTCATGCCCTACCATCGTCGCATTCTCAAGGAAAGACGTAACGCATGGATAACGAACTGATAGAGCAAAAACTGGAATCCCTGCGCCGCTGCCTCCAGCGCATCCAGGGGAGATGTCCGTCATCCGCCGAAACACTTGCCAGCGACCCTGATCTGCAAGACATCGTAGTGCTCAATCTGACACGAGCCTTACAACTCTGCGTAGACATCGGAACGCATCTTATCTCAGGCATGGATACTCCACCCCCCTCCACCATGGGCCAAACCTTCGACTTACTTGCCGAGATTGGAGTCATTAACGCCGAACTTGCTATCCGCATGAAAAAGGCCGTGGGTTTTCGTAACATTGCCGTCCACAATTATGAGGCAATCAACTGGCAAATCGTTCACGCCATTGCAACCAGCCACCTCAATGATTTCAAGGGTTTTGCTCAAGCTGTTGCCCGGAAAATTGAGCTTTGAGTATCAAGCCACAAGCATTACATGAATGATATCGCCATCTCGGTCAAAAACCTCACCAAGACCTACCGCATCTTCGGCCACCCCGGCGACCGCATCAAGCAGGCGCTGACTTTTGGCCGGATTCGCTTCCACCGGGGATTCACGGCCTTGCAGGACATTTCCTTTGAAATCAAGAAAGGTGAAACCGTTGGTATCATCGGGCGCAATGGCTCGGGAAAAAGTACGCTGCTGCAACTGATCTGCGGCATTCTCAAGCCAACGTCAGGAACCGTCCAGGTCAACGGACGCATCTCCGCACTGCTGGAGCTTGGTGCCGGCTTCAACGTGGAGTTCACCGGACGGGAGAACGTTTATTTCCAGGGGGCGCTGATGGGTTTCACGACAGCGCAGATGGACGAACGCTTCGACGACATTGCCGACTTTGCCGACATCGGCGAATTCATCGATCAGCCGGTGCGGATTTACTCGAGCGGAATGTTCGTGAGGTTGGCTTTCGCGGTTGCAATCAGTATGGAGCCTGACATTCTCGTGGTCGATGAGGCATTGGCAGTGGGGGATGCGCGATTTCAGGGGCGATGTTTCGAGCGAATTGCGGAAATCCGTAAGCAAGGTGGAATCATTCTGCTTGTCACTCACTCACTCGAACAAGTCGCCCACTTCTGTGATCGTGCGCTATTGCTTGATCATGGGAAATTGCTGGCTGATGGAGAAGCAGCCGTGACCTTGACGCGTTACCTCGAAATGCTGGGCGGCGACCAGAAGAAGGGTGCGGGGGGCCGCGGTCAGGGCGGCATGTTGGTCAAGGGCGATGCCTTTCGAACTCACCCCGCCTATAATTCGAATGAGAATCGATGGGGAGATTGTGCCGCTACCATTGAAGAAATCACTATCACACAAGACGGCAATGATAATCCTCAATCATTCGTGCCTGGACGTACCATTGAATTAAAGCTGAAGGTGGTTTTTCATGCTGCCGTTCAGCAGCCGATCTATGGCATGACCATCAAGTCGTCCCTCGGCGTGCTTGTCTTGAATACAAACTCCAGATGTCTGTTAGGTCCGCATAGCACACCAGATCAATTTCCTGGCGATGCCGTATGTGTTTGTTTTTCGTTTACGCCATTTCTCGATTGTGGTGATTTCTTGCTGTCTTTTGGTGTCGCAAGCGAAACGGAATCCGGGGCAATGGCCCATGACCGGCGCTATGATGCAATTTCGATAAACGTAGCTTATCCGCAATTACCGACTGGAGATGTCGCAATGACTCCCCGGTTCAATTTGGTAGCTTTGAGATGAAGCCTCTATATATCTGCGAATCGATTACTGGCATATGGACTCGCGAGGGAGTGGAATCTTTCGATTACTCGGATGGCGACGAGGTGGAGTCCGGATTGCTTGGCATCATGGAAAAAGCGACCGATGTATCGATCACCTCCGCAGAGCTTGCGAACGCTATTCGCGACTGGCCGACCGAATACCATCTTTCCGGCGCGCGTCACAATCTCCTGCGGCCTTTTGCTATCGGCCCAGGACACAAGGTGCTGGAACTTGGTTGCGGTTGCGGCGCTATGACGCGCTATTTTGGGGAGAGCGGCGCTACAGTCATTGCGGTCGAAGGTAGCAGGCGCCGTGCGCAAATTGCCGCGGCACGTTGCCGCGATTTGCCGAATGTTACGATTTATTGCGACAACTTGATCGATTTCATCTCCGAGGACAAATTTGATTTCGTAACTCTGATCGGAGTGCTCGAATATGCCCCGAAGTTTGTCCGCGAAAGTGACCCCGTTCTTGCCGTCCTGAAATGTGCCCGTTCTTTCCTGAGAGATGCAGGAACATTGATTCTCGCCATAGAAAACCAACTTGGACTCAAGTACTTCAACGGGTGTAACGAGGATCATGTCGGTGTTCCCTTTTTCGGGATCAATGATCTTTACGGGAGTCACGATCCTGTAACCTTCGGCCGGCGCGCGCTTACAGAAAAGATGGAGAGAGCCGGATTCCCGCTGCAAGAGTTCTTTTACCCCTTCCCCGACTACAAGCTTCCGGGCGCGATCCTGAATGAGGCCGCCTTTCTTGATTCCCGGCTCAATGTCGCCGATCTGCTGATTCACAATACCGGCCGGACCTACCCCGAAACCCATCGCCGTGTCTTTGCAGAAGACCTTGCTTGGCGGGTTGTTGCCGAGAATCACTTGGTGGCGGACATGGCCAATTCCTTCTTGGTTCTGGCTCGGCAGTCTGGCGCACAGCCGAAGAGCCCGAAATGGCTTGCCAAGATGTATAACCGTGGGCGCAGGAAATCTAGTTATCAGGTCGAAACGAGCATAGAGGAAAACGAGGCCGGACGTCTCGTGGTGCGAAAGGGTTTAATTTATCCAGGTATGCAGAAGGATACTGGCTGGCTTCGTCATGTTGTGAAGGATGGCGACTATATTGCCGGAGAACTGCTGATTGGTCGAATACGCAAGGCAATGGCACGGGAAGCCGTCATTGATGAGATTGCTACAGTTTTCACACCGTGGGTTAGGTTCTTATTAGACAGAGCAACGGTGGACGGGAGCGGGGAGATCGTTATGTCTGGAGATTATGTTGACTGCATCCCGTCAAACATGATTGTAAATACGGCGGGGAAACTCGAGTTCTTCGATTCAGAGTGGCATGCGTGCGATAATATACCGTTTGTTTGGGTTTTGACTCGTGGTATTTCTGATGCTTTAGCAGGGGCTATGTTTAATGAAAGTGTAAGAAATAAGAGTCTGCGAAACTTTATATATAAGGTTGCGGAGGTATCAAGAATCGAGGTCCGCGATGCAGATATCGATGATGCGATCCGGCGCGAAGACGCTTTGTTGTCAACCTGTCTGGATGGTCACGACAAAGAAAATGGTCTCCGCAAGATCATGGATGTGCAGTTGCCAGTGGTCAACTGGGGTATTGATCATGCCGAACGGGAACTGGCAAGAGTAAAAGGCACGGTATCGTGGCGGGTTACTAAACCCTTGCGCTTTCTGGCGAACCTGCCGCGCCTGATTCGTGGTAGGTGAAAGCTGGTATTTCTGCCTGATCCTAGCCGTATATTGGATGGTGAAAACAGCTTTCGTTTTTGAAAAAACTTTTGATCGCCGGTGACCTAGTGCACGGACGGTGAAAGAGTCGGTGTGGAATTATTGCGTAAAATCCGGTATCTCTTCTCGGCTTTGTTCTACCAGCTGGTTCAGCAACCGGATATGCTCGAAACGGCATGCAAAATGGGGCGCTTATGGCGTCAAGTCGGCTGGCGCGGACTCAAACAGCACCTACTCCAGTTTGCCAGTGCGACGGTGATTTATGCTCGCTGGGTAAAAAACTTCGACACACTGACCTGGGAAGACCGCGAACTTATCAGAAGCCATGTCGCTCGCTTCCGCCATGCCCCGCTGATTTCCATTCTGCTGCCGGTGTACAACACTCCGGAGATTTGGCTTCGCGAAGCAATCGGGTCGGTAAAAAAACAGATATATCCCCACTGGGAACTGTGCATCGCAGACGATGCCTCTACCTTGCCCTATGTCCGCCCTCTGCTGGAGGCGTATGCCCGCGAGGATGCGCGCATCAAACTTGCATTCCGAGCGGAGAATGGCCACATCTCGGCTGCTTCCAACAGTGCTCTTGAGTTGGCGACAGGTGATTATGTCGCACTGCTCGATCACGATGACGAACTGGCCGAGCACGCCCTTTATATGGTGGCTGTATCGCTGGAGGAAAATCCCGTACTCGACCTGATCTACAGCGATGAGGACAAGATCGACCATAATGGACGTCGCTTCCGGCCTTATTTTAAATCTGACTGGAACCCCGACCTGCTTCTCAGCCAAAACTATGTCAGCCATTTTGGGGTTTATCGAACGGCAAAGGTGCGGGAAGTTGGTGGTTTCCGCATTGGCTTCGAGGGCTGCCAGGACTGGGATCTGGCGCTGCGGGTGTCGGAAGCCACTATCGCCGAGCACATTCACCATATCCCTCATGTCCTCTACCATTGGCGCACGGTACGTGGATCAACTTCGATCGGACACGAGGCCAAACCCTATGTAGCCAAAGTGGCGCTGCGGGTTATTGCCGAACATCTTATGCGCTGTGAAACGCCGGGGGAAGTTATGCCTGCCTGGGGAAGCTATGTGCGGATCCGCCGTCCTCTGCCGCAGCCTGCCCCGAAGGTTTCCCTCATCATTCCTACCCGGAATGGCCTGCATCTTCTAAAGCGATGCGTGGAAAGCATCTTCGCCCAAACCGCCTATCCCGATTTCGAGATGTTGTTGGTGGACAATCAGTCCGACGACCCTGCCACCCTGGCCTATCTGAATGAGTTGTCGCATCGCCCCGGTATCAAGGTACTAAGCTATGACGCTCCCTTCAACTTCTCTGCCATCACCAATTTCGCAGTACGAGAGGCGACAGGGGAGTTGTTATGCCTGCTCAACAACGATACCGAGTCGATCTCTCCAGACTGGCTCGCTGAAATGGCAAGCCATGCAGTGCGCCCCGAGGTCGGAGCCGTCGGAGCCATGCTCTATTACCCGGACGACACCATTCAGCATGCAGGTGTAATCGTTGGTCTCGGGGGCGTTGCCGGCCACTGGCATCTGGGCGCGAAACGCGGCATGACCGGATATTCCGGCCGTGCGGCCCTGACGCAGGATCTTTCCGCCGTCACGGCTGCCTGCATGGTGATGCGCCGCTCGGTCTTCAACGAGGTGGGCGGAATGGATGAAGAGCACCTGCCGGTGGCCTACAACGATATCGATTTGTGCCTGCGCATCCGTGAAAAGGGTTACCGCATCGTATGGTCACCCTATGCCGAGCTGTACCACCATGAGTCGGCCAGCCGAGGCAAGGACGACACTCCGGAAAAGAGAGCACGTTTCCAGCGTGAATCGGATTGGATGCAAGAGCGTTGGGCTGCCTGGTTGAAAAACGATCCAGCTTATAACCCCAACCTGACTCTGCATGTTTCGTGGCCTTACCTGGCTCGTGCACCACGACAGGAAAAACCTTGGCGCATTGCCGGGGAAAAGCCGTGAGCCCACGCCTATCGGTAGCTCTGTGCAGCTTCGAAGGCGCTCAGTTTCTGCAGCAGCAGCTCGACAGCCTGCTAATCCAAACCCGGGTTCCAGACGAGTTGGTGGTGTGCGACGATGGTTCGACCGACGGCACGGTGGAGATTTTGGAAGAATTTGCTCGGTTGAGTCCTTTCCCCGTACGCATCGTGCGCAATCCGCAGCGCTTGGGTGTGGCGAAGAACTTCGAGTTGGCGATCTCCTTGTGCACTGGGGATGTCATTGCTCTGGCGGATCAGGATGATGTCTGGCACTTAGCTAAACTGGAGCGCCTTGCCCGCGCCTTGAGTGAGGCCGACTTGGCGTTCAGCGATGCCGAAGTAGTCGGCGAGGCGCTGAAGCCGCTGGGCTACACCATGTGGCAGCGGGTGGGTTTCGATGAGGAAGAACAGGCGCGCATGTCGGCGGGTGACGCGCTCGGCGTGCTGCTCAAGCATGGCGTGATAACAGGGGCAGCCACGGCCTTCCGCGTCGGCCTGCGGCCGCTGCTACTGCCTATTCCTTCAAACTGGCCGCACGACGCCTGGATTGCCGCGGTTGCGGCATCTACCGGCAAGCTTGCCCCAGTCAAGGAAACACTGGTGCAATATCGGCAGCATCAGGCAAATATGGTCGGCGGGATGAAAAAATCGCTGCTGCGCCAAATAATCGAAGCGCTGGAAGTGGATCGGGCAAATTATTACTGCGAGGAAATTCTTCGCTGGCAAGCGTTACGCGACAGGCTTTCCGGTACCCCGGACTGTAGCCGTTTGGAAGCGAAGCTTGCCCACCTGAAACGCCGTGCCGGATTACCCGCCAATCGGCTTTTCCGGCTTCACCCCATCGCCGCAGAAATGGCGCGCGGCGGCTACGCCCGCTACGCCCGAAACTGGGGCAGCATCGCTCTCGACCTCCTGGTCAGGTGACATTCGGCAGGCCGTGCCGTACCAGCATTTTGAGTTTATGCGGCACCGGGCTAAACACTTTGAACAAGCTTATCCGGCCGGCATTCCTGCCGGCCTGGATGTTTCCGCGTAACCGATGGAGGCGCTTTCGTTCCCGCCATAGAGCGCAAAGACAGGGCCAATAGATTTCGCGCCAGAAACGCGATTCGCCTTTCACCAAGGTAAGCACCGCCCCTTCCATGATAAGCAGCAACAAATGCAGGGGAAAAAAAATCTGGAACAGCGGCGAAGGATAGAGCAGCGTCATTACAAAGCTCTTATTGCGTTCTGACAGCGCGCGCCGCCGGAAAGTTGAAGAAAGGTGGTTATCTGTTACCCGGTTGCCACCAAAACTTTTCCCCTGCCAATGCCGATAACCTGAAATAGGCAGCGCCCGAACCGCATAGCCTGCCAAGCGGGCGCGGCAGCACAGGTACATATCTTCGGCGATGGAGCCGAACCATTCCGGGAAACCACCCAGCTCATCCCACAGGGTTTTTGGGATCCAGAGGCAGGCGCCGATCACCATGCCCACTTCATTTCGTTTCGGATTCAAGTTGGGTACGGGATTCAGGAATGGATCGAACAGGCAGCCGATGTCCACCAGATCGCCGCTGGCGGCGTCGAACTGGGGAAGCCCCAGGATGGCCGGCTGATCTAGCCGTTCAGCTTCGGATAGGAGGGTTCTCAGTGCGTCAGGGTAAAGTGCCGCATCGTTGTTGAGCAGTAGAAGATATTTGCCTTTGGCCTCCGCTGCCATGCGGTTGTTGGCGACGCAGAAGCCGGCATTGTTCTCGCTTGTGATCAACTGGACATTGGGGTAGCGGTCGCGGATATAGGAGGCCGAACCGTCGCTAGAAGCATCGTCGTGGACTAGTATTTCCACCGAAATATCTCCTTCCTGCTCCAGCACAGAGTGCAGGCAGTCGTCGATTATCTCCATGCCGTTGTAATTGGCGATGCACACGGATATCAGCGGTTTTGGGTTATTACCGCTGGGGTGCGATACGTGGCTCATAGGCGCTTTAGCCATTCAAATGTACGATTTACTCCTTCTTTAAAGCAGGTTTGTGGTTTCCATGAAAGTCGTGCCTCGATACGGGAATTGTCCAGCACGATGGCGCGAACATCGATTCCTCGTGCCGGGTAATGGGCGATTTTTAGTTCGATTCCCGTGACCTGTTCGACGAAGTGCAGCACCTGGTTGATGCTGTAGCCAATGCCGCTGCCAAGGTTGTAGGTGCCTGAATCCTGCGGAAGTGCGACAAAGCGCATGCATGCTTCGACAACATCGTCGATATAGATGAAATCCCGGATGTTTCCACCGTCGCCCCAGATTTCCAGCGGGACATCATCGCGAACACATTCCAGCATGGTGCGCACCAACCCAAAGCCGCTTTTAATTGTCTGGCCTGGCCCGTAGGTATTCGAGGGGCGAAGGATAGTGACCGCATGGCCTTGGGTTCGGAAAGTTTGGCAGAAAGCTTCCTGCGATACCTTGCCTGCACCGTGGTTGGAAAGCGGTGCGAGCGGGGCGTCTTCTGTAACGGGCCATCGCTCCGGATTACCGTAAACGGTGCCACCGGAGGAAAAGAAAATCAGATGGGTGTCCAGCTGAGTTTGCATCAATTCCAGCAGGCGCAGGGTCAATGCGAGGTTGCCCTGTTCAAGGCTTGGATGGGTGGCAGAAGAACCTGGCGTGGTGCTTGATGCCAAGTGGATCACAGTTCCGCATTTAGGCAGCAGCTTTTCCAGCTGTTCGGTATCATGGCGCCCAAGAATGTGTGTGGTTCTTTTTTCCTGTTCCAGGCGCCGTGCCAATGCCCGGCCGATGAAGCCGGTACCACCAAGCAGTAACACATCATCCTGGTTCATGATTTACGCTCCAGCAACTGATGATAGGCGGAGATGTAGCGTTCGGCACAGTCGTCCCAAGTGCCAATACTTGTCTTGGTCCAGGCGCGGGCGGCCGCCCCTATATTTTGGTTATGACCCGGGGTCTCCAGAAATACCAAAGCTGCGCGGAATTCGTCGGCCGAGTCGACAAGCCATCCGGTCTGGCGATGCTCGATAAGGTTACGGTGGGCGGCGAGGCCGGAAGCGATCACCGGCAGGCCGGCGGCCATCGCCTCCAGCATCACCTGGGGACGGCCTTCGTCGTGGCGGCTCAGGGTGATGAGCCCGGCTGCCTTGGGAAACCATCTCTCCAGTAGTTCGGCCGGGTGGGTCGGGCCGTGGTAGATAACCCAGGGCGGCAGCGCCATTTTTTCCTGCATCGGCCCGAACAGGTGCAATTGCCGCTCCTGCCCAAACAGGCCTTCGCCCCAGGCGAAAAGATCACCGATCTTGTTCTTGGTCAGGCGGGTGACCGTGAGCCAATGGCGCACATCATCTGGTAGCTTGCGCTGCATCTCAAACCAGGATGCATCCACGCCGAAGGGAATGGCACGGATTTCAGCGAGATCGCCAAACGCGCTTTTCAGCGCGGGGCACATCCATTCGGCATTGGGTGCAAGAATGACGCGCCGTTGACTAAAAACGGCACGTAGCAGCATTTTCATGCCGGGCAGACGCAGCAGACCGAAATCGCTGCCGAGTACGCTGATGACGGCGGGGGTGTCGGTGCCCCACATCGGTAAGGCGTTTTGCAGCCAGTTGATATGTACCACATCGACGGGGGTGCGCCGGTAGGCGCTGTAAAGGCGTTTCAGCAGGCCAATCACAGTGGCGGCAGCGCTCGGTTTTATCTGACGCAACAGGTGGGCGATTCCTCCATCCCGCGAGAGTTGTTGCAGCCAGGCAGTTTCCTCTGCTGTTGTTGTGCTTGTGACCTGAGGGGGCAACTCTCCAGGGGGCGACCACAGGGACAGCTTGATGCCATCGTGCCGAGCCAATCCCGCAATCAGGTTGGCAATGAAGCGTCCACGCCAGTCTTCCTGGGTCTCCGGGTAGGACGTGCTGGTCATCAGGACGTTCAAGCTATTCATCCCTGTAATCAGTTGCGTCGATGTCCTTGTAGTGCAATGCGGAAATTTGCTCCGAGACGATACCAATGAGAAAGGTGAGTATCGCCGAGATGAATAGAAGCGCGCTCATGTTGGTGAAGCGCCCAGTATTTAGATACGTATAAAGGTAGTAACACAAGCCGGTCCAGAAGAAGGCTGTGCTGATTGGGATAAACAGTTTCTGAGGAGAATAAAGAGTGCCGATTTTGATAATGATCAGGAGAAAGCGCACCCCGTCCCGGATCGGGCGGATATGACTTTTACCCGTGCTGCGCCGGGGTGTGTGGATAGGCAGGTAAGCCACACTGAATCCGGCCCGGAAGAAACTCATGGTAATGGTGGTTGGATAGGAAAACCCGTTAGGCAGCAGGTAAAGGAATTGCCGGAATTTTTTTGCCTTGACCACCCTGAATCCGGAAGTCAGGTCCTCGACTGGTTGCTGAACCATCCAGGTGGCAAAACGGCTGAAAAGATCGTTTGCAACGGCCCGGTGGGCGCCGGCTTGCGATCCGGATTGACGTGCGCCCACCACCATGTCGTAACCCTCGGAGAATTTTTCCAGCAGGCGTGGTATATCTTCCGGCTTGTGCTGACCATCAGCGTCCATGAAAATCAGTACGTTCCCATTTGCGGCGCGCGCCCCGGATTTGATCGCTGCCCCATTACCTTTGGGGTAAGGGTGGCTGATAACACGCACTTGGAATTTTGCGCACACGGCCAGTGTTTCATCATCCGAACCGTCATTGACGACGATGATTTCTGTTTCTGCGGGCAGGTTCGCAGACAGGCCTGGCAATAGTTGGCGCAAACCGTCAGCCTCATTGCGGGAAGGGAGGATAATGCTGAATTTCATTTTTTTGGTCGGATTTCTGGCGGCAAGTTATCAAACTCCAGGATAATTTGGTTTCTGTGGTCTCCGGTAAGTAGTGGATTTGACATCGTGGCACGGTAAAGGCGATCAACGATTTCTGCATTGACTACAACATGACCGCTGGCAATGTCTCTAACCACACCTATAAGGGTATTCTTGTTTGGCGGGCCGAACGGAACTGTCGCAAGGCGCTGTTCCAATGTTTCGATAAAAATTTCATCCACTGGTAACTTTCTTCCCGCATTCAGCACCAAAATATTGATTAACCCTGCAATGTTTGACGGCGCATTATCTGCAGCTTGCTGAAAATGGAATAAAGCCTTGTTGTAAAGGTCGATCTCATCCTCACGCGAAGTTGGTGGCAGATTTTTGTAAAGCGTCGCCAAGTCGATCTGCGCCCGCACCGAGCGCGGATGCCGCTCCACTTCCAGCAAGCGCATCATGAATGTATCTCCCCATTGCTGGGCGCGGGTAGCGGTAAGCCCGGCAAACAGGATAAGCAGCAGCAAAAATGTTGCCCGGCGCACACGCGCACTGGGCAAATGCAGCCGGGGATTTAATGCGTAATAGGCCAATGGTAGCAGGATGCCTAACATAGGCAAATAGTTGCGGTGCTCGAAGGCCAGTTCCAGCGGAATGATTGTGGACTCCATTGCGTGGCCGACGAAAAAAAACATAATCCCGAAGGTAACCAGGGGTTGCTTATTGCGCATTGCGAAGGCGCCCGCCGCGAGCAAGAGCAACCCGGCCATGGCGGGCAACGTGGTCCAGGGTGAAAGCAGGCCCCGCGAAATCAGGATGTCGTCATGTTGCAACCCCATCTCACCCATGTTCGGCAACACGATCATATGCAGATAAAACCACAATACGCGCGCTTCGGTCATCAAGCGCTCGGCCAGCGAAAAATCGCGCCACACATAGCCGCCCAGAATTAGTTCTGGGGCTTTCAGCGCATAAAGCAGACCCAACAGCAACGGAACCACGACCGACAGGCCGACAATCACCACCAACAT
The DNA here is from genome assembly GCA_041651995.1 of Sulfuricella sp. Taxonomy (NCBI): domain Bacteria; kingdom Pseudomonadati; phylum Pseudomonadota; class Betaproteobacteria; order Nitrosomonadales; family Sulfuricellaceae; genus Sulfuricella; species Sulfuricella sp. Next base: position 645,984 of record JBAZID010000001.1, on the reverse strand, counting down.
GCGGTGGGAACTCCGGTCGGGCGCGCTCCAGCGCAGCAGGGTCGCTTCGGTAACCAAGATCAGCAAGGGCAGCAAGGCCCCACTCTCCTTGCACAGCGCGGCAAGTGGCGTAAAAACGAACAGGGCTGCAGCAATCGCAAAAAACCCTGACCTGTTGCCGTTCAGCAGAATTTGTCTGCCGTACAAATACAGCACCAACCCAGCCAGCGTGAATAATGCCGCCAGGCTGGTCATGCGCTGCACTACGTAAAGTACACCGGTCAGGTTGAACGGGTGCAGCAGCCAAATCGCGGCGACTGCGAGCCCAATCCATGATGCGGCATTGTCTGCCGCCTCCCCGCGAATGCGCAGATATAAACCGAGCAGCAATCTTGCCAGTATAAATACCAGTATCCCGTTAACCAGATGGATTGCCAGATTGACTGCCTTGAAATAATAAGGATTCATGCCGAAAAAGTAATAATTGACGGCAAAACTGGCCATGCTGATGGGGCGGCTTAATGGGCTGGTGCCGCCCGAAGATGCGGCCTGCCAGAGGGTAGAAACCCCCAGGTTGTCAATTTGCAGAAAAGGATTGATGCGGATGTTGATTCCGTCGTCAAAAATGAAATGCCCCGTCAGACCCGGCAGATAGCAGGCCACGGTAATGGCAATAATGCAAAACAACAGGGCGAGTTTAATGGGGGGATTGCGCATAGTTGAAAAAAAGGGGGCTTGCGCCCCCTTTCTTTATGTCGGATTAAATCAGGTAAAGATTAGGACTTCGGCCAGTATTTCGCAACAATACCGCCAGTGCCAGAAACGGCCCACGATGTTCCATTGGCAGAGCAGTTAGGCGTCCAAATAATGGTGCCAGAGGGCACGCCATTGGCCCCGGTTGAGGTGGCTGTAACCACGCCAGCGCTACTAGTGGCGACACCTGATACATATTTTGCGTTGGCTGGTGCGCTGATCTGCAAGGCGGACAGGGAGGCGCCAGTGATAGTCCCGATAGTGCCATTATTTTCACTGCAGTAAACGCCAACACCCAACACTGCGGGGGAGGCAACGCTGGTCAGTTCCGAAAGCTTGGACTTGACGGTGTAGTCCTGATAAGCCGGAATCGCTACTGCGGCCAGAATGCCGATAATCGCAACCACGATCATCAGTTCGATCAATGTAAAACCTTGTTGTACACGTTTCATGGTTCTTCTCCTCGAGAGTTGTTTAGGTAAACAAAACACAGAAGTGTTTGCAGGGTGTGAAGCATGATGCGTGCCAGCTTTGGTTTTTTGTGGAAATCCCCGCAAAAAACATAAAATCTTGCTTCCATCTGCGTTCTGTTTTTGGAATGACGCTCGCATTCTGTCAGGATGTGACGTTTTGCGTCACATGGGGGCCGAGAAGGGGGCAGACTCGATTCCCGTTGGGAGTTTTGCTTTGTACGGTTTTACACCAGAATATTAATCCGGTCTTTAATGATTGAACTGCAGGCCGAACTCTCTCGCCGGAAAGAGATGCGAAGCATCCATATCCGGCGGGGAAACCCTTAACGGGTGAGTCCGATTTATCGGGCTAAAGCCCGACCTGCTTATGGCCCAAAGAACGCCTTGACCTTGTCCATCCACGACTTGGCGCGCGGGTTGTGGCGGTCGCCGTCGGCCTGGTTGAGGGCTTCCAGCTCGCGCAGCAATTCCTTTTGCCTCTCGGTCAGGCTCACCGGGGTTTCCACGATGACGTGGCACATCAGGTCGCCGTGGTGCTGGCTGCGCACGCCCTTGATGCCCTTGCCGCGCAGGCGGAAGACCTTGCCGCTCTGGGTTTCGGCGGGAATCTTGATCTTGGCGTGGCCGTCCAGGGTGGGGATGTCGATTTCCCCGCCCAGCGCGGCAACGGTGAAGCTGATCGGCATTTCGCAGTGCAGGTCGTCGTGGTCGCGCTGGAACACGCCGTGTGGCTTGATCTGGATGACGACGTAGAGGTCGCCCGGCGGGCCGCCATTGACGCCATCCTCGCCCTCGCCGGAGAGGCGGATGCGGTCGCCCTCGTCCACGCCGGATGGAATCTTGACCACCAGCGTCTTGTGCTGCTTGACGCGGCCGGAGCCCTGGCAGGTGCCGCAGGGGCTTTGCACCATCTTGCCGCTGCCGTGGCAGCGCGGGCAGGTCTGCTGGATGGAGAAGAAGCCCTGCTGCATGCGCACCTGCCCGTGGCCGCCACAGGTGGTGCAGGTCACCGGCTGGGTGCCGGGCTTGGCGCCGGAACCGTTGCAGGTGTCGCATTTTTCCATGGTGGGGATGCGGATCTTGGTTTCCGCGCCCCGCGCTGCGTCTTCCAGCGAGATTTCGAGGTTGTAGCGCAGGTCCGCGCCGCGATAGACATTGGAACGTCCGCCGCGTCCGCCGCCACCACCACCGCCAAAGATGTCGCCGAAGATGTCGCCGAAGGCATCGGCAAAACCACCCATGCCCGCGCCGCCTGCGCCGCCCATGCCGGCCTGCGGGTCAACCCCGGCGTGGCCGTACTGGTCGTAAGCGCCGCGCTTGCCGCTGTCCGAGAGAATCTCGTAGGCTTCCTTGGCTTCCTTGAAGTGTTCTTCCGCCTTGGGATTGTCCGGATTGCGGTCCGGATGGTGCTTCATCGCCAGTTTGCGGTAGGCTTTCTTGAGTTCATCATCCGAGGCGTCGCGGTTGACGCCGAGGATTTCGTAATAGTCGCGTTTGCTCATTTATGGTGAGGGGTGAGGTGAGAGGGGTGAGGTGTGAGAGGCCGGGGATGAGGCACGCATGGTGTCTTTCCCCTTCACCCCTCACCCCTCACCCCTCACCTCTAGCCCCTGACTCCTCACTTTTTTTCGTCTTTGACTTCTTCGAACTCGGCATCCACCACGTTGTCGTCTTCGGCCTTGTGCTCGCCGCCTGCGGCCTGGCCTTGCGGCTGTTCGGCATACATCTTTTCGGCCAGCTTGTGCGAGGCCTCGGCGAGGGCCTTGGTCTTGGCTTCGATGTCGTCCTTGTCGTTACCTTTGAGGGCTTCTTCAGCCGCAGCCAGGGCGGTTTCGATCGCGGTTTTTTCGTCGGCGCTAATCTTGTCGCCGTATTCGCCCAGGGATTTCTTCACCGAGTGAATCATGGAATCGCACTGGTTGCGGGTGTTGACCAGTTCCACGGTCTTGCGGTCGTCCTCGGCGTGTGCCACGGCGTCCTGCTCCATGCGGCGGATTTCCTCGTCGGAAAGTCCGGAGCTGGCCTGGATCTTGATCTTGTTCTCCTTGCCGGTGGCCTTGTCCTTGGCGGACACGTGCAGGATGCCGTTGGCGTCGATGTCGAAAGTGACCTCGATCTGCGGCATGCCGCGCGGTGCCGGTGGAATGTCGGAGAGGTTGAACTGGCCCAGGCTCTTGTTGCCCGAAGCCACGTCGCGCTCGCCCTGCAGCACGTGAATGGTCACGGCGTTCTGGTTGTCGTCCGCGGTGGAGAACACCTGCGAGGCCTTGGTCGGGATGGTGGTGTTTTTCTGGATCAGCTTGGTCATCACGCCGCCCATGGTCTCGATGCCCAGCGACAGCGGGGTCACGTCGAGCAGCAGCACGTCCTTGACCTCGCCCTGCAGCACGCCGCCCTGGATGGATGCGCCGACGGCCACGGCTTCGTCCGGGTTGACGTCCTTGCGCGGTTCCTTGCCGAAGAATTCCTGCACTTTCTCCTGCACCTTGGGCATGCGGCTCTGGCCGCCGACCAGGATGATGTCCTCGATGTCGGTGATCTTCACACCGGCATCCTTGATGGCTTGCTTGCAGGGAGCGATGGTGCGTTCGATCAGGTCTTCCACCAGGCTTTCGAACTTGGCGCGGGTGATCTTGACCACCAGGTGCTTCGGTCCGGTCGCATCGGCAGTGATATAGGGCAGATTGACATCGGTCTGCTGGCTGGAAGAAAGCTCGATCTTGGCCTTTTCCGCAGCTTCCTTCAGGCGCTGTTTGGCGAGCAGGTCGTTGCGCAGGTCGATGCCGTTCTCTTTCTTGAACTCGTCGGCCAGGTAGTCGATCACGCGGTTGTCGAAATCTTCGCCGCCGAGGAAGGTGTCGCCGTTGGTGGATAGCACTTCGAACTGGTGCTCGCCGTCGATCTCGGCGATCTCGATGATGGAAATGTCGAAAGTGCCGCCGCCCAGGTCATACACCGCGATCTTGCGGTCGCCTTCCTTCTTGTCCATGCCGAAAGCCAGCGCGGCCGCGGTCGGTTCGTTGATGATGCGCTTCACTTCCAGGCCGGCGATGCGGCCGGCATCCTTGGTGGCCTGGCGCTGGCTGTCGTTGAAATAGGCCGGTACGGTGATGACCGCTTCGGTGACTTCCTCGCCCAGGTAATCCTCGGCGGTTTTCTTCATCTTGCGCAGCACTTGCGCGGAAACTTCCGGTGGGGCCATTTTCTTGCCGCGCACTTCCACCCAGGCGTCGCCGTTGTCCGCCTTGACGATGGAGTAAGGCATCAGTCCGATGTCTTTCTGCACTTCTTTTTCATCAAAGCGGCGGCCGATCAGGCGCTTCACTGCGTACAGGGTGTTCTTCGGGTTGGTGACAGCCTGGCGCTTGGCGGGTGCGCCGGCCAGGATCTCGCCGTCCTCGGCGTAGGCGACGATTGAGGGCGTGGTGCGCGTGCCTTCGGAGTTTTCGATTACCTTGGGCTGGCCGCCTTCCATGACGGATACGCAGGAGTTGGTGGTGCCCAGGTCAATACCGATGATTTTTCCCATGATTATTCCTTAATTTAATTAAGCAAATTCAAAATTCATTGTGGTTTACGCTTGGTCATTGCGAGAAGCGAAGCGGCGAAACAATCTGTACTTCAAAAGGCGAGATTGCTTCACTTTGCTCGCAATGACGGCGGGCTTGAAAAACCCTTGCTGCTAAAGTGGGGTTGAGTGCGCGGCTTTCAAGCGGTGCCAGCGGCTTACGCTGCGCGGGCTTTTGCGACCATCACCAGCGCCGGACGCAGGATGCGGTCGTGCAGCAAGTGGCCTTTCTGCAATACCGTGACCACGGTATTGGGCTCGGCATCGCTGTCCACCATGCTGATGGCCTGGTGCTTGTGCGGATCGAATTTCTCGCCGGCGGGATTGATTTCAGTGATGTTGAATTTCTCGAATGCAGCGACCAGCTGCTTGAGCGTGAGTTCGACGCCGCTCTTGAAGCTCTCGACCGTGGCTGTTTCGACATTCAGCGCGGCTTCGAGGCTGTCTTTTACCGCCAGCAGTTCGTTGGAGAAGTTTTCCACCGCATATTTGTGCGCATTGGCGACATCGCTCTGCGCTCGCTTGCGGATATTCTCGGCATCGGCCTTGGCGCGCAACCAGGCATCGTGATGTTCCTGTGCCGTCAGCTCGGCCTGCTTGAGCAGCTCTTCCATGCTGGGCATGGTTTCGATCCTGCCTTCCTCGGCCTGTTGTTCCAGTGTGGGTTGTTCGTCTTGCATGAATCGCCTCCTGATTAACTGGAGGCAACATGGGCGCTGTTTTTCCCATTTCAAGCGCATGGTTTTGAAAATTTGTGCGGTATTGGCGCGGCCCGCCTTCAGACGGCCAGATCAATCTGCTGCAGGGTGCCGGCGCCGCCGCTCTCGCCGAGATAGATGCCGGTGGAGCGAATCTGGCCTTCAAGCTGGTTGCTGGCATCCTTGATACTGAACTCGGTCGAAACGTTGCCCAGGTACAGCGCGCCCACGCCGGCTGCTTTCAGGGTGGCGAGCTGGTCGTTGCCCTGGGCATTCTTGCTCCATATCCTGAGCTGCGAAAATACGGCATCGTTTTCATCAATCCACAGGTTGCCGTCCTGGTCGTAAGCGGCCAGCTCGCTGAAGCCGTTGCCGCTGGCCGGGCCGAACAGCTCGCTGCCATTGTTGATCTTGCCGTCCTGGTTTATGTCGAGGGCGAGGAAGCCGCTGCCGGGGGCGACGAAGGAAATCTGCTCGCTGCTGCCATTGGCATCGAGATCGAAGCTGAATTTGGCGGCGGTCAGCTGGGCGGCGCTGCCGCTGAAGTTGATCACCAGCGGGTCCTTGGCTTGGCGCGCCGCATCGCCAAGGCGAACGCTGATATCGCTTTGCTCCAGGTGCTCGCGGCTCATGGAGAGTTGCAGGCTGAATGAAATTTCCCGCCCGTCGGCGGTGGTAACCGTGCCCTGGGCCTGAAAACTGGTTTGCTCGGCTTCGTAACGGGTTTCATGGCGTTCGTATTCGACGCCGAAACCGGCTGATTGCGGTGCGGCTGCCTGTTGTTCGGCGGCCCTGGGGGGCTGTGCCGGTCCCGGCGCCGCCGTGTCGGCGGGTTGCAGGTCCTTCATGGAGAGGATGCGGATTTTTCTGCCGGTCATGACTTCCACCATGCTGATGAGCAATTGCATGCGCGGGTCGTTGTCCACGGCTTCCTGGGCATCCGAAACGGGATCGGATTTCTGTGCCGCCTTGCCCTGATCCGAGATGGAAACATGGTCCATGGCGGGGCGGTTGAGCGGCCTGCCGCGCCCCTCGAAATCCGGGCGTTCAGCTCCAATCCAGGCGCGCAGCGATTCGCGTACCGAGTGTTTTTCCACGCTGGCGTGCTGGCTGCTTAAAGTGATGTCCGAACTGGCGATTTTCATGATCAATCCCGTGAAGAAAAATGCAAGTTTCCTGCTATTTCTTGGGATTGTTGGATGGGGAAACTTGCCCTGTTTTTAACGGCAAGGAAGGGCGAAACTTGAGGAGTTATCCTATAAAAAGCGGTTAACCACGGAGTTCACGGAGAACACGGAGAACACGGAGTAAAAACCATAGATTGCATGATGTTTGGCATTCACCCCTTGGGTGAGGCCATAAATGACCGCAAACCGCCTTTCTCTGTGTTCTCCGTGCCCTCCGTGGTTATCGAACTGGGGTTTCTAGGGTTATTGATCCGGCTTACAGTTGAAATAAATTCTGGCCGGGCTAATCCTTTGCGCCCATGGCGATCGCCCGCGCCCTGCTTTCCAGCGCGGCGGCGGGGCCGGGTGTCTCCTGCAGCCAGCCTTGCAGGTGGTTGAGAGTGATGTCGCACAGGGCGCGGATCCAGTCGTCGCGCTCGTTGAGGCAGGGAATGTAGTGGAATTCCTGGCCGCCGGCATTGAGGAAATCCGCCTTGCATTCCATGGCGATTTCTTCCAGGGTTTCCAGGCAGTCGGCGGCAAAGCCGGGGCAGATCACGTCCACCCGCCTGACGCCTTTTTTGCCCAGCATTTGCAGGGTGGGGGCGGTATAGGGTTGGATCCATTCGGCGCGGCCGAAGCGTGACTGGAAGGTGATCTGGAATTTGTCGGGCGCGAGGCCCAGCGCTTCCGCCAGCAGGCGCCCGGTTTTGTGGCATTCGCAGTGGTAGGGGTCGCCCTTGTCCAGGGTGTATCTGGGCACGCCGTGAAAGCTCATGATCAGCTGGTCCGGGCGGCCATGCTGCTGCCAGTGTTCGCGCACGCTGTTGGCCAGCGCGGCGATATAGCCGGGGTGGTCGTGGTAGTGCCGCACGGTGCGCAGTTCCGGCATGTTGCGGCTTTGCAGCAGGTGCTGGAACACCGCGTCCAGCGCGGATGCGGTGCTGCTCGCCGCATATTGCGGATACAGCGGCAGGGCGAGGATGCGCTCGCAGCCCTGCTCCCGGAGCGATGCAATGGCTGACGGCACGGACGGGTTGCCGTAGCGCATGGCGAATTCGATCGCCAGCGGTGCCTTGGTGCGTTCGCCCAGATAACCTTGCAGCATCTTCGCCTGTTTGCGGGTGTGGGCGAACAGCGGGGACCCTTCCTTGGTCCAGATCTGGGCGTATTTCTGCGCCGATTTGCCGGGACGGGTGTTGAGAATGATGCCGTTGAGAATCAGCCACCACAGCACGCGCGGAATCTCGACCACGCGCGGATCGCTGAGAAACTGTTTGAGGTAGGGCCGCAGCGCCTGCCGGGTAGGCGCTGCCGGGGTGCCGAGGTTGATCAGCAGGACGCCGGTCTTGCTGGGCGTGCCATGGGCGTGCGGCGGTTCTGGAAGATAGGGCATTTTTTCTCAGTGGTAGGAAAGCGCGCTGCCCAGCAGCTTGGCGGTGACGTCCACGATCGGAATAACCCGTTCGTAAGCCATGCGGGTCGGCCCGATGACGCCCAGAGTGCCGACCACCTGTCCGTCCACTTCATACGGGGCGGTAACGACGCTGCATTCATCGAGCGGGACGTGGCCGGATTCGCCGCCGATGAATATTTGCACGCCCTGCGCGCCCTGGCTGACATCCAGTAGCTGGATCAGGGTGGTTTTCTGCTCGAAGGCATCGAACAGCTTGCGCAGCGAGGTCATGTTGGATGAAAGGTCGTCCACATGCAGCAGGTTTTTTTCGCCAGACAGAACATAGCCTTCGCTGGGCTGTAACGCCTGGCTGCTGGCATCAAGGGCCGCGGACATGAGCGTGGTCATGTTGAGGTGCAGGTGTTTCAACTCTTCCCGCATGCGGGTGCGCGCATCTTCCAGCGTGCTGCCGGCGTAATTCTGGTTGAAAAAATTGGCAGCCTGGGAGAGTTCTGACGGGGAATAGGATTTGTCGGTCGCAAGGATGCGGTTTTGCACGTTATCGTCGGTAGTGACGATGATAAGCAGGATGCGCTTTTCCGACAGCGGCAGGAATTCCAGGTGGCGAAAGGCCGGCGAGTGGCGTTTTGGCGTCATTACAATGCCCGCGAACCGGGTCAGATCCGACAACAGGCGGGAGGCGGAGGCGATAAGCTGCTGCTTGCCGGCCGGGTGGAGCTGGTTTTCCAGCTGGTGCAGCTGCACTGCATCCAGAGGCTGGATTTTGAGCAGGGTGTCGACAAAGAAGCGGTACCCGCGCGGTGTCGGGATTCTTCCGGCTGATGTGTGCGGGCTGATGATGAAGCCCATTTCTTCCAGGTCCGCCATGGCATTGCGGATGGTGGCAGCGGAGAGGTCGAGGCCGGAATGTTTGGATAAGGTGCGCGAGCCAACCGGCTGTCCTTCAGCGATATAGCGTTCGACCAGGGTTTTGAGCAGTAATTGTGAACGTTCATTAAGCATCGCCCCATTTTACTGATTTGCATCTCTTGCGGGCAATAACTTGCGGTTATAATTCCGGCCATGAATACACCCTTCCAGACCGTCGCCCTGATTGGTAAATACAATAGCGCAGAGCTCGGCGAGCCGTTGCTGCGTCTGGCGTCTTTTCTCAAGCAGCGCAATCTGGAGGTGTTGCTGGCGCAACAGACCGCGGAACGCATCGGGCCGGTTCCGTATGCCGCGGTGAGCATGGCGGAGATCGGTGCGCGCGCCGATCTGGCCGTGGTCCTTGGGGGCGATGGCACGATGCTGAATATTGCGCGTGAGCTGATCGAATTCGACGTGCCTCTGGTGGGCGTGAACCAGGGGCGGCTGGGTTTTCTGACAGATGTTTCCATTGAACATATGCTGGAGACCATGGAGGAGATTCTTGCGGGCGAATACACCGCCGAGGAGCGTTTTCTGCTTCACACCGCCGTGCGCCGCCAGGGCCAGATTGTTTTCCAGGCCTATGCTTTCAATGATGTGGCGGTGAGCAAGGGCGTGTCCGGGCGCCTGATCGAGCTTGAGGTATTCATCGATGGACAGTTTGTCTATAGCCAGCGCTCCGATGGCCTGGTCGTGGCTACGCCAACCGGATCCACAGCTTATGCCTTGTCCGCCGGGGGGCCCATTCTGCATCCCACGCTGGAAGCGATGGTGCTGGTGCCGATCTGCCCGCATACCCTGAGCAACCGGCCGATTGCAGTCAATAGCCACAGCGTGGTGGAGATTCTCGTGCTGCACGCGGTTGATGCCAGTGCTCACTTCGATGGCCAGAGCCACATGGACCTGCTGCAGAATGACTGGGTGGTGGCGCGCCGCTCCGAGAACAACATCCGCCTGATTCATCCGCTGGGACACAGTTATTACGATACATTGCGCCAGAAGCTGCGCTGGGGCGAGAAGCTTTAAATGCTGCTTTCCTTGAGTATCCGCGATTTTGTCATCGTTGACCGGCTGGAGCTGGAGTTTGAATCCGGTTTTACCGTGCTGACTGGTGAAACCGGCGCCGGAAAATCCATTCTGATCGACGCACTGGCCCTGGTGCTGGGCGAACGGGCCGATGCCGGGGTGGTGCGCGCCGGTTGCCAGCGGGCAGAAATATCGGCTGAATTCGATAGCGCTGAAATTCCGGCGCTTGAGACCTGGCTGGACGAAAATGGATTGCTGAATGAACCCGGCGTTTGCCTGATGCGACGAACGATTGATGCGAGTGGGCGCTCACGTTCATTCATTAATGGTGGCGCCGTCACGCTGCAACAGTTGCGTGAAGCGGGAGAGTATCTGGTCGATATTCATGGCCAGCACGCGCATCAGTCCCTGCTCAAACCTGCGGCGCAGCGTGAACTGCTCGATGGCTATGCCGGGCTTGAGGAGTTGGTTCATGAGGTGGCCCAGGATTACCGCAACTGGCAGGTCCTGCATGGGCGATGCCTGGCATGGGAACAGGATTCCGCGGCGGCTGCTGCTGAACTGGAGCGGCTTGAGTGGCAGGTGCGCGAGTTGCGGGCGCTTGACCTGGGGCCGGAGGAATGGCCTGAATTGCAGGCGGAGCATGCCCGTCTGGCACACGCCGCGAGCCTGCTGGAAAATGCTCAATTTGCCGTGGAACTGCTCGCCGAAAGCGATCAGGCCCTGCTTTCCCAGCTCAGTGGCCTGATCGGGCGGATTGGCAAGGTGGTGGCATTTGATTCCGCCCTGGGCGAGCCTTTGGCCATTCTTGATTCGGCTGCCGCGCAGATGCAGGAGGCGGCATACAGCCTGCGCCATTATGTGCAGCGCCTGGATCTGGACCCGGATCGCCTGCGCCAGATCGAGCAGCGGCTGGAACAGGTGCATGACATGGCGCGCAAATACCGGGTAGCGGCGGAAGCCTTGCCGGCCTTGTTGCAGGAGCGCAGCACACGGCTGGACGGGTTGCAGCAGCTGGGCTCGGCGGAAGCCTTGCGGCTCCAGGAAGCGGAGGCGAGGGCGGCCTACCTGGCCAGAGCCGGAAAATTGAGCGTGGCCCGGAAGTTCGCGGCGCAGGAGTTGGGTGCCCGGGTGAGTGAGGCGATGCAGCAACTGGCGATGGCGGGCGGCCGTTTCGAAGTGGCGCTCCAGCTGCTGGCTGAGGGCAATGCGCATGGCCTGGAGCAGGTCGAGTTTCTGGTGAGTTCGCATTCCAGCCTGGCGCCAAAGCATCTGGCCAAGGTGGCTTCCGGCGGCGAGTTGTCACGCATCAGCCTGGCGATCCAGGTGGTGACCAGTAAAGTGGCGGCGGTGCCCACCCTGATATTTGACGAGGTGGATGTGGGTATCGGCGGCGGCGTGGCGGAAGTGGTGGGAAAAATGCTGCAAGGATTGGGAGGCGAGCGTCAGGTGCTATGTATCACCCATCTGCCCCAGGTGGCGGCTTTGGGCCGCCAGCACTGGCAGGTGAGCAAAGCTACACTGGACGGTCAGGTGGTGAGCCGGATTGCGGTTCTTGATCGGGTGCAGCGGATTGAGGAAGTGGCGCGCATGCTGGGTGGCGTGACCATTACGGATACTACCCGGCAGCATGCCGCGGAGATGCTTGGGACGCAGTAGGAATCTGCTGAAATGGCGCCAGAACTACGCCTTGTTCGGACAGTTATCCTTGATACAGTCGGCGTAGAGGTAAAGCGAGTGCTCCTGAATGCGGAAACCGCGTTCTTTGGCGACCTGCTCCTGGCGGCGTTCGATTTCCGGGTCGTAAAATTCCTCCACCATGCCGCATTGCAAGCACACCAGATGATCGTGGTGGTGGCCCTGATTGAGTTCGAATACGGCTTTCCCGCCCTCGAAGTGGTGGCGCACCAGCAGTCCCGCCGCCTCGAATTGGGTCAGAACGCGGTAAACCGTCGCCAGGCCCACATCCACATCTTCCGCAAGCAAAATACGATATACGTCTTCCGCCGTCAGGTGGCGCACTTCGCTGGTCTCAAACAGGTTGAGTATCTTCAGCCGCGGCAGCGTGGCCTTGAGGCCGGCGTTCTTCAGGTCGTTGGGTTGGCTCATGCTGTATGCTCGAAGCGTCAAATTGGGCTATCATAATATAAGAAATTCATTAAACAAATCCGGCGCAGGGCCGGGATTTTTTATAAACAGCTGCCAACTTTCATGAACAACAAAAGCCCATCCATGCGCCTATCCATTATTGTTCTGGCTTTGCTTCTGCCAGCCTGTTCCTATATTCCCATGGCTCCATCGGTTTACAAGATCGACATCCAGCAGGGTAACGTGGTGACACAGGACATGCTGTCCCGCCTCAAGCCCGGCATGACCCGGTCCCAGGTGCGTTTTGTTCTGGGAACGCCGCTGGTGACCGATATTTTTCATCCCAACCGCTGGGATTATGTCTATCGCTACCAGAAAGCCGGGAATTTGACGGAGCAGAGCCGTGTCACGGCGGTATTCGAAAACGATTTGCTGTTGCGTATCGAGGGTGACGTTGTGCCGGCCGGAAGTGCCAAGCCTGCTGCCGGGGCGGTGCCCGTTGAAACTCAGCCAGCGCCAAAAGCGGAATAAACATGCTGAATATTGCGATTGCGGGCAGTTCGGGAAGAATGGGGCGTGCGCTGCTGGAAGCGCTGGCGCAAATGTCGGATATGCGTGTCCACGCGGCGCTGGAGCGTGCGGGCAGTCCGTACCTGGGCAAGGACTCGGGAGAATTGATCGGTTCGCCCAATGGCGTGCTGATTCGCGAGGATGCAGCCGCCGCGCTGCGAGGCTGCGATGTGCTGGTCGACTTCACCCGCCCCGAGGCGACGTTGCAGCACATGGAGCTGTGCCGCAAGCAGGGCGTAAAGATGGTGATCGGCACGACCGGCTTCACGCCCGAGCAAAAGGAAAGGATTTTTGCAGTCAGTCACGACTGCGGCATTGTTTTCGCCCCGAACATGAGCGTGGGCGTCAACCTGCTGTTCAAATTGCTGGATACGGCAGCCCGGGTGCTGAACGAAGGTTACGATATTGAAGTGCTCGAGGCGCATCACCGCCATAAGGTGGATGCGCCTTCTGGCACTGCCCTGCGCCTGGGTGAAGTGGTGGCGGAGGCGCTGGGCCGGGATCTGGCCGAGTGCGCGGTGTATGGCCGCGAAGGGGTGACCGGCGAGCGTTCACCCTCCACCATCGGCTTTGCCACCGTGCGCGGCGGCGATATCGTGGGTGATCACACCGTGCTGTTCGCCGGCATCGGTGAGCGCGTGGAAATTACCCACAAGGCCAGCAGCCGCGCCACTTTTGCGCTCGGTGCCCTGCGTGCCGCGCGCTTCCTTGCCGGGCGGGGTGCCGGGCTGTATGACATGCAGGATGTGCTCGGTCTGCGTTGAATCAAGCCCGGTTTTACGGTATAATTTCACGCAGTTAGTGCAGGCGGGATGGGCGGAAAGCTCGTCCCGCTTTGCATGTCCGGGCCCGGTATCGGGCCACTCGATACAGATTCGGAGAGTTCTTGTGCCGCAACACCAGTCAGCCATACTCGTGCTCGCAGATGGAACAGTGTTTCGCGGTATTTCCATTGGCGCGACAGGCCATGCCGTGGGTGAGGTGGTGTTCAACACCGCGCTTACCGGGTACCAGGAAATCCTTAGCGACCCCTCCTACTGCCGTCAGATCGTTACCCTCACTTATCCCCACATCGGCAACACCGGCGCCAATCCTGAAGATGCCGAATCCACAGGGATTCATGCCGCCGGGCTGGTGATTCGTGACCTGCCCTTGTTGTCCAGCAGCTGGCGCGAAACGGAAACCCTGCCGCAATACCTCAAGCGCCACAATGTGGTGGCGATCGCCAATGTCGATACCCGCAAGCTGACGCGCATCCTGCGCGACAAAGGCGCCCAGAGCGGCTGCCTGATGGCGGGCGAGGTGGACGAGGTCCGTGCGCTGGAGCTGGCGCGCGGTTTTTCCGGCCTGGCCGGTCTGGACCTGGCCAAGGTGGTGAGCCGCACCAGCAGCGAAGTCTGGCTGGAGGGCGAGTGGAAGCTGGAGGGCGGCTTCGGCCGACAGGCGGCGCCCAAATTCCATGTCGTGGCCTACGATTACGGCGTCAAGCGCAATATCCTGCGCATGCTTGCCGAGCGCGGCTGCAAGGTTACCGTGCTGCCGGCGCAAACGCCGGTGGAAGAAGTATTCAAGCTCAATCCGGATGGCGTGTTCCTGTCCAACGGCCCGGGGGATCCCGAGCCGTGCGATTACGCCATCAGCGCGATCCAGCAGGTGCTGGAGAAGAAGATTCCCACCTTCGGCATCTGCCTCGGCCATCAGTTGCTGGCGCTGGCTTCGGGCGCCAAAACCATGAAAATGAAGTTCGGTCACCATGGCGCCAACCATCCGGTGCAGGATCTGGATAGTGGCCGGGTGATGATCACCAGCCAGAACCACGGTTTTGCGGTCGATCCGGCCACGCTGCCCACCAACCTGCGCGTGACGCACAAATCCCTGTTTGACGGCAGCAATCAAGGGTTGAGCCGCACCGACGTGCCGGCGTTCAGCTTCCAGGGCCACCCGGAAGCAAGCCCGGGGCCGCACGACGTGGCGTATTTGTTCGACCGCTTCATCTCCATGATGCAACAGAAAAAGTGAGGAGTGAGGGGTGAGGAGTGAGGAGTAGGGCGCGGACTTTCGCCTCACTCCTCACTCCTCACCCCTCACCTAAAAGAAATGCCAAAACGTACCGACATAAAATCCATCCTTATCATCGGCGCCGGCCCGATCGTCATCGGCCAGGCCTGTGAATTCGATTATTCCGGCGCCCAGGCATGCAAGGCCCTGCGCGAGGAGGGGTACCGCGTCATTCTGGTGAACTCCAATCCGGCCACCATCATGACCGACCCTGGCATGGCGGATGCCACCTACATCGAGCCGATTACCTGGCAGGTGGTGGAAAAGATTATCGAAAAAGAGCGCCCCGATGTGTTGCTGCCGACCATGGGCGGGCAGACGGCCTTGAATTGCGCGCTGGATCTGGCCAGGCACGGGGTGCTGGAAAAGTATTCGGTGGAAATGATCGGTGCGACGCGCGAGGCGATCGACAAGGCCGAGGACCGGGAAAAATTCAAGAAGGCGATGGAGAAGATCGGCCTCGCCTGCCCGCGCGCCGCGATTGCCCACAGCCTGGAAGAAGCCTTCCAGGTGCAGGCCATGGTGGGCTACCCCACCATTATCCGTCCGTCCTTTACCATGGGCGGCTCCGGCGGCGGCATTGCCTACAACAAGGAAGAGTTTGTCGCCATCTGCGAGCGCGGCCTGGAGGCATCGCCCACGCGCGAATTGCTGATCGAGGAATCGGTGATCGGCTGGAAAGAATACGAAATGGAGGTGGTGCGGGACAAGAAGGACAACTGCATCATCATCTGCTCGATCGAGAACTTTGACGCCATGGGCGTGCACACCGGTGACTCCATCACCGTTGCTCCGGCCCAGACCCTGACCGACCGCGAATACCAGATCATGCGCAACGCTAGTTTGGCGGTGCTGCGTGAAATCGGTGTGGAAACCGGCGGTTCCAACGTGCAGTTCGGCATCAATCCAAAGAATGGGCAGATGGTGGTGATCGAGATGAACCCGCGCGTGTCGCGTTCCTCGGCGCTGGCATCCAAGGCCACCGGCTTCCCCATTGCCAAGGTGGCGGCCAAGCTGGCGATCGGCTACACCCTGGACGAGCTGCAGAACGACATCACCGGCGGCGCCACTCCAGCCTCTTTCGAGCCGAGCATCGATTACGTGGTGACCAAGATCCCGCGTTTCGCCTTCGAAAAATTTCCCCAGGCTAATGACCGCCTGACTACCCAGATGAAATCGGTGGGTGAAGTCATGGCGATGGGGCGCACGTTCCAGGAGTCGCTGCAGAAAGCCCTGCGCGGCCTCGAAACCGGCAACGACGGTCTGGATGAAAAGACCACGGATATCGATGTGCTGGAAACCGAGCTGGGCGAGCCTGGCCCGGAACGCATCTGGTACATCGCGGACGCCATGCGCTGCGGCATGTCCCAGGAACAAATTTACCAGCTGACCCATGTTGACCCCTGGTTCCTGGCGCAAATGAAGGACCTGGTCGAGCAGGAGCAGGCGCTATCCGGGCGCAGGCTGGCCGATCTCTCGCGCGACGAGATGCGGCGCCTCAAACGCAGCGGATTTGCGGATCGCCGGCTGGCCAAACTGCTGGGCGTGACCCAGCACGAAGTGCGCAGTGCGCGCCATGCCATGGGCGTGCGTCCGGTGTACAAGCGCGTGGATACCTGCGCCGCCGAATTCGCCACGCATACCGCCTACATGTATTCGAGCTACGAGGAAGAGTGCGAGTCCGCGCCCACCGGCAAGAAAAAGATCATGGTGCTGGGCGGCGGACCCAACCGCATCGGCCAGGGTATTGAATTCGACTACTGCTGCGTGCATGCGGCATTCGCATTGCGCGAAGACGGTTACGAGACCATCATGGTCAACTGCAACCCGGAAACCGTTTCCACCGACTACGATACTTCCGACCGCCTGTATTTCGAGCCGCTGACGCTGGAAGACGTGCTGGAAATCGTCCATGTCGAAAAGCCTTACGGCGTGATCGTGCAGTACGGCGGCCAGACGCCGCTCAAGCTGGCGCGCGACCTGGAAGCCAACGGGGTGCCCATCATCGGCACCACGCCGGACATGATCGATGCCGCCGAAGATCGCGAACGTTTCCAGAAGCTGCTGCAAGACCTCAAGCTCAAGCAGCCGCCCAACCGCACAGCGCGGGCGCCTGAGGCGGCCATCCAGGCGGCGGAAGAAATCGGCTACCCCCTGGTGGTGCGCCCTTCCTACGTGCTGGGCGGCCGTGCCATGGAAATTGTGCACCAGCAGTCCGATCTCGAACGCTACATGCGCGAGGCGGTCAAGGTTTCCAATGACTCTCCGGTATTGCTTGACCGATTCCTCAATGACGCCACCGAGGTGGACGTGGATGCCATCTGCGACGGCACCGACGTTCTGATTGGCGGCATCATGGAGCACATCGAGGAAGCTGGCGTGCATTCCGGCGACTCGGCCTGTTCCCTGCCGCCCTACAGCCTGTCGCAAAAGCTGCAGGATGAGTTGCGGCGCCAGACTGTCGCCATGGCCAAGGGTCTGAACGTGATCGGGCTGATGAACGTGCAGTTTGCCATTCAGGGCGAGACGGTCTTCGTACTGGAAGTCAATCCGCGCGCTTCGCGTACCGTTCCTTTCGTATCCAAGGCCACCGGCGTGCCGCTGGCCATGGTCGCTGCGCGCTGCATGGTGGGCCAGAGTCTGAAGCAGCAGGGCGTGACACGCGAAGTGATTCCTCCTTTCTACTCGGTGAAGGAGGCGGTATTCCCCTTCATCAAGTTCCCCGGGGTGGATCCCATACTCGGCCCTGAAATGAAATCCACCGGCGAGGTCATGGGCGTGGGCAATACTTTTGCCGAAGCCTTCCTCAAGTCGCAAATGGCCGCAAGCGTGAAGCTCCCATCTGGCGGCAAGGCGCTGATTAGCGTGAGGAATTCGGACAAGGAGCGAGTGCTGGATATCGCCCGCAATCTGTCTGAACTTGGTTTTGGTCTCTATGCCACGCGCGGCACGGCGGCGGCAATCCAGGCGGCAGGCATCCCGGTCACGGCGGTGAACAAGGTGCATGAGGGACGCCCGCATATTGTCGACCTGATCAAGAACGGCGAGATCAGCCTGATCATCAATACCGTGGAAGACAAGCGTGCGGTGCAGGATTCCTACGCCATCCGTCATGCCACCCTGCAGCAGCGGATTACTTATTACACCACCTTGTCCGGAGCGCGTGCGGCGTGCATCGGCATGCAGCACATGAAGGAATTGCAGGTATACGGCCTGCAGGAGTTGCACCAGCGTCTACGTTGAACCGGCTGGGAGCTTGAATTGTGCGGATTGGGGCAACCCAATCCGCATTGTTATTTACCCCCCCTTGAATCCCCCTTGTCAGGGGGAGCCCGTTCCCTCCTCCCCTGACAGGGGAGGCCGGGAGGGGTTAGCGGGTGGATTTGTATTAAGGAATATAGAGTAATGAGTAAAGTGCCACTGACTGTGGTCGGAGCTGAATTGTTGCGCGCCGAACTACAAAACCTGAAAAACGTCGAACGGCCCAGTGTGATTGCTGCCATTGCAGAAGCCCGCTCCCATGGCGACCTGTCGGAAAATGCCGAGTACGATGCGGCCAAGGAGCGCCAGAGCTTCGTCGAAGGGCGCATCGCCGAAGTCGAGGGAAAGCTCTCCAATGCCCAGATCATCGACCCGAAGCTGCTCGATGCGGAAGGCCGCTGCGTATTTGGCGCGACGGTAGAGCTGGAAGACATGGAAAGCGGTGACAAGACGATCTATCAGATCGTGGGTGACGACGAGGCCGATATCAAGCAGGGCAAGATTTCCATCAGCTCTCCCATTGCCCGTGCGCTGATCGGAAAGCCGGCTGGCGACATGGCGGAAGTCCAGGCGCCGGGCGGCATTCGCGAATATGAAATTCTGGATGTGAAGTACATTTGATGAATCGTCTTGCTGACAAGCTGGCACTGATTGCGGTCACGCTATGGGTAGGCGCCCTGTGGGCGATTGGTTACCTTGCCGCGCCAGTGCTGTTTTCGGCCCTGGGCGACAAAAGCATGGCCGGCATGCTGGCAGGGAAGATGTTTACCCTCGTCGCCTATATCGGCATGGTGTGCGGGTTTTATCTGGTGATTCATCGCATCGCAGCTTATGGCGGCAGCGCAATGAAACAGGGATTTTTCTGGGCTGCGCTGGTAATGCTGTTATTGGCAATCGCCAGCCACTTCGGCATTCAGCCGATTCTTGAAGGTCTCAAGAGTCAGGCTTTGCCAAAGGAAGTCATGGAGAGCATGTTTCGCGACCGGTTTGCGCGCTGGCATGGCGTCTCCAGTATTGTATACATGATACAAAGCCTGCTTGGGCTGGTGCTGGTGCTGGCGCCGCGCCGGAGCTAGCTTTTGGGCAGGGCCAGTTTGGGCTTTTTCGCGGCTTTGTAAATGACCAGTGTTTTGCCGATATGCTGTGCTGGAGCCGCTTCCAGCGCGGTGCAAATTTCCATCAGCATTTTTTCGCGCTGTTCGCGATCACCGCTGGCGACCTTGATTTTGATCAGTTCATGACTGTTCAGGCTGCGCTCGATTTCTTTCATTACCGCTTCGCTCAACCCGGCATCGCCGATCAACACCACGGGGTTGAGCGAGTGGGCCTGAGCGCGCAAAAAACGGCGCTGACCGGGAGTTAGGTTCAACATGCTTTTAATGTTCCAAAAAATGCGACAGTTTACCCTATGAAACGAAGCCGAACCAGCAAGGCCTGGATGCGCGAGCATGTCAATGACCCTTACGTGCTGCTGGCCAGCAAGGAAGGTTACCGCTCGCGAGCCGTATACAAGTTGATGGAGATAGATGAGCGCGACCATCTGCTCAAGCCTGGCCTGACCGTGGTCGATCTGGGGGCTGCGCCCGGCGGCTGGACCCAGGTGGCGGCGAAGAAGATTGGACCATCTGGTGTGCTGGTCGCATTTGATATTTTGCCCATGGATCCCGTGCACGGGGCGCTCTTCATACAGGGCGATTTCCGTGAGGACGCTGCGTTAACCCAACTCGACGATGCTTTGCGGGGTAGGCCGGTGGATCTTGTGATTTCCGACATGGCCCCCAATATCAGCGGTGTTGGCATCGTGGATCAGGCGCGCAGCATGCATCTTGCCGAGTTGGCCCTGGAGTTTTCGCGCCAGCACCTGAAACCAGAGGGGAGTTTTCTGGTCAAAGTTTTTCAGGGTGAGGGATTTGAAGACTTTGTGCGTGAAATGCGCACCTGCTTTTCCCAGGTTCTGGTGCGCAAGCCCAAAGCCTCCAGGGGGCGCAGTACCGAGGTCTACATGCTGGGTAAAGGCTTGCGCGAGCAAGAGAAATAAATCTTACCGGCATACAGGCAAAGCGTTTAAAATTGAACGAAATTATGCATTTTTCCAAGGAATTAGCTTGAACAATCTGATGAAAAATATAGCTATCTGGCTGGTGATCGCCCTGGTGCTGATGACTGTTTTCAACCAGTTCGGTACGCGGCAGACAGCGCAGAGCCAGATAGAATATTCCCAGTTTATCGATGAAGTAAAAAGCGGGAAAATTGCCAAGGTGACCATTGAAGGTCATGTCCTTAAAAGCGTGACCACCGATGGCAAGCGCTTCACGACTTATGCGCCTTCCGATCCGTGGCTGGTTTCCGACATGCTCAAGAGCGGCGTGGTGGTGGAGGCCAAGCCGGAGGAAGAGTCTTCTTTTCTGATGAATATCTTTATTTCCTGGTTCCCCATGCTGCTCCTGATTGGCGTATGGGTGTTCTTCATGCGCCAGATGCAGGGCGGCGGCAAGGGCGGCGCATTTTCCTTCGGCAAGAGCAAGGCTCGTCTCCTGGATGAGGCGACCAATACCGTGACGTTTGCCGATGTGGCGGGGTGCGATGAGGCCAAGGAAGAAGTCTCTGAACTGGTCGAGTTCCTGCGCGACCCGAGCAAATTCCAGAAACTGGGCGGCAGAATCCCGCGCGGAGTGCTGATGGTGGGCAATCCCGGTACGGGTAAAACCCTGCTGGCGAAGGCGATAGCTGGTGAAGCAAAAGTGCCGTTCTTCAGTATTTCCGGTTCCGATTTCGTTGAAATGTTCGTGGGCGTTGGTGCAGCACGTGTGCGCGACATGTTCGAACAGGCCAAGAAAAATGCACCCTGCATCATCTTTATTGACGAGATTGATGCCGTTGGCCGTCAGCGCGGCGCTGGCCTGGGCGGCGGCAATGACGAACGCGAACAGACCCTGAACCAGTTGCTGGTGGAAATGGATGGCTTCGAGGGCACTTCGGGCGTGATCGTGGTCGCCGCGACCAACCGGCCTGATGTGCTGGACCCGGCGTTGCTGCGTCCAGGCCGTTTTGACCGTCAGGTAGTGGTGCCTTTGCCGGACATCCGTGGTCGCGAACAGATTCTCATGGTTCACATGCGCAAGGTGCCGATTGCGCCCGATGTGAAGGCAGATATCCTTGCTCGCGGCACACCAGGCATGTCTGGCGCGGATCTGGCCAATCTGGTGAATGAAGCGGCCTTGTTTGCTGCTCGCTTCAACAAGCGTCTGGTAGACATGGATGATTTCGAGAAGGCCAAGGACAAGATCATCATGGGCGCCGAGCGCCGTTCCATCGTGATGCCGGAAGAAGAGCGCAGGAATACGGCTTACCACGAGTCCGGCCATGCCGTGGTGGCGCGCCTGCTACCGAAGACCGACCCAGTACACAAGGTCACCATTATTCCGCGTGGACGCGCTCTGGGCGTGACCATGCAGTTGCCGGTCGAGGATCGCTACAGCCTGAATAGTGAGGGTATCCTGCAGAACATTGCCGTGCTGTTTGGCGGGCGCATTGCCGAGGAAGTGTTCATGGGGCAGATGACCACCGGCGCCAGCAACGATTTCGAACGCGCTACTGAAATGGCGCGGCGCATGGTGACCCAGTGGGGTATGAGCGATGCCTTGGGGCCGATGGTCTATGGCGAGAATGAAGGCGAGGTGTTCCTTGGCCGTTCGGTAACCACGCACAAGAATGTCTCCGAAGCCACCATGCAGCAGGTGGACAAGGAAATCCGCCGCATCATCGATCAGCAGTACGCCCTGGCGCGCAAGCTGATCGAGGACAACCGCGACAAGATCGAGGCGATGACAAAAGCCCTGCTGGAATGGGAAACCATCGATGCCGAGCAGATCGGCGATATCATGGAAGGCAAGGAACCACGCCCGCCCAAGCCAAGTCAGGGCAGTGCGACTCCACCACCCCAGGACCATACGCCCAGCGCACCGGCAACCAGTACCCATGCGCCGGCACAGGAAGCCTGATAAGAGTGAGGGGTGAGGAGTAAGGGGTGAGGGGTAAAACCTCCACTGAATTTCCTCCTCACTCCTCACTCCTCACTCCTCACATGTTTTACTGCGGCCGCTTCACCCTTTCCCTGGATCGCCCTCTCATCATGGGCATCGTCAATGTCACGCCTGACTCCTTTTCGGACGGCGGCCAATTCCATTCCTCCGCACGTGCTATCCAGCACGCCAGGCTGCTCGTGGAACAGGGTGCTGACCTGCTCGATATCGGCGGTGAATCGACCCGCCCGGGTGCGCAGGCGGTTGGCATCGAGGAAGAACTGGAGCGTGTCCTGCCCGTGCTCGAAGGCTTGAGCGATTGTGGTGTGCCGCTCTCGGTGGATACCCTTAAGCCTGAAGTCATGCGTGCGGCGATTCGGGCCGGTGCCGACATGATCAATGACGTTAATGCACTGCGCGCCGAAGGTGCCCTGCAGGCAGTGGCGGAATCCGGCGTCGCGGTATGCCTGATGCACATGCAGGGTCAACCCGGAACCATGCAGCACAGCCCCCTGTATCAGGATGTGGTGGCTGAGGTGAAGACCTTTCTGGGCGAGCGTATTGCCGCTGCGGAACGGGCCGGCATCCAGCGTAATCGCATGCTGATCGATCCGGGTTTCGGCTTTGGCAAGACCCTGGAACATAATGTTTGCATGTTGAAGCGGCTGGATGCTTTCACCAGCCTGGGCGTACCGCTGCTGGCCGGGCTATCGCGCAAATCGATGCTGGGTTTGTTGACCGGCTTGCCGGTAGAAGAAAGAATGGTGCCCAGTGTTGCCGCAGCCATGATTGCGGCCATGAAAGGCGCAAATATTTTGCGGGTGCATGATGTGAAAGAAACCAGACAAGCGCTGCGGATCGTCAGCGCATTGGGAGAGTGAGATGAGCAGGAAATATTTCGGCACGGATGGGATACGAGGCAAGGTAGGTGAGACAACCATAACACCAGATTTCGTCATGCGCCTGGGTTATGCGGCAGGGCGTGTTCTGGCGCAGGCAGGGCAGGGAGAGCGCACCAGCGTGCTGATCGGAAAGGACACGCGTATTTCCGGCTACATGCTGGAGTCGGCGCTGGAAGCCGGCCTGTCTGCCGCCGGCGTGGACGTGCTTTTGCTCGGCCCCATGCCAACGCCCGGCGTGGCCTATCTCACCCGCGCCCTGCGCGCCCAGGCCGGGGTGGTGATTTCGGCATCGCATAATCCGTTCGAGGATAACGGCATCAAATTCTTTTCCGCCAGCGGCAACAAGCTGTCGGACGCAATCGAGCTGGCAATCGAGGCCGAGCTCGAACAACCGATGCGCACCATGCCTTCGGCCCAGCTGGGCAAGGTGAAGCGGGTGAACGATGCTGCCGGGCGCTACATCGAATTCTGCAAGAGCTCCTTTCCCAATGAACTGGATCTGCGCGGTATGAAGATCGTGGTGGATTGCGCCCATGGTGCAACCTACCACGTTGCGCCCCTGGTTTTTCATGAACTTGGCGCAGAGGTGATCGCGGTGGGAAACCAGCCGGATGGCCTGAATATCAACCAGGATTGCGGCTCCACCAAGCCAGAGGCATTGCGTTCCGCGGTTCTGGAATATGGCGCTGATATTGGCATTGCGCTGGATGGTGATGGCGACCGGGTCATGATGGCGGATCGTTCCGGCAAACTGTTCGACGGCGATCAACTGGTCTATGCAATCGCAAAATTTCGCCAGGAGCAGGGGTTCCTCAAAGGCGGAGTGGTCGGCACATTGATGACCAATCTGGCCATGGAGCACGCCCTGGCAAGGCTGGACATCCCGTTTGCACGTGCCAAAGTGGGTGATCGCTATGTGCTGGAGCTCATGCAGGAGCGAGGCTGGTTCCTGGGCGGCGAGAACTCCGGACACATCCTGTGTCTTGATCGTCATACCACCGGGGATGGCATCATTTCGGCCTTGCAGGTATTGGAGGCGCTCAAGCTGAGCGGCAAGAGCCTGTCCGAATTCACGCAAGAGCTGGTGCTATATCCGCAGATTCTGATCAACGTGCGGGTTGAAAAAGATTTCGATTTCAAATCCTGCATTCCGCTCCAGGAAGTGCTGGCACAGGCCGAGCAGGCCCTGGATGGAGAAGGACGGGTGCTGTTGCGGCCATCTGGCACCGAGCCCCTGTTGCGGGTGATGGTGGAAGGCCGGGATGAGGAAAAAGTTCGCCACTGGGCGGAAACCCTGTCCGCAGCGGTACGCAAATCCGCTGGCTCATGACTCGCTTAAGTCTGGAACTGCGCCGCCGTTAGCTCAAAATGGCTTGCCAGGTCCTTGAGGCTGTAAACGGCGCCCGGCTGGTTGGTGATCGGGCGTGAATTGCTTTCTGCCATGGTCGAAATTCATTCCACTTTGCGTGCAATGCCCTGGCTGGCGCCATGAAGTTCGCGGCTCGTTTTGCAGCGGCATTAATCTCTGATAATGCGTTCGTGGCCTGATTGGTCAGTGCCACGCCTTCGCTCGCTTCACGCAGCTTGGCAATTCTGCGGCAGTAAATACAAAAACGCCCGCTCCAGTTATGGACGCGGGCGCGCAGGGTAATGAAAAGGGCGGGGGTCAGCCAAACTTGCCCGTAATGTAGTCCTCGGTGGCCTTCTGCTTGGGCGTGGTGAAGATGGTGTCCGTATCACCAAACTCGATCAGTTCGCCAAGGTACATGTAGGCGGTGTAGTCGGATACGCGCGCAGCCTGTTGCATGTTGTGCGTCACGATAACGATGGTGTAGTCCTCCTTGAGCTCGAAGATCAGTTCTTCGATGCGCGCGGTGGAGATCGGGTCGAGTGCCGATGCGGGTTCATCGAGCAGCACCACTTCCGGTTTGACCGCGATGCCGCGCGCGATGCACAGGCGCTGCTGCTGGCCGCCCGAGAGACTGGTGCCGCCCTGGCTCAGCTTGTCCTTTACTTCATCCCATAATGCGGCCTTGCGCAACGCCCATTCGACCCGCTCCGCCAGGTCGCGGCGGCTGAGGCTTTCATACAGTTTCACACCAAATGCGACATTGTCGAAAATCGACATCGGGAAGGGCGTCGGCTTCTGGAATACCATGCCCATTTTGGCCCGCAGGATGTTGAGATCCTGCTTTTTGTCGAGAATGTTCGCGCCATCCATCATGATTTCACCCTTGGCCTCCTGGCCGGGGTAGAGCTGGTACATGCGGTTGAAGACGCGCAGCAGGGTGGATTTTCCGCAGCCGGAAGGGCCGATGAAGGCGGTGACTTTCTTCTCCGGAATATCCAGATTGATGGATTTCAGCGCTTGATATTTGCCGTAGTAAAAATTCAGGTCGCGGACGGTGATTTTGGGAGCGATCGAGTGCGGATGGTTCATGCTCATCTCAGTTTTTAATTAAACGATGTTTTTTTGCGGAACAGCACGCGCGCCACGATATTCAGGCCCAGCACGCCCATCGTGATCAGCAGCGCCCCGGCCCAGGCCAGCTTCTGCCAGTCTTCGTATGGGCTCATGGCGAACTGGAATATGACCACGGGCAAATTGGACATGGGCTTGTTCATGTCGGCGCTCCAGAACTGGTTGTTGAGTGCCGTGAACAGCAGCGGGGCGGTTTCTCCGCTGATGCGCGCAACCGCCAGCAATACGCCGGTCAACATGCCGGTCTTGGAGGCGCGCCAGGTTACCAGCGTCACCACTTTCCATTGCGGCGCGCCCAGGGCGGCAGCCGCTTCGCGCAGACTGTCCGGTATCAGGCGCAACATATCCTCGGTGGTGCGCACCACGACCGGGATGACGATCAGCGAAAGGGCCAGCGTCCCGGCCCAGCCGGAAAAATGGCCGACATTGGCGACATAAACCGCATAGATAAAGAGGCCGATCACGATCGATGGCGCGGACAGCAGGATATCGTTGATGAAACGGGTGGTGGGGGCGAGCCAGCCGCGTTGTCCGAATTCGGCCAGATAGGTGCCGGCCATAATGCCGATCGGGGTG
Source organism: Sulfuricella sp. (assembly GCA_041651995.1). Classification (NCBI taxonomy): domain Bacteria; kingdom Pseudomonadati; phylum Pseudomonadota; class Betaproteobacteria; order Nitrosomonadales; family Sulfuricellaceae; genus Sulfuricella; species Sulfuricella sp. Next base: position 620,036 of record JBAZID010000001.1, on the reverse strand, counting down.
CCGATCAGGGTGGCGAGGGTGGCCATCACCACGCTGCCGGCAATGGCGTTGAGCAGGCCGCCGGTCCCGCCCGGAGGAGGGGTCATCTGGGTGAATATGGCAATGCCGATGCCGCCCAGGCCTTTCTGGAACAGGGTAAACAAAATCCAGGTCAGCCAGAACAGGCCAAATGCCATAGCCAGCATGGAGGCTGAGAGATTAAAGGCATTGATGATGCGACGGCGGGTATAAATGGAGACCATGATGTGTCCTAAGTGACCTTGCCTTCGCGTTTCTTGAGCTGGATCAGCAGAATCTTGGCGCAAGCCAGCACGATGAAGGTGATGAAGAACAGGATCAGGCCGAGTTCGATCAGGGCCGCGGTATAGAGTTCGCCCTCTGCTTCGGTGAATTCATTGGCCAGTGCCGAGGCGATACTGTTGCCGGGCATGAAAAGAGAGGCATGCAGCTGGTGTGCGTTGCCGATAACGAAAGTGACCGCCATGGTTTCGCCCAGCGCGCGGCCAAGGCCAAGCATGATGCCGCCGACCACGCCGATCTTGGTGTAGGGCAGCACGACGTTCCACACGACTTCCCAGGTGGTGGCGCCGAGGCCATAGGCCGATTCCTTGAGCATGGGCGGCACGATCTCGAACACGTCGCGCATGACGGCGGCGATGAAGGGGATCACCATGATGGCCAGGATGATGCCGGCGGTCAGCACGCCGATGCCCATGAATGGGCCATCGAACAGCAGGTTGATCAGCGGGATGTCGCCAAAAATACCACGCAGCCAGGGCTGAACGTATTCAGCGAACAGCGGGGCGAACACGAACAGGCCCCACATGCCGTAAATGATGCTGGGAATCCCGGCCAGCAGTTCGATTGCCGTGCCGAGAGGGCGTCGTAGCCAGGGAGGGGACATTTCCGTAAGAAACAGGGCGATACCGAAGCTGATCGGGATGCCGATCGACAGCGCAATAATCGAGGTTACCAGCGTACCGATGATCGGCACCAGGGCGCCGAACTTTTCCGTGACGGGATTCCACTCGGAACTGAACAGGAAACCGAAACCGAAGGCCTTGATCGCCGGCATGCTGCCGATTACCAGAGAGCCAATGATGGCGGCGAGAATTGAGAAGACCAAAAAGGCAAACAACCACGTGGTGTTGCGAAAAATCAGGTCAAACAGATGCTGTCTTTTCAGTGTCGCTGCGGAGTATATATTTGACATCGTTTGGCTTTGTCAGGCTTGAAAAATGCGCTGCTTTGGTTTTTCTGAACGAACGATTATAGCTAATTTAAGGTTCCGCGCTAAGTGCGGCAATTTGCCGCGCTTAAAAACATGGCTCTGAAGCATTTCCAGCATTGCTGCAAACACAAGCTGGAAATGGTTCAGGGTCATAATGCACGTGTCAGGCCGGGCAGTACCGCATTGCCCGGCCTTCTTCTTGCTGGTGTCTTGGCTTGTTAGTACACTGCTTTGCCGTCCGCGGCCTTGATATTGGCTTTCCAGGAACCCTGGATCAGCTTTACCACGCTGTCAGGCATCGGAATGTAGTCCAGTTCCAGCGCCATATTGTCGCCCTTGCTGTAGGCCCACTCAAAGAACTTCAGCACATTGGCGGCCTGTGCAGGATTGTCCTGGGACTTGTGCATCAGGATGAAGGTGGCGCCGGTGATGGGCCAGCTGTTCTTGCCCGGCTCGTTGGTGAGGATTTCGTAGAAGCCGGGAGCCTTGTCCCACTGGGCGTTGGCGGCGGCAGCCTTGAAGTTGTCCTCGGTGGGCATGACGTATACGCCATCCTTGTTTTGCAGTTGGGCGTAGTTCATTTTGTTCTGCTTGGCGTAAGCCGCTTCTACGTAGCCGATCGACCCCTTGATCTGCTTGACGAAGTTTGCCACGCCTTCATTGCCCTTGCCGCCGGTACCAACAGGCCAGGCCACGGAAGCATCCGCACCCACTTTGTCTTTCCACTCCGGGCTGACCTTGCTCAGGTAGTCAGCAAACAGGAAGGTCGTGCCGGAACCGTCGGAGCGATGCACCACGGTGATGTCGCTGTCAGGCAGGGCAACACCCTTGTTCAGATTGGCGATAGCCGGATCGTTCCATTTCTTGACCTTGCCGAGGAAAATATCGGCCAGCACTGCGCCAGTCAGTTTGACCTGGCCTTCCTTGATGCCGTCCACATTGATGACCGGCACCACGCCACCCATCACGGTCGGGAACTGGGTTAGGCCGGCTTTTTCCAGCTCTTCCGGTTTGAGGGGTTTGTCAGAGGCGCCGAAATCCACGGTCTTGGCCTTGATCTGCTTGATGCCGCCACCGGAGCCGATGGACTGGTAATTCATGCCGATGCCGGTTTCTTTCTTGTAGGCGTCAGCCCATTTGGCGTAAATCGGGTAGGGGAAAGTCGCGCCGGCGCCGGTGATATCGGCGGCGAAGACGGAGGTGCTCATGGAGAGCACTGCAGCAGCGATCAGGGTACGGCCAAATTGCAGTTTCATGAATGACTCCTGTTAGTTTAATGTTGGCAGAATCAGAAAGTGCACGCAGTTTATGGCGGAAATGTTACAGAATTATGAAATTGCTTTTGCGTCCATTGGCTTCACCGGTTTAAAACCGCTTTTCGCAAATAGGCTGGCGGAAGGTTCGATATTTACACGTTGTCCGCAGTTTGCCATTCAAGCATGATGCCCGCTTCGTCAGGGTGTGCCTGAAAGGGGCAGGCTATTCCTATGCCCAGTCCGGCGACCAGGCTTTCGCCGCTGAAGAGTAATGGCAAAGTCTGGCGTTTCCAGGGCGGAATGCCCGCTTCCTGAAAGAGGTTTTTCAGGCTCCGCTGCGGTCGTTTGCAGTCGGGTTGCAGGCGTTCGCCGCCTTGACGCAGGCGCAGGGTGACGGGGCCCTGTTCCAGCCGTGCCCGGCTGATTCCCTGGCCCTGGACGGGCCAGAATTTCAAGGTGCCCCGCAGCGCACTCAGTTCGATTTCGCTTTCGCCTTGCCAGACGTAACTCAGGCCTTGGCCGGGTTGTTGTAATGCCGGAATCACCCAGGCCCGGTTGAGAAAGCGGCGCAGTTCAAAGGACCCGAGCTGGATTTTTATCCTGGCATCCGGTTTTGCGCTCAGTAACTGATTCAGCATGTCTTCCAGGCGTATTGCGCTGGGCGCGGCAATGTTGTGCAGTTTAAGGAAGTGGCGCAGCAGATTTTTTGCGCGCGGCCAGGAAAGGTGCGCGAGCGCTGGCACGAAAAGTTTTTTTTCATGTATTGCAGCGCGCGCATCATGGGCAGCCAGTTCTTCCAGCAACAGGGCGCTTTCTGAAAAATTGCGGCTGGCGCGCAGGAGCGTTTCGCGATAGGCCGGGAAGCGGTCCGCCAGTACCGGCAGCACACGGTGGCGCAGGAAGTTGCGGTCGAAACGGGTGTCCAGATTGCTTTCGTCTTCCACCCAATTCAAGCCTCGGTGGCGGGCATATAGCTCAAGCTGGGCACGGGATATTTTCAGGAGTGGCCGAAGCAGCCGGTTATTCTGTTCGGCCATGGCGCTGGCACCCTCCACGCCGCAGCCGCGCAGGAGTTGCAACAGCAGGGTTTCCGCCTGGTCATCAAGATGGTGGGCCAGCACAATGAAATCAGTAGCGGCGTGGTTTAACGCTTCGTGACGTACGGCGCGGGCAGCCGCTTCCAGGCTGTCGCCGGGCTGGAATGGAACTTGCACCACGGCAATGTCCAGCGGAACCGCATAAGCCTCGCAAAGCATGGAACAAAAGGCCGCCCAGTCTCCGGCCTGGGGGCTGAGCTGGTGGTTGACGTGAGTGGCAGAAAGCCGGAATTGCAGGGGCTGTCGCAGTTGCGCCAGGAGGTCAAGCAGCACCACGGAGTCCAGGCCGCCAGAAAGGCCCAGGGTGAGATGCTGGCCGGGATGAACCCGCGGGCTTAAAGCTTGTGCAACTTGAGTGGCGAGATCATCAGGCAGTTTCTTTGAACTTGCCATAGCTCATCAGTCGCTGATAACGGGCTTTCAGCAATTCGTCCAGAGAAGGGTTTGCCTGAATCTGGTTCATGCTTTCCTGCAGCGCTTTCTTGAGGGTCTGCATCATGGCTTCCGGGTCACGGTGGGCGCCGCCGATGGGTTCGCTGACAATTTTGTCGATCAGTCCCAGTGATTTGAGGCGGTTGGCGGTGATGCCCAGGGTTTCGGCCGCCTCGGGGGCCTTGTCCGCGTTCTTCCACAGGATCGATGCGCAGCCTTCAGGGGAAATCACAGAGTAGCTTGAAAATTGCAGCATCAGGGTGACATCGCCGACCCCGATCGCCAGGGCGCCACCGGAGCCGCCTTCGCCGATGATGGTGCAGATGATTGGGGTGCGCAGTTCTGACATGACGTAGAGGTTGCGTGCGATGGCTTCGGACTGCCCGCGTTCTTCGGCGCCAATGCCTGGGTAGGCGCCGGGCGTGTCGATAAAGGTCATTACCGGAATGCCGAATTTTTCAGCCATGCGCATCAGGCGTAGTGCCTTGCGGTAGCCTTCCGGGCGGGGCATGCCGAAGTTGCGGTAAATCTTTTCCTTGGTGTCGCGGCCTTTCTGGTGGCCGATTACCATGACTGACTGGCCGTCAAAGCGCGCCAGTCCGCCGACAATGGCAGGATCATCGGAATAGGCACGGTCGCCATGCAGTTCTTCAAAGTCGGTAAAAATATTCTGCAGGTAATCCAGCGTGTAGGGGCGCTGTGCGTGACGCGCCACCTGAGAAACCTGCCAGGCGCCAAGCTTGCTGTAGATGTCCTTGGAGAGCGTCTGGCTTTTCTTGCTCAGGCGAGAGATTTCTTCCGAAATATCCAGATCCGAATCGTCGTGGACATTTTGCAGTTCTTCGATCTTTGATTCTAGCTCGGCGATCGGCTGCTCAAAATCAAGAAAAATGGTTTTCATGGGCTGGAGGATGTCTGGTTAACGAAATTCATAATACAGAGGTGACGAGCAAAAAAGAAGGGGCGCAAGGCCCCTCTTTGGGGAGGCTTGTCTTACGCCAGGAGCGGGGAGCCGCTCTGTTCAAGGTTGAACGCCTTGTGCAGGATGCGTACGGCCAGTTCCAGGTATTTCTCGTCGATTACTACCGAAATCTTGATTTCGGAAGTGGAGATCATCTGGATGTTGATGCCTTCCTCGGCCAAAGTGCGGAACATGGCGCTGGCAATGCCGACGTGCGAGCGCATGCCGACACCGACTACCGATACCTTGGCAATTTTGTCGTCGCCGCTGATTTCGCGCGCACCGATATGAGTCTGAACATTCCGGAGAATTTCAATAGCCTTGGCGTATTCGTTGCGGTGAACGGTAAAGGTGAAGTCGGTGCTGCCATCAGCGCCGACATTCTGGATGATCATGTCCACATCGATATTGGCTTCGGCCACCGGGCCCAGGATCTGATAGGCGATGCCGGGCTTGTCAGGTGCGCCCAGCACGGTAATTTTGGCTTCGTCGCGGTTAAAGGCGATGCCCGAAATAATCGCTTTTTCCATCTTGTCGTCATCCTCAAATGTGATCAGCGTGCCGTCTCCGCCTTCTTCAAAGCTGGATAGCACGCGCAGTTTTACTTTGTATTTTCCGGCGAACTCAACCGAGCGAATCTGCAATACCTTGGAGCCCAGGCTGGCCAGCTCCAGCATCTCTTCAAAAGTGATGGTTTCGAGGCGGCGCGCTTCCGGCACGATGCGCGGATCGGTGGTGTATACGCCGTCCACATCGGTGTAGATCTGACATTCGTCCGCCTTGAGCGCGGCTGCCAGCGCAACGCCCGTGGTGTCTGATCCGCCGCGGCCCAGCGTGGTGATGTTGCCGTTCTCGTCCACGCCCTGGAAGCCGGCGACCACCACTACGTGCCCTTCGTTCAGGTCGTTGCGGATGCTGTTCTCGTCGATGGAGAGAATGCGCGCCTTGGTGTGAGCGTTATCGGTCACGATGCGGACCTGCGCGCCGGTATAGCTTTTGGCCTTGAGGCCGATTTCCTTGAGCGACATGGCGAGAAGAGCAATGGTGACTTGCTCGCCGGTCGAAATCATGACGTCCAGCTCACGCGGGTCGGGGTGGATCTGAACCGATTTGGCCAGTGCAATGAGGCGGTTGGTTTCGCCGCTCATGGCGGAAACTACTACCACGACCTGGTGTCCCATATTCTGGAAGCGGGCGACGCGACGGGCGACGTTTTTGATCCTCTCAGGGTCGCCAACCGAGGTGCCACCGTATTTTTGTACAATCAGTGCCATTTTAAAGCTCTGCAAAAATTGGTGATTTTAGCCTATTTGCTTAAGGAAAACGAGGGGGTTGATGCCTTGTCAGGAAGGGGGTAGTGGTAGATATGTACCACCCATATAACGAAAAATTTTATTCTGTCTATAGGGGAAACCATTATTCTGTGGTAATATTTTCATGTCATTTTCGGCTTGATCCGAAGAACTCATTTAAATCATTTGCTTAATAGGGGTGTGAAGCCATGAAACTTTTTGACAAGGTTGCCAATCCACGCGAGATTCGTCGCAAACTGGGTATGAATCAGCAGGAGTTCTGGACCAAGATTGGTGTGACACAGAGTGGCGGGTCACGCTATGAGAGCGGCCGGGATATGCCCAAGCCGGTGCGCGAGTTGCTGCGCCTGGTGCATATGGAGCATGTCGATCTGACCAAGGTCAAGCGCGAAGATTTCGAGATTGTGGAATATATGAAGCAGTCTCATGCCGATCTTTATAAAAGCATGAAGAAAGCTGTGCGTTCTACCCACAAGGCTGGAGAAGCACATTAAGCGCTGCTTTTTGTCTCCAGCCCCAGCGCCCTGATATCTGCGGCCAAGGCGTCGATCCAGTTTTGGGTCAGGGGCGTCAGCCGAGGCGCGTCAGCCTGCATGGAAGGGCGTGCCAGGCCGTACAGCAACACCCCTCGCAACGGGATGCCGAGATCCATGGCGTGTGACAGAAATCCCAGATAGGCTTCGCGTTCGCTTGCCTCCGGCGGTTGGCCGTCGAGGGCAAAAACCGCAGTCTGAATCCAGGTGGGGCACAGACTGGCCGCGGTACGCAGGTTGGCCATGACTGTTTCAGGTTTCTGGCGGCTATGATTAATGCGCAATCGCCCTTCTGGAGTGGCGCTATCCAGTTTGAACCAGATTTCCCCATTCAGGCTTTCCATTCGCTTGAGACCTCTGCGCACGTTTGGCCGGTGCACAAGGCTGCCATTTGTGATCAAGATCAGTTTGATGTGGCCGGTGAGGCTGAATTCACCCATGATTTTCGCTACCAGTTCGATCACCTGTTCGAACTCCGTAGCGCTGGTCGGTTCGCCATTGCCGGAAAGCGCGATGTCTTTCAGGCGCCGCGCTTCGGGGGCTAAATGCCCGGCCATGAAGTTGCCGTGCAGCAACTCCTTCAGAAACTCACGCAGTTCCTTCTCCAGCAGGGGCAGATCAACGGGCGGCGCGCTGCCACGCTGCAGATCCGGCACCTGGCAATAAATGCAGCGCCAGTTGCAGGCGTTGTTGGGGTTCAGGTTGATGCCCAGGGATATTCCACCAGATCGACGCGAGATAACCGGATATACATAGGTCAGTCCGGCGCTGTCGCGGCTGTGGTCGTGTGTGCTGAGAGGTGTCGGGCGCTGAGTCATGAGACGATTGAACCACTGAACGCCGCCTCGGGCAAGAATGCTATAATCAACGACCTTTTCGGAGCGCGCTATTTCATGCTGATTACCCGCAGACTGGAGTTCGATGCCGGCCATCGCATCCCCAACCACAACAGCCAGTGCCGGCATCTTCATGGTCATCGTTATGCGATCGAGATTACCCTGTCGGGTCAGATTATTGATATCGAGGGCCTGTCCGAAAAGGGAATGGTGATGGATTTCTCCGAAGTAAAAGCCATCGCTCAAGAGGTCGTGGTCAAGCAGTGGGATCATGCCTTTCTGGCTTACCAGGGGGACATCGAGGTCGTGGATTTTCTTGCAGGCTTGCCTGGACACAAGACGGTGATCCTGGACGTGGTACCTACAGCGGAAAATCTTGCCGAGACTGCGTTTCGCATGCTTGACGAGGCCTACGTTGATCGCTACGCCAACCACCTTCGCCTGGAACAGGTGCGCTTGTACGAAACCCCAAACAACTGGGCGGATGCGCGGCGTCAGGCTTGAATTTTTGCCCTGGGTCTGCCCCGCGCGTTATAGCGGTCATGGCATCCGTGCTATTCTCAAGATCAGTCAAGACACCCTTTGCGTCTATCGCGCAGCCGCACCAGGATGCAAGTATTTCATGATGCTAAAATCGATATTTCTGTTTTTCTCCCTGTGCCTGTTTTCTTTGACGAATGCGGCAGCCAGCAGCGCTGATGATGAATTTCTCGCGGGACGCGATGCATTTCGAAAGGGGGATGCCGCGCGCCTGAATCTGGCAGCAAAACGTCTTGGGAATCATCCCCTGGCACCTTATCTGAATTATTACCAGCTTCTGATGCGTCTCAAGCTTGCCAGTGCGGCAGAGGTGCGGGGCTTTATTGCGGCCGATGCGGATTCATACCTAGCAGGCAGGTTGCGTGCCGACTGGCTGAAAATTCTGGGGAAGCAGCAGAATTGGGCGCTATTCCTGGAAGAGTATCCCTTGCTGAATGCCAACAATGATGCAGAGCTTTCCTGTTTTGCCTTGCAGGCCAGGTTGCAGCGCGGAGATGCGGATGTATTTCAGGAGGGCCGAAAACAATGGTTGAGCGGGACGGAAACTGCCGCCTCGTGCCGGCCGGTGTTTGAGGCCATGATGGCCGCAGAAGAGTTGAGGGGGGAGGATGTCTGGGCTCGCATCCGGCTTGCGCTGGAGCTGGGGAACATCAGCGTGGCACGGCAGTCGGCAGAGGATTTGCCCGTGGCGCAAAAACCTGGTTTCGGTGCAGTGGAAAAGGTAGCTGATAATCCACAATGGTTTCTGGATGCGGTGGGCGCCACTCCTCAAGGCCGTGCCGAGCGGGAACTGACGATGTTTGCCATTTATCGTCTGGCACGCAGCCAGCCAATGGCTGCGCTGCCTTACTGGAACCGGCTGCAGCCTCAGTTCAGCCCGGAGGAGCAGCGTTATGTTTGGGGGCAGATGGCTTTTCATGCTGCGCGCCGGCATGAGCCTGTCGCAATGCAGTGGTTCCGTGAAGCGGGTGATACGCCCATGAACGAGCTCCAGCTGACATGGCGCGTTCGTGCGGCCTTGCGGGCGCAGGACTGGCCGCAGGTGTTGTCCGGGATTGCGGCGATGCCCGAGGCTATGCAGAACCAGGGCGCCTGGCGTTACTGGAAGGCTCGCGGGCTCAAGACTGGCGGCAAGACGGGCGATGCCAATGCGATTCTGGCGCCCCTGTCGCTCGAGCATAATTTTTATGGTCAGATGGCGCTTGAGGAGCTGGGTGCGGTCGTCAGCAATCCGCATCCCACCTATGAAACCAGTGAGGAGGATATCCGCGAAGTCAGGGCGATTCCAGGCATCCAGCGTGCGCTGGCTCTCTACCGGCTCGACCAGAGAACCGAGGCAAATCGTGAATGGATGTGGTCGAGCCGAAATTTCGGTGATGCGCAACTACTGGCAGCCGCAGAACTGGCAAAGCGCAACAATTGGCTTGATCGTGCCATCAATACCGCCGACAAAACCCGGAGTCTGCATGATTTCAGTCTGCGCTATCCGGCGCCTCACCGCGAATTGATGCAGGTTTATGCCCAGGAACACGGGCTGGATGAGGCATGGGTGTATGGCCTGATCCGGCAGGAAAGCCGTTTCGTGCAGCAGGCGCGCTCCAGCGTGGGCGCTTCCGGCCTGATGCAACTGATGCCGGCAACGGCCAAATGGATTGCCGGCCGGATGGGCATGAAGCATTTTCGCCAGAGCCTGGTCAACCAGATCGATACCAATATTTCCTTTGGTACCTATTATCTGAGGTATGTACTCGATACCAATGATGGCCAGCCGGTGCTTGCCACGGCATCCTACAACGCAGGGCCAACGCGCGCACGGCGCTGGAAGGATGAGAAAGCCCTGGAGGGCGCAATTTACGCTGAATCCATCCCATTCTCGGAAACCCGTGGATATGTCCAGAAGGTCATGAGCAATGCCAGTTATTATGCGAATCGCTTTGAGCGCCAGGTCGTAACCCTGAGGCAGCGCCTGGGGACGATTGCGGGGAAGGGCGCTAATAACGAATGCCAGAATCCGGATGAGCGGAGCCCTTCCTGCGATCCGTGACGGACAATGGGTATCAGGCTAGAATCCTTATTATAAAAACCCGGTTTGGACATGATGACATTTCGAATGGCGATCAGAACCGGGGTGGGCATTTTCTCAAGAAAGCGGTAATAACGTTATGAATATCAAGAAGATCTGTATCCTGGGCGGTGGTGGTTTTGTTGGCACCCATCTGGTGAACAAGCTGGAAATGGCGGGGTATGCGGTTCGCGTTCTGACCAGCAAGCGCGATCATGCCAAGAATATTTCTGTCCTGCCCACGGTGGAAGTGGTCGAAACCAACATTTTTGACCCATCTGAATTAAATCGCCATTTTTCCGGCATGGATGCCGTGATTAATCTGGTGGGTATGCTGCATGAGAATAAAACCAGCCGGGTGGGCAAACCCATGGCACGGCGCGGGGGTTTCCAGGAAGTGCATGTGGAGCTGCCACGCAAGATTGTTGACGCTTGCGCGGCTTCGGGAATCAAGCGGCTGTTGCATATGAGCGCACTCAATGCCGATCCCAATGGGCCGAGCGCCTATCTTCGATCCAAGGGCTTGGGCGAGGCTATTGTGCGTGATGCCGGCATGCGGCTCAACGAAAATGAAAACTGGTACCTCAACGGGCCAAAATCTGCGAATGGCCATGGATTGGCTGTGACCGTGTTCCGGCCTTCCGTCATTTTCGGGCGCGAGGACAGCTTTATCAATATGTTTGCCGGCTTGCTGAAAATTGCACCGGTGCTGCCGCTGGCCAGCCCGGACGTGAAGTTTCAGCCGGTGCATGTCGATGACGTAGCTCAGGCTTTTGTGGCGAGCATCAATAACCAGGCCACTTTTGGGCGCGCCTATGATTTGTGTGGCCCCAAGGTTTACACTTTGCGCGAACTGGTCGATCTGGTTGCAAAACTGACTGGCCGTAACCGCAAGATCATCAATCTTTGCCCGCAATTGTCTTATCTGATGGCATTGCTGATGGAATGGATGCCGGGCCCCAGGCTGATGACGCGCGACAACTATTACTCGATGCAGGTTGATGCCGTTTGCACCTGCGAATTTCCGAAGATTTTTGATATCAAGCCCAGTGCTTTGGAAGCCGTGGCGCCGGATTATCTTTCCCAATCGCATTGCTATCAGGGCTTTCGCTCTGCGGCAGGCCGCTGATTCGCAATGCAGGTCTACCAGGTCGGCGGTGCGGTGCGCGACGAACTGCTTGGCCTGCCGGTGCAGGACCGGGATTATGTAGTGGTGGGCGCCACCCCCGAGGAGATGGCGAAGCTGGGATTCAGGCCGGTGGGCAAGGATTTTCCGGTTTTTCTTCACCCCCGGACCCATGAGGAATATGCCCTTGCCCGTACCGAGCGCAAGACGGCCAGGGGTTACAAGGGTTTCCAGGTGCATGCCGAGCCGGAAGTGACCCTGGAGCAGGATCTTGCCCGGCGCGATCTAACCATCAATGCCATTGCCCGGGATGACGCGGGCGGCATCATTGACCCCTATCATGGCGTGAGTGATATCCGGGCGGGTATTCTGCGTCACGTCAGCCAGGCCTTTGTCGAAGATCCCGTGCGGATTTTGCGCGTGGCACGCTTCGCGGCGCGTTTCTGGCAATTCTCCATTGCACCTGAAACACTTGAATTGATGCGGGAAATGGTCAGGAATGGTGAGGTAGATGCACTGGTTCCCGAACGGGTGTGGCAGGAACTCGCCAAGGGCCTGATGGAACGCCAGCCGTCGCGCATGTTCCATGTGCTGCGTGAATGCGGAGCCCTGGCGCGCATCCTGCCCGAACTCGACTGCTTGTTCGGGGTGCCCCAGCCAGCCCAGTATCATCCGGAAATCGATACCGGCATCCATGTCATGATGGTGCTTGACTGTACGGCTTCCCGCGCATATCCGCTGGAGGTTCGCTTTGCCGCACTGACGCATGATCTTGGCAAGGGCACGACGCCTCGGGCAGAATGGCCGCGCCATATTGCACATGAGCAGCGCGGCTCCGCACTGATCAAGCCGCTGTGCGAACGCCTGAGAGTGCCCAATGCGTGCCGTGACCTGGCGCTGGTGACGGCACGCTTTCACGGCATGGTTCATCGTGCCGAGGAGTTGCGGGCTGAAACGCTGTTGAAACTCCTTCATGACACCGATGCGCTACGCCAGCCTCAGCGTTTCGAACTTTTTCTGCAGGCATGCGAGGCTGATTTCTGTGGCCGGGCAGGCTTCGAACAACAGGATTTCCTGCCGGCGGATGTGCTGCGCCGCGGGCTTGGCGTTGTTTCCGCAGTGGATGCCGGGGCGGTGGCAAAGCAATGCGCGGACCCGGACCAGATTCGGGACCATGTGTATCAGGCGCGTCTGACAGCACTCAGGCAATGGCGGCAGAAGTCTCACCCGAATCGAGCATAAACTCGTTAAAATAGAAATGCTTTCGACTGAATTTACCCCCTAATCCGGAATTTTCCTGATCATGCAAACTCTAGGCCAATCCCCCTCCAAGCGCATGCGCCGTATGCGGCGTGATGATTTCTCCCGCCGCCTGATGCGCGAAAACCAACTCAGCAGTGCTGATCTGATTTATCCGGTTTTCGTGCTGGATGGAAGTGACCGAATTGAAGCAGTGGCCTCAATGCCGGGAGTTGAGCGCAAGACGCTGGACCACCTGTTGCGCCAGGCCGAGCAGTGCCTGGAACTGGGCGTGCCGGCGCTGGCAATCTTCCCCGTTATTGATGCCGGGCTGAAAAGCCTTGACGCGGCGGAAGCCTATAACCCGGACGGCCTCGTGCCGCGTGTGGTAGGGGCTTTGAAACAGCGCTTCCCGGAATTGGGCGTGATTACCGATATCGCGCTGGACCCGTACACCAGCCACGGCCAGGATGGCTTGATTGATGCGGACGGCTATGTCCTGAACGATGAAACAGTGGCGGTTCTGGCACGTCAGGCGCTGGTTCATGCCGCCGCCGGCGCGGATGTGGTTGCGCCCTCGGACATGATGGACGGCCGCATTGGTGCAGTACGGGCGGCGCTGGACGCGGAGCAATTCATCCATACCCGCATTCTGGCCTACTCGGCCAAATATGCCTCCAGTTTTTACGGGCCGTTTCGCGATGCGGTGGGCTCGTCCGCCAACCTGGGCGGCGGCAACAAATACACTTACCAGATGGACCCGGCCAACAGCGATGAGGCCTTGTGGGAGGTGGGGCTGGATCTGGCTGAAGGGGCGGACATGGTGATGGTCAAGCCGGGCATGCCTTATCTGGACATCGTGCGGCGCTTGAAGGATGAGTTCAAGGCGCCTACCTTCGTCTATCAGGTCAGTGGTGAATATGCCATGCTCAAGGCTGCCGCCCAGAATGGCTGGCTGAATGAGAGGGCCTGCGTGCTGGAATCGTTGCTGGCGTTCAAGCGCGCCGGGGCGGATGGAATTCTGACTTATTTTGCCCTGGATGCGGCGCGCTGGCTGAAAGAGGGCTGAACTGCATTAGCGCTAGGAACTATGGCGAAAGAATGGAACGGCGTTCGCGGTCCAGTTTGATGATGTAACGCTGGATCATGGCTTGCTGGCTTGAGTGAAGGTTAATAAACATGCAGCCGGCCCGGTGAATTTTTGAGCCGTTCTTCATCGTGATTTCCTGTTCATTGCGAATCTCGATGTTTGTGGTGACAGTTCCCATGTCTGGCAAAATGATACGGCAGGCGTTGAAGTTGTCGCCTATTTCAAGCTGCAGGTGTTCCCTGTAATGTGTAATCGCAATGCCTCCGAGGCTGATGTCGGCAATGATGGCATCAATCATGCCCTTGCCCTGCTTGGGCATTGAGCATTTGAGAGGGTTGATTACCGGCGTGGCAAGGCGGTAATACTCGCGCCGTTGCAGTTTCAGGAGTTCGCCGGGAAGAGTCGCCCTGAAGGCGAGGCGGCCAAGATACTCGATCTGCTGCATGCGGCCAGTCACGAATTGCACCTTTACCTTATCCTGTGTGGTGACCAGGATAATCTTGTCGCTTTCCAGTATCCGTTTGTTGATCAGTTCATTGGCGCCATAGTCGAAGATCACCGCACCATTGTCTGAATCGACATCGATAATGGAGGTCAGGAGAAAATCCTGCCCCTGATTGAAATATGCGGTGACAAGTTCATTCTTGTGCTGGAGCGCACGCAGGATGTAGATAATCTCCATCCTGGAATGAATCATGTAGTTGCTGACATCAGGGACAGCTTCGGTTTTCAGGGGGGGCTGGTTTGCCATCCGATTATCTGTGTGCTTGATTTTTGGTTCAGACCGGATCTTGAACCCATTTGTTTGAAATTCACTGTAACGCCATCATTTTGCCTGATAATGTTGATGCTTTCCAGCGAAGGCTCGTGATTAGAGTTCTGGATCAGTATCCACTATCAGGAGTGCTTCCACTTGCTTGATTTTTGCCCGCTCCAGAGGCTTGCCTTCTGCCGGGTCGTTCGCTGACCTGCGCAAATCCTCGCTTGCGAAAACTGCCAGTCTGATCTCACCCGTTTCGCCCTGAAGTGTAAAGGATGGAACCGAGACGGCGTCATCGTTCAGCCTGAAGCGTTTTTCTCCCGTTTCGTAGGGCATGTTGCGGTTGAGCAAAAATAGCTCGACTTCCTTGGCATTGTCGGTGAAGAGATGGAGGTTGATATCTGAATGGCGTGTGGCGGTGCCTGACAGTACTGAACCGGTCAAGTAAGGATTGAAGCGTTCCAGCAGGTGCATGGTACTCAGCGCCTCGGTTCGCAATCGCTTCAATCGGAGTGCCTGCTCATCTTTCTGATACAAGCCCTGGTGCAAGCGCAGGGCTTGCTGCACTTCGGCATTGGAGGGAAGGCTGTGGGTGTCCGCTGCTCCTAGCTGGCGTGCCGCCTTGCGCTTGGCCAGGGCGTAGTCCTGAATGCCGTCCTCCGCGATCATGCGGGCCGCGGCTTGTGCGATTAATTCGCGCATTTGACGGTGCTGTTGGTTGTGGTTCTTGAGCATGCTGTGGGTGGTTGTTGTTGTTGTTGTTCGCACGATGCACGGGCGGTTAGAACAGTTGATCCTTGATTTCTTCGGTACTCTTGCCACCCATGATGTTGCCTGATTCGTCGCCCCATGTATCCCACATGCTCTGAGCAGGGGGAGGGAATTCCTGATAGAAAAATTCAGGCATGCCGGTATCGTCAATCTGGCCGTTTTGCGGGTTGATCTTGATGATGCTGATACCTTCCGGTACGGGGTGCTCGCTCTCCGGAACGTTCTTTAATGCTTTCCCCATGTAACTGACCCAGATTGGCAAGGCTGCATGTCCACCTGTTTCGTTGCCGCCAAGTGAACGCGGGCGATCAAACCCGATCCAGGCAACCGCAACCTGTTTGGAATTGAAACCGCAAAACCAGGCATCAATCTGATCATTGGTTGTGCCGGTTTTGCCTGCCAGGTCATGGCGACCCAGTTGCATGGCCTTGGTGGCAGTGCCCTGGCGAACCACGTCCTGCATCAGGCTGGTCATGATAAAGGCGTTGCGTGGGTCAATCACGCGCTCTGCCGATTCTCCCGCGCGCGTGGGCTTGCTCTGGGCGAGTATTTTTCCACGGGAATCAACGATTCGGTCAATGAAATAGGGCTGGATGCGATAACCTCCATTTGCAAAAATGGAATAACCCGCCACCATCTGCAGCGGTGTGACAGAACCGGCACCCAGAGCCATGGTGAGATAAGGGGGGTGCTGAGCAGCATCAAAACCAAAGCGGGTGATGTAATCCTGGGCATATTCTGGCGTGATGGATTGCAGGATGCGGATGGAAACCAGATTTTTGGATTTGGTCAGGGCGGTGCGCAGCCTGATGGGGCCAGCATAAGCACCATCGAAATTTTTGGGCTCCCACGGCTCGCCAGCACTTCCGCCTGGCAGGGAAAGCGGGGCGTCGTTGATTATCGTGGCCGGGGTAAAGCCCTTTTCCAGCGCGGCAGAATAGATGAAGGGCTTAAAGCTTGATCCTGGCTGGCGCCACGCCTGGGTAACATGATTGAACTTGTTGCGAGTGAAGTCAAAACCGCCCGCCATGGACAATATGGCGCCATCTTGAGGGTCAACCGAGACCAGAGCGGCTTCCACCTGGGGTAGTTGTGTAATCTGCCACTGTCTTTTGCTGTCACGAATGACCCTGATGATTGATCCACGGCGAATACGTTGTTTGTTTTCCGCATTGGCTACCAGATGTTTTTGTGCGAAGCGCAAGCCATCCCCGCTGATTTCGATTTTTTCCGCTTCCTTGTTGTAGGCCAGAATTTTTTTGGGACTTGCATCAATCACAATGGCAGGTTCCAGACCGGAAACGACGTCCAGGTCTTCAAGCGCCTTCTCTGCGACTTCTCCTGTGGAAGCCCCATTTTTTTGTATATCCATGAAGCCTTCATGGCCACGGTAGCCATGACGCCGGTCATAATCCAGGACGCCTTGACGCAATGCTTGGTTGGCGGCTTCCTGATCAGCACGGCGCAGAGTGGTATAGACTTTTAGCCCGCTGCTGTAGATTTGATCCTGGTAGCGTTCAAACAGGTTCTGGCGAACCAGCTCGGCGATGTGATCGGCGCTGACTTCAGCGGTTTGCGCATCGTGTTTTATGCGCAGAGGTTGTTGCAGCGCGGCCTGAAATTCGCTGTCCTTGATAAAGTGCAAGTGATGCATACGCTTCAGAACATATTGCTGACGAATTTTGGCGCGCTTGGGGTTAATCACCGGGTTGTAGCGTGAAGGTGCTTTGGGGAGGCCGGCGAGCATGGCCGATTCGGCTACACTCAGTTGGGCAAGGGGTTTCCCAAAATAAAGCTGAGACGCTGCGGCGAAACCATATGAGCGCTGTCCAAGGTAAATCTGGTTGATATAGAGTTCCAGAATCTGGTCTTTGGTGAGGTTGTGTTCGATTTTCATTGCCAGCATCACTTCGCTCAGTTTGCGAGTCAGAGTCTTTTCGCTGGAGAGGAAAAAATTACGCGCAACCTGCATGGTGATTGTGCTTGCGCCTTCGCGCGCACCGCCAGCGGTAAGGTTGGCTATGGCGGCGCGCACCACGCCCATGTAGTCAATTCCGCCGTGCTGGTAAAATCGATCATCCTCGGCGGCAAGAATCGCCTGGCGCATCGTGTTGGGAACGTCCTGGATTTTTATCAGTGCACGCCGCTCCTCCCCGAATTCGCCAATCAGCGCTCCATCAGCGGTATAAATTCGGAGCGGTATTTTGGGGCGGTAGTCGGTCAGAATTTCCAGGGAAGGTAACTGGGGGTAAATCAAACTGACAATCAGCGCGGCCAAAGCTGCCACTAACAGGCCACTTGCGAGCACTACAAAAAGTGCGTAGCGCCACCAACGGAGGATCATAATTGAAATGTTCTATAATATTGGGCATAAAGTAAGTATATTGATTATAGATGTTAATCCTTAGAAAAAGAAAACTCGCACAAAATTTGTTTACACTGTCTAAAGTTGCTGATAGCATTTAATGTAAATTATACGTATCGGTTTATAACTGGGCCATGCGGAAGGGGAAATTTACTTGCGATTCGATTTTCTGGAAGCCAAGTCGCCGCCACTCATTGGGGTAGACATCAGTTCCTCTTCGGTCAAGATGGTCGAGCTTGCGGAAGCGGGGAAGGATCTTTACCGCGTTGAGCGTTATGCAATCGAGTTGCTGCCGAAGGATTCGGTCGTGGATGGCAATATCGTTAACCTGGAGGTGGTTGGCGAAACAGTCAGGCGTGCATGGAAGAAGATGGGAACGCGTATCAAGCACGTTGCCCTGGCTCTCCCTTCGGCAGCCGTCATCACCAAAAAGATTGTGGTTCAGGCTGGATTGCGTGATCAGGAACTTGAGTTTCAGGTCGAAACAGAAGCAAACCAGTACATTCCTTTTGCGTTGGATGAGGTGAATCTGGATTTCCAGATTATCGGTCCAAACCCAAATAATCCAGAGGAGGTCGAGCTCCTGATCGCGGCATCACGCAAGGAAAAGGTGGATGATCGGGTTGCGACTGCAGAGGCGGCTGGACTCAAGCCGCTTGTGATGGATATTGAGTCCTATGCTACTCAGTTGGCATATGACATGATTGCACGGCAACTTCCAGGGGGTGGCCGAGGACAAACCGTTGCCATTGTTGATATAGGCGCGGCCATGACGCACATTAACGTCTTGCACGACAATCAGTCCGTGTATTTACGTGAGCAGAGCTTTGGCGGAAATCACCTGACTCAAGAAATTCAGCGCCGCTACAGTTTGTCGGCGGAAGAGGCGGATATTGCCAAGCGCCAAGGTGGTTTGCCCGATACCTACGAACCGGAAACGCTTCAGCCATTCATGGATACGCTGGCTCTGGAAGTGGCGCGGGCGTTGCAGTTTTTCTTTTCTTCTACCCAGTTCAATCGGGTGGATCACATTCTCCTTGCGGGTGGTTGTGCCATGATTCAGGGCTTGGATGAGATCGTGGCAAGTCGTACCCAAGTCAGTACCATGATTGCTAACCCTTTCGCAAATATGGCGCTGTCTTCCCGCATTAAACCCAAACAACTGACTGCCGACGCACCAGCCTTGATGATCGCGTGCGGATTGGCTTTGCGGAGATTTGATTCATGACAGTCCGCATCAATCTTCTTCCGCATCGCGAACAAAAACGAGCCGCTCGTCAGCAGCAATTTATTGTACTTGCTGCTCTTACCTTGGGGCTTGGTGCTGTTATAGCGGTGGCAGGGCACTCCTATTTTGGCGCAAAGATATCCAACCAGGAGGGGCGCAATGCATTCCTGAATGCTGAAATTGCCAAACTGGACAAGGAGATCGAAGAAATCAAGGTGCTCAAGGAAAAAACGACAGCACTCCTGGAGCGCAAGAAAGTCGTTGAAACCCTTCAGGCAAATCGTTCTCAGGTGGTGCATCTTCTTGATCAGTTGGTTCGGCAGTTGCCCGATGGCGTCTATTTGAAATCTATCGAGCAGAAAGATAATGTTGTCAACTTGGTCGGCTACGCACAGTCCAACGCGCGAGTCGCTTCGTTAATGCGCAATCTGGATTCATCGGAATGGCTTGAAGATCCGCGTTTGATAGAGACTAAGGCCGTCATGCTGAATAGTTTGCGGGTCAGTGAATTTTCTCTGAACATCAAGCTTATGCCGCCCAAGCCAGCAGAAGGTGTTGACGAGCAAAAAACTTCGCCTTCAAACAACAAGGATAAGAAGGCATGAACCTTGATGAACTGAAAACCCTGAATATTAAAGATGTTGGCGGCTGGCCTGTTCTACCTAAAGTGGCTGCGCTGGCGGTGCTTTTGGTTGCGGTCGTATTTGCGAGTTATTGGTTTGACTGGAGCGGACAATTGGAGCAATTGGAAACAGTTCGCCAGGAAGAATCAAAACTGCGCGAAACTTTCCTGGCTAAAAAGAAACAGGCCATTAATCTGGATACCTACCGTCAACAACTCAAAGAGATCGACCAGGCTTTTGGAGCGCTTTTGAAGCAGCTGCCAAATAAATCCGAAATGGATGCTTTGCTGGTGGATATCAACCAAGCGGGTTTGGGTCGGGGGCTTGAGTTTGAGTTGTTTAAACCTGCTGCGAGTGAATCTGTCACAGAATTTTATGCAGAGTTACCGGTTACGATCAAGGTGACGGGCGCCTACCACGACCTGGGAAATTTTGCCAGCGATATTGCCCAGATGCCGAGAATTGTGACGCTGAATGATGTCAAAATAAACGTGGCTAAAGATGGTAGGTTGGCGATGGATGGCGTTGCTAAAACTTATCGTTATCTGGATGAAGAAGAAGTAAGTGCACAGA